>JAIRSC010000215.1 GCA_031255645.1 Treponema sp. | reverse complement strand
TCGGCGGCCGGGCGTCAGCCGCCGGATACTTTGAACTTCGCCACTTCCTCAACAAGGGCGCCGATATTGACTTTGTTTTTTTCGCTGATCCCGTTAATATGGATAACCGTACTGTTGATCTGATCGGAACCGGCGGATACTTCATGTATCTCTTCGTCTATTTTCCGGGTCAGCTCCGCAAGGTTATCCCGCTGCCGTAACACCTCCCGGCACTCCGCCGTCATGTCCTCCGAGGCCCGGTACACTTCCCCGGTAACCTCGCTCAGCCGGGATACCGCTTCCAGAATGCTTTTGCCGCCGTTTTCCTGTTCTTCCATCGCGGAAAGGATTCCCGCCTCCTGTCCCGACACCGTTTTCACGCCCCGCTCAATCAGTTCAAAGTGCTGAAGAACGGCTTCGGTCGACCGGGCTATCGAAGCGATTGATTCTTTAATGGTTTTAAGCACGCCGCCGATGGTTTTCGATTGTTCCGCCGCGGATTCCGCGAGCTTTCGTATCTCGTCGGCCACGACGGCAAAGCCCTTTCCCGCTTCTCCCGCGTGGGCCGCTTCTATCGCGGCGTTCATCGACAGCAGATTTGTCTGGCTCGAAATGTTTTCCATAACCGCGTTGATTTCCAGAAGCCCTTCCGAATCTCTGGCTATTTTTTGAATATCCGTCGAAACGTTTTCCAGATCCGTCCTGCCGGCCTCGGAAGATTCCGTCAGGGTTTTCACGTTCCCCGTGTTTTTTACGAGCGTTTCGGTTACGGCGTGAATATTGGCGAACATCTGCTCAATCGCCGCGGAAGACTGCGAGACGCTGTCGGACTGAACGGTGATATGGTCGTGCAGGCTGCTGCCCCGCGCCATGATCCGGTCTATCGCTTCGCCCGATTCCTTTACCGCCCCGGACTGGTTCTTGACCTGTTCCGTTATGTCCTGAATGTTGGCGGTTATCTGATCAATCTCCGCGGCGGTTTCGCTCATGCGGGAAGACAGATCGATCCCCGTATCCGAAAGCTGGGCGGCCCGCGTCTTGATAACGGTTACCAGGCCCTGTATTTTATCGAAGGTCGTGTTGTAAAAATCCGCCAGAACGCCGATCTCGTCGCGCCGGCCGACCGTAATCCGCCTGGTTAAATCCCATTCCGCGGCGACATCCTTGAGAATGGCCTCCATCTTTCCCAGGGGCTCAAGGGCGTTTCCGATAAAGACATGGATGATAACAAAGATCAGGATGATTACAACTAACGTCAAAAGGAACACCGCGGTCATCGGAGACGACAAAAACATCGAAAAGGTAATCGGCGCGAAAGCCGTAATGTACCAGTCGAGCAGCGGTATTCTGCCGACCGCTATTTCCTGGCTGCCGGAAAGAAAAGTCTCGACAGCGGTTTCGTCAAGGGCCGACGCGCGGGAAATAATCGCGTCCCCTCGCGCTCCCAGAAAATCGCCGAGCGAAACCTTGTCGACCAACAGTTGATTGTCCCGCGCCCCGGTTATCTCTCCCTGCCGGTTAAACAGATAAAGTTCCATGCCGCCCAGATCCGCGTAGAGAGAATCGATGAATCCGGTAAGTTCTATGCCGGTTCCCACAATGCCGGCGGCCCGCCCCCCGGAAAATACCGGCGCGTTGATCCAAAGCATGGTTTTTTTAAGATTGTCGTTGTAGTTAATGTTGAAATTGTAGTGCTCGGTCTCGGAGAGGGTCATGTAGTACCAGTATTCGTCGGGATCCTCCGGATCGAGGGTATACGCGTAGGCATCGTCGGAATAGAAACGCTTGTCCCGGTCGTTTATCCAAAAAACCGTATTCCCCCTGAAAGCCCTGCGGTATCCGGCGATTTCGCTAAAGCCAAGCCGCTCAAGTTCCGGGTCTTCGGGCCGCATAAAATAGCTTATAATAAGCGGAGATTCGGCCATTTTAAGCGCGATGGCTATTTCCGAATTAATCGACGCTTCCAGTTTAAGGCGGCTTGTGTCGAGCAGACGGGCCAGCTCGCGGGCGGCGTTTCCCCGGATCATCTGCCGCAGGGAAAAGAAAAAGGCGCAGGCGCCCCCTCCCGCGATAAGCAAAAAAAAGACGACGGAAAAGACAAGAAACCGCCGCCTGATTGAAACCCGTTTTGCCGAAATCTCCCGCATGGCCCGCTCCTTCCAAACATGGGAAACATCCAAAAGCCCCGGTTTTGGATGTTTCCCATTGATGTTTCTCACTATAATCAGGAATATAATACACTCCCGCAATGTTTTTAATCAACCAACCCCGCCGCAAACGAAGATGGAGAAAGCGGCGTGGCGGCTTCGGCGCCTGCCGTCCGCTGACGGTAAGCCCTGCCGCGAATTGACGGGAGGGCGCGTTTACGCTATGATTGTCTGGTTGAGGGGTGATTATGGCTCAGGTCTATCATTATAAACGGATTGAAAACGGCATTGTCAAAGCGCTAAAAAACAGAATCTCATGGCTTGCTGAGCGGATTGGGGATTTTTTCAGGGCGGTGGGACGGCTTTTGACAAGGGACTACACAATCGTTCTTGTCCCCCATTCGGAAAAGCGGGTGTATAATTTTCATGTCAAGTTTATCACCATTTTTGCCGGAATTTTTCTTTTTTTCGGCCTGGCGGCCGTCTTTTTTCTGTACAGCGCCCTGGCGGGAAACGCCCGCAGCGGCTTTACCGAACAGGACGCCCGGCTTCGCGAAACACAGGAGGATCTGGAAAAGCTTCGCGGCGAAGTGAATCAGCTTTCCAGGGCGGCGCGGAGTTTTGAGGCGGTTCTTTCCGGCACTCTTTCCACAATGGGCGTCAATCCGGCAGCCGCCATTACCGGGGAGCGCGCCTCGCTCTTTTCGGGGGGCGGCGATTTTTCCAGGGAAGTTGAGGATCTCCGCCGCCTTTCGGTGTATCTTTCTTCCGCGATGGAGCCGGTTAAAGAAATCGGCGACATACTTAACTCCCAAAGCAGCATACTTTCGGAAATCCCCAGTATTTGGCCCATCAGGGGAGGGATAGGGCATTTTACCCAGTTTTTTGGCCGGAGCCCGGATCCCTTTACCGGAATGAGCCATCTGCATACGGGAATAGACATTTCCACATACCGTCAGGGAGACCCGATAGTGGCTACCGCGGACGGCCAGGTCGCGTTTATCGCGTACGAGCCGAACGGTTTTGGCAATTACATTGTTATCCGGCACCAGCACGGTTTTTACACCCGTTACGCCCACATGCTTTCGTTCCGGGTAGAGGCCGGTCAGCAGGTAAAGCAGGGCGACGTAATAGGGTATATCGGCAATACGGGACGTTCGACCGGGCCCCATCTTCATTACGAAGTGCACAGCGGCTTCGAGGTGGTGGATCCGTATCCGTATCTTAACATCCGCCTCAATCCCCCGAGGTAGAAAAATGGCTCGTGGACTCCGGCGCGACAGGGAAGACTTTTCCATAAATACGATTATAGGCTCAGACTCGTTTGTTTCCGGCGACATCGTTTCCGGGGGCTTTACGCGGGTAGACGGTTTTCTGCGGGGAAACCTTCACGCGAAAGGCCGGGTTGTGGTCGGCAAAAAAGCGAGGATGCGGAGCAGCATTACCGGAACGGTGGTAACCGTCGGCGGGGTGGTGGACGGCAATATCCTGGCCAGCGAGCGGCTTGTGGTGCTGCCGACGGCGCTTGTTTTGGGCGACATAACCACCCGGCGCATAGAAGCCGCCGAAGGCTGCCTTATCCACGGCAGGGTACGGGTCTGCCGCGACGAGGAAAGCTGGAACAGGGCGTCGGGAGAATACCGGGACAAGCGTCATTCCCAGACCCGCGAAAATTCGGGCGGATTTTTTCCGCCGCCGCGGTCCTGAGCCAAAATGGCAAACATTGTTTTTCCGGACGGTTCGTCACCGCTTTTTAATCCCGCCGCCTACGGGGAAGTAAGCGCCGAATCCCGGAAAACCTCGGGCGCCTCCCGCAGGGAAAAGACCGCAAAGGTAAAAAAACGGTCTTTCGCGTCTTTTTTTGAAAAAGCCGAAAAGACGCCCGATCCCGAAGCGCTTCCCGTGTCGGACGAATCGCTTCATCTTCTTCTGGACGAGGTACATAACCAGGGGGATCTTCTTTCCAAACGGCCTTTTCCCCAGGAGATTCAGGATTACAAACAGGCGGTGCGGAATTTTATTCACTATGTAGTGAAAAACTGTTTCCTCGCCGAAGAACACCAAAGCGGGGCAAATCTTCTTAGGCGGAAAAAATTTACCCTTGTCCAGGTGATTGACAAAAAGCTGGAAGAATTGGCGGCGGCCATTATGAGGGGGCAGGAAAATCAGCTTTCCATTTTGGCAAAAACCGACGAAATACGGGGTCTTTTGGTAGACCTTATGGGATAGGAAACAGCATGGGCGACGAATACGAAGACAGTTACGACGAAATAGACGAGGAAGAATTTGCCGCTCTGGAAGACAGGCCGGGGGAAGAAACGTTTGACGACAGCGTCATCGTTCAGCCGGTCGAAACCGGGCTTGAGCCGGACACCCCGGTATACAGACTCAGGCTTTCGTATTCCAACGAAACCTTTCTTGCCGCCTTCAGGGACGGCGTCCTCGACGCCGGGGCAAAGGTTCTGGTTCCCACCCGTTACGGCAGGGATCTTGCCCAGGTAATGGGACGGGTAAGCTGTTCGGCGCCGGAGATCGCCCTTATCGAGCGGCCCGCTACCGAAGAAGACCTTCAAAAAGCGGAATACAACAGCAAACAGGAAGAAGAAGCGTTTGGAATATGCCGGGAAAAGATCGAAAAACACAGGCTTGAAATGAAGCTTGTCTCGGTACACTATCTGCTTGACGAACCCAAAATACTGTTTTTCTTTACCGCGGAAAACAGGGTCGATTTCCGGGAACTGGTCAAGGATCTCGTGTCGATATTCAGAACCCGCATAGAACTCCGCCAGATCGGGGTACGGGACGAATCCAGGGTTGTCGGGGGCCTTGGCGTCTGCGGACGGGGGTACTGCTGTCACATGGTTTCCGACAAGCTCAAACCGGTCTCGATAAAAATGGCCAAGGATCAGAACCTTTCCCTTAATTCAATGAAAATTTCCGGCCCCTGCGGAAGGCTTCTTTGCTGCCTGGCCTATGAACACGGCTTTTACTGTGAACAGCGAAGGCTTGTTCCCCAGGAGGGAACCAGGCTGTATTACGACGGCGTTTCCTGGAAGGTTACGGAAGTCAACATCGCGGCGGGACGGATTACGATGAACGCCGAAGACAGCCGAATCCTGATTCTTCCGTTTTCCCGCTTTGAGAAAACCGATAACCGGTGGACGGTAAGGTAGCGCGCCGTCAGCGGGAAGCCTTGGCCAGGTCGCAGATTCGCCGGCCCATTTTTTCAAGCGGAACCTGCTCCATTACAAAGCCGAGTTCGTAGGCGACTCTGGGCATGCCGTAGACGACGGCGGTTTTTTCGTCCTGGCCCAGGGTAAGCCCCCCTTCCTTGTAGATGTTGCCGAGCTGGTTGGCGCCGTCCCGGCCCATGCCGGTCATTATCACCCCGAGCGCGTGGTTGGTATAGGCCATCGCGACCGACGCGAAAAGCACGTCCACCGAAGGCCTGTGACCGCTGACCGGCGGAGCGCCGGAAAGGTGAAGGACGGGACCGGCGGCCTTTCTTTCGACTTCAATATGATTGTTGCCCGGGGCGATATAACACCATCCCGGCTGAAGGACGTCGCCTTCTTCGCCTTCCTTGACGTGAAGCGGGCATATCCGGTCGAGGCTTTTGGCGAATTCCTGCGTAAAGCCCGCCGGCATGTGCTGTACCACGAGGATCGGCTGCTTGAGGTCCGCGTCAAGATCCGCGAAAACCACCCGCAGGGCGTCGGGCCCGCCCGTGGAAATGCCTATGGCGATAATTTCCACATTACCGGGCTTGCGCAGAGTCTGGGGCGGCGGCGCGGGCGCGGACGGGGCGGGCCCGCCGAACAGGCCGAAATTGGCGCTAAAAACCGGCTTTTTCCCCGCGTCGGCGGGTTCCGGCTTTTTTTCGTATTCATGAGGGGCAAGAACCTTTTTCCCCTTTGCTTTGCGGTACTGGCCCCCGTAGGCGATAAGCAGGCTTGTCAGGTGGTTCGCCACCGTGTGCAGATCAACCGATATCGCGCCGGAAGGCTTGGTAACAAAGTCGCTTGCCCCCAGGGAAAGGGCCTCCATCGTAATCGCCGCGCCCTTTTCGGCGACGGACGACAGGATAATTACCGGAATGTCGATACCCTGTTTTTTCCGTTCCTTGAGGAATTCAATGCCGTTCATTTCCGGCATTTCAAGATCCAGACAGATTACGTCCGGGTTAACCCTGGGAATCTTTTGCAGGGCGAAGTTCCCGTTCATCGCCTTTTCGGCTATCGCCAGCCCCGGAGTAGACTCCACCATTTTACCGATAAGGTTCCGCATCAGGGCGGAATCGTCAACAATTAGAACGGAAATTTCATCAGCCACGGATAACCCCTATATATATTTTCTATAAAACGTCGCCCACTGGGTTTTAACAAATTCAAATTTTGTATCCATTCCGAAAAGGGACTCGGAATGACCGATAAACAGGAATGATTTTGGGGCCATCGCGTCCCAAAACCGGTTGATAACCGCCTGCTGCGCCGCCTCGTCAAAATAGATGATAACATTTCTACAGAATACTATATCAAGACCATGCTGGCCTGAATCATTTTTTAGGTTATGATAGTCAAAGCGTATTTTCGACATAAGATCGGCGTGAACCTTGTAGCCGCCTTCGACCTTGTCAAAATACTTTTGTAAATACGCGCTGGGAATCCCGGTAATCCGCGCATCGGAGTAAAAGCCTTCTTTGCTGGTCATAAGGCATTTCAGGCTGATGTCGCTGGCGGTTATCGTAAATTTCCAGGGCGGCCGGAGTATTTCGCTCAAAAGCATGGCTATCGTATAGGGTTCTTCCCCGGTAGAACAGCCGGCGCTCCAGACCTTGATCGTCGTGTTTCCCGTGGGCTGCTTTATTTTCATCAGTTCCGGAATTACATGGTGCTCCAGGGCGTCAAAATGGGCCTGGTTTCGGAAAAACCGGGTCAAATTGGTTGTTATGGAGTCAAGGAATTCCTTTAGTTCTTCCTTGTCCCGGGTAATAATGCCGTAATATTCTTTGACGGCAGCTATCTTCTTTTCCCGAAGCTTTTCCTTAAGCCTGGACTCGAGAATTGAACGATTGGTAGCGGTAAAATGTATTCCGCTTTCGTTGTAGATAAAATTCCTGTAAGTCTCAAAATCGGCGTCAGAAAAGAATACTTCATCCATAACGCTAAGTGTAAAGACTGGATCAAGCCCTGTCAATTAGCGTATAATCTTTTTACATGAACAAGTATATCTTTGTTTCCGGCGGCGTGTGTTCCAGCCTTGGGAAGGGGGTCGCGGCCTCGTCCCTGGGCGCCCTTTTGGAAGGCAGGGGCCTTAATGTCCGCATGGTAAAATGCGATCCCTATATAAACGTGGACGCCGGAACAATGAGCCCCTATCAGCACGGGGAGGTTTATGTTACCGACGACGGGGCCGAAACCGATCTCGATCTGGGCAACTACGCCCGCTTTACCAAAGGCCCCCTTTCCCGGGCCAATTCGGTTACCACGGGCCAGGTCTACGACGCGGTAATACGGAAAGAACGGGAAGGCCGCTATTTGGGAAGAACCGTCCAGGTTATTCCCCATATAACCGACGAGATAAAGAGCCGTATCGCGGCTGTGGCAAAGGAAGATCCGGATACCGACGTGGTGATTGTGGAAATCGGCGGAACCGTCGGGGACATCGAGTCGATACCCTTCCTCGAAGCGGCCCGGCAGATGATCCACGAATCGGGCCGGATTAACGCGCTGTCGGTACATCTGACCCTTATCCCCGAAGTCGCCGGCGGGGAGCTCAAGACCAAGCCGACCCAACATTCGGTCAAGGCCATGCAGGAAATGGGGATTCAGCCGG
This sequence comes from Treponema sp., assembly GCA_031255645.1. Lineage (GTDB taxonomy): Bacteria > Spirochaetota > Spirochaetia > Treponematales > Breznakiellaceae > JAIROH01. The sequence continues at coordinate 9,346 of JAIRSC010000215.1, read as the reverse complement.
ATATCCTCATCTGCCGGGCGCCGACGATGCTTGACGACGCAACCAGGCGGAAAATAGCCCTGTTCTGCAATGTGGAAAACGACGCGGTGTTTACCTCCTACAATATTACCACGACGATTTATGAAATTCCCCTGGTGTTCTTTAAGCAGAAGCTGGACCAGGTGGTACTGAAAAAAATGGGGGTGGAATGCCGTCACGCGAACCTGGAAAGCTGGCGCTCGATGATGGAGAAATTCAACGCCCGGAAAGGCGTCGTCCGTATCGGCATTGTCGGGAAGTACATGGAACTCCACGACGCCTATAAAAGCGTATACGAGGCGCTGTTTCACGCCGGCCTTGAATGTGGGGTTAAGGTTGAACTGGTAAAGATAGATTCCACGCCGCTTGAAGAAGGCGACGCCGCGGCGGCGCACGCGGCGCTTGGTCCCGAAGGCTGCAATGTGGACGGGATCCTCGTTCCCGGCGGTTTCGGCCAGCGGGGCATTAACGGCATGGTAAAAGCCGCCTGCTGGGCCAGGACGAACAAGGTTCCGTATTTCGGTATATGCCTGGGAATGCAGATAATGGTGATAGACTGGTGCCGCAACATGCTCGGCTGGGAAGACGCCGACAGCACCGAATTTAACCCGGACACGAAACATCCTGTTGTAAGCCTTATGGAAGAACAGGAAAACGTCGTGAATTACGGAGCGACAATGAGGCTTGGCCGCAGCGAATCGGCGCTGGAGGAAGGAAGCCGGATATTCGCCGCCTATGGGGAAAAGCGTATTTCCGAACGCCACCGGCACCGCTATGAATTTTCCAACGCCTGCCGTGAAGAAATGACCAGGTCGGGACTCAGGCTTTCCGCGTTTACACCCGACGGGATTCTGGTCGAGTCGGTGGAATGGCCGGATCATCCCTGGGCCGTCGGGGTACAGTTCCACCCCGAATTCAAGTCAAAGCCCACGGCGGCCCACCCGCTGTTCAGGGATTTTATCGCCGCGGCGCGGGACAACCGGAAAACGGCGGAGAAAACATGAAAAAACCTTCCGTATCGGCGTGGATTGCCGTTCTGTTTATCCTGCCCGCCGCCTGTTCGTTTGACTACGACGCGGCCGCCGAAGATTCCGAAAACATTCCCGACGTGATCATGAAAGACGTGGAATATGTCCGCATGGAAAACGCCCTTCCGCAGGTACGGATACGCTCAAAAGAAGCCCGGCGCTACGAGACAAAACACACGATGGAGATAGACAGCTTTTCTTTCGAGCAGTACAATCCCGAAGCTCCCGAAGCCGGCGTGATTCCAAACATAAACGTCCGGGGCAGCGGCGGTTCGGCAAATATCGAAACCGATACAAGAAATCTGACTATGGGGGGAGGCGTTTCCATAGAGGTCGAGTCCGAGGATATTTCGCTGCAAACCGAGAGTCTTTCCTGGGAAAACGCGGGACGGGTTTTCGTCGCTCCGGGAGAGGTTGTCGTTACCCGTTCGGACGGGACCCGGCTTTCGGGCCGGAACCTTTCCGCCGACACGCGGCGGCGCGGCTGGCGCTTTGAGGAGGCCGTTTCCGGGGACATTGCGGAAGAAGACGAAGACGCGGAAGAGGCCGTGGATACGGACCAAACCGCCGATTCGGACGGGGCCCTGTCCGTGGACGGGGAAGAATACCGGCGGGTGGAAAAATGAACAGAATTCGCGTAATGGGCTGTTTTTGCAAAAGCCTCTGTTTTCTGGCGCTGCTGTTTTCCGTTCCGCTTTACGCCGAAACCTTCAGCTTTAAAGCGGATAAAATGAGCGGGAGCCGGGCGACGGGACAGGAGGTTCTGGTTCTTTCCGGCAACGCCGAGGTTCATTCCGATTCCATCATACTCAAGGCGGATCGTATCGAGATTCAGGGAGCGGACAACGAGTTTATCGACTGCAGCGGTAATGTCTGGGGCCTGGAAGAAGAAAAGAACATCATCTTCAGGACGGACAGGCTCCGTTACGACCGTACGCAAAAAATAGCCCGGCTCGAAGGAGATTCGACCCTGGAAGACAGAAATAACGAAGTCGTGGCCAAGGGACGTTTTATCGAATACAACGACGGGAACGAAACCGCCGTTTTTCAGGTGGCGGTGCGGCTTTTTAAGGAGTCAATCGTCTGCCGTTCCGAATACGCCGTATACAACAGGGACGAACAGCTTCTTGACCTCGCGGGTTTTCCCGTGGTGTTCAAGAACGACGACGAATTCCACGCGGATCGCATACGGGTTAACCTCGATACCGAAGACGTTTCCATGGAAGGAACCGTTTCCGGCTCCATCAAAGGGGAGGAATGATGGCGGATACCGCCGCGGGCGGCGGCGCGGCTGTGGATTTGCATACCCTCGCGGTTCAGGCGCTGCGCAAACGTTTCGGCAGGCGGGAAGTTGTGCGGGGCGTCGATTTCGTGATGAAGAACGGGGAAGTGGCCGGGCTGCTCGGTCCCAACGGGGCGGGAAAAACCACGATATTTTACATTATCGTGGGGTTTCACCGGCCCAGCGGCGGCAGCGTGCTTCTTGACGGAAAGAATATCGCCGCCGAACCGATGTACCGCCGGGCGCGGCTTGGCATTACCTATCTGCCACAGGACGCCTCGGTATTTCGAAAACTTACGGTAGAGCAGAACCTGTGGGCGATCCTCGAAACCAGGCGGGACATTGACCTGGCGGCAAAAAAAGAACGGATGGAACGGCTGCTTGAAGAGTTCGGCATCGGCCGGATCAGGGATCAGTACGGCTACACCCTTTCCGGCGGGGAACGCCGCCGAACCGAAATCGCCCGCGCGCTGGCAATGGAACCGAAATTTCTGCTTCTGGACGAACCTTTCGCGGGCATCGATCCCAAAACGGTTTTTGAGTTAAAGGTGATTATACGCGCCCTCGCGGAAAACGGCATCGGGGTGCTTATTACCGATCATAACGTGCGGGATACCCTTGAAATAACCACGGAAGCGTTTATTATTAACGACGGCCTTATCGTGGCGCGGGGCGGGAAAGACGCGATCCTCTCCGATCCGATGGTGCGGGAAATTTACCTGGGCAGCGAATTCCGGATGTAAGGCCGCGTGTTCCGCGGCGCACATACACGGCCCGGACAAAAACCGGCGCGGCCTATTTAAGCTCGTCGGGGCGCAGCATGTTCTGTACCGACAGGTATGTTTTTACCCGCAGGGACGGGAACGGCTCTTTTTTCGGATCCTGTTTATAGTCGGAAAGGTTTTTTTCATAAACGCCGGCCGGTACTTTCATAACCGCCACCTCGTTCTCTTTTATGCCGTGGATGTGGAATTCAAGACCGTCTCCGGTTTTGTTCTGATACCATACGGATACATCCTGGTCCGGGTACGCCTCGTCCGCCCTGAGCAGCAGGTAGTATTTGATCGCTTCGAGAACTTCGGGCACAAGCCCGTCGCGCAGTACGGCGACGCGTTCGGACAGTTCCGGGTAGCCGATTACCGTTTCTTTCGCGGAAGGCTCTTCCTTTCGCCGGTAAAAGCTTCCCCGGTCAAGCTCCGGAACAACCTCAATGCTTAAGCCCCTGGCCGGCCAGTGGACGATCAGGGGAAATTCGGGCTTGTGCCGTTTCCCGCAGCTTCCGCAGGTAAAAATCATGAAATTACCGGACAGAATGTCTTCGATATACTGGGGCTGTTCGTCCAGGTTGATCTCTTCGGGAACGTCTACGGTAAATATATTGTCGCAAAAACAGGGTATTTTGTGCCTCATTATTCATTCCCCCTAACGGCTGGCAAAGAAAAGTATATCATTAAAAAGCGAAAAAACCATAAGGCCGAAGATGATCACGACGCCGGCGGTCTGGAATATGGATACGAATTTCGGATTAAGCGGCCCGCCCTTTATCCCCTCCACGACCGAAAGCACGATAAGCCCTCCGTCCAGAATGGGCAGGGGAAGCAGGTTCATAAAACAAAGGGCTATTGAAATGAGGGCCAAAAAACTTCCCGCCGAACTGAGCCCGGTACGGAGGTTTTCGCCGAAGCCCTGGGCCGCGACTTCTCCGACCATGTAGGTAATGCGGGCCGGGCCGGAAACCGCCTGGGTAAGGTCAACGCCCCTGAAAAGCAGCGCCAGGCTTTTTACCGAAACGGCAAAGGTTTTTACCGATTCCTTTATTCCGGCGGCAAGGGCTGCCGGAGGCGAAAGGGAAGGGGTTCTGTAGGCGATAAACGGATATTCGATACCCGTTTCGGGCGCTCCCGAAACATAGCTTACCCCGCTCAGCTCGGCGGAAAAAAGCTCCCCGCCGCGTTCGTATTCAACGGAAAAACGTTCCGGCTGCGCGTCCCTGAAAATCCTGAGAACGGCCACCGTGTAGGGCAGGGGGCTGCCGTTCATGCTGAGTATCCTGTCGCCCGCTTTCAGGCCGGCTTTTTCCGCGGGGCTTTCGGGAGCGACGGCGCTGACGACGGGAGTTGTCCAATAGTAAACCCCTATTTTGCCTTCGCCGCTTTTTTCAAGGTCGGGTGTAACCGTAAGATCGAGGATCGCGCCGTCCCTGTCCACTTTGACGGCCAGGGCCTTGCCGGGATTAAGGCCGATGTTTTCCCGCAGTTCGCCGTAATTGCCAATCGGCGTTCCGGCAATTTCGATGATTCGGTCGCCTGAAACAAGGCCGGCCCTGTCCGAAGGATAAGATTTGCCGTCTATGTCGGCAAGAACGACGATACGGTTTTCCAGGGTTTTTACGTCAACGCCGGCTCCCCATATAATGGAAAGCACAACGACGGCGAACAAAAAATTAAAAAACGGCCCGGCAAAGGCGGTCAGAACCCGTTTGGCCGGATGGGCGCCGTAAAACGAAGATGCGTCCGGGGCTTTGCCGTTTTTGCTGTTTTCCCAGGCTTCTCCGTAACCGTTTTCCCCTTTCATTTTACAGTAGCCGCCTATCGGAAGCATGCCGAGACGGTATTCAACGTTCCCGATCTTTTTTTTCAGCAGGGGTTTTCCCCAGCCTACGGAAAAAGCCTCCACGTCGATGCCGGAAAAGCGGGCGGCGAGAAAATGCCCGAGTTCGTGGATAAAGACGACAATGCCCAGCTCCGCAAGTCCAATTATTATTTTCAGAAAAGTCATGTATTTCCCCGCTTGTAAAACATAACCGACAATACCGGATATTTCAAGAAAGCCGCTGCCGGACGCTAAAAAAAGAAACGGTACAGAATAAAAAAAACGGGAGCGGTAAAGGCAATCGAGTCAATCGAATCGAGTACGCCGCCCCGCCCGGGTATAAGGAAACCGGAATCCTTTACCGCGCAGCACCGTTTTATCGCCGATTCGGCCAAATCTCCCAGGGTAACGGCGATGCCGGAAAAAAAGCCGAGAAGCAGTCCGCCGGGAAGCCGGGGAAGCTTGTCCGGCTCAAACACGGAGGGAATCAGGTATACGGCGGCGGCGCATACGGCGACGGACGCCAGAAGGCCGCCCGCGAAACCGGCGACGCTTTTGTTGGGGCTGGCCGGGATAATTCCCCGGTTGCCTTTTCCAAAGAGCATGCCGAAAGCCCAGGCCGCCGAGTCGTTTGCCATAACCGTAAGAATAAACAGCAGGATAACGACCACCGAATGTTTAAACAGGGACATTCGTATTATCCAGCTTAGAAAAAGCCCCGGATACAGCAGCACGGAAAAACCCGCGGCAAGGCGGTACAGGACTCCCGAAAAATCGCTGTTGTCGCCGCCGCCGTTACCGCCGCCGCGGTAGAAAATTACCGACGCGAGAAGCCACGACGCGCCGATGATAAAAAACGCCGGCGTCAACTGGCTTGAAACGCCAAAGCTGACCGAAAGCATCATGGAAAGGGGGCTGAGCGCGCCGAGAATGGCGGCTTCCACGGCGGCGATCTTAAAGCCCTTTTTCCCGAGCATCAGGGAAAATTCGACCGCCCCCGCGGAGCTTACCGCTATAACCGCCATGTTAAGGGCAAGATGGTTGTACCATGGAAGGAGCAATACAAGGGCGACAACAGCGGGAATACCGATAAAAAAGATAAGCAGCCGCGGGACAAGTTTTTTTATCACGCCGCCCCGCCGAATTTACGACAGCGTCCCCGGTACGCCGCGAGAGCCCTGTCAAATTCCTCTTTGGTCCAGTCGGGCCACAGGACATCCGAAACATAGTATTCCGAATACGCCCCTTCCCAAAGCAAAAAATTACTGGTTCTGTATTCCCCCGCGCTTCGTATAACAAGATCGGGATCCGGTATGTCGGGATTGTCGAGAAACGAACGAATGTTTTGCTCGGTTATCGGCGTTTCGCCGTTTTCGGCGACAAGCTTTTTTACCGCCCGCACGATTTCGTCCCTGCCGCCGTAATTAAGGGCCAGCACAACCTGCATTCCGGGAAACGGCGCGGTTTCCTCACAGGCGGCCGCGAGTTCCGCCGCGATGTCGTTCGGCAGGCCCCGGAGGTCTCCGGCGTGGCGTATCCGTATGCGGTTTTCCCGGTAAAAGTCCAGCTCTCCCCGAAGGTACTGTTTGACCAGCCCCATAATAAAGCCGGTTTCTTCGGCGGTACGCTTCCAGTTTTCCGTGGAAAAAACGTAGAGCGTCAGAAACCGTATTCCCGCGTCGCTTGCCGCCTTTACGATACGCTTTGCCGCCTTTAAGCCTTCAAGATGGCCCTGGGAACGGATAAGCCTGCGTTTTTCGGCCCAGCGGCCGTTTCCGTCCATGATAATCCCCACATGAACCGGAAGGGCGCGGGATTCGGGATTCGACAGAGAGGGCATTACACTTCCATTATTTCCGCTTCTTTTTCTTCGAGCGCCTGGTTGATCTTTGTGATGTACGAATCGGTCACTTTCTGAAGCTCATCGGAAGACTTCGCTTCTTCGTCTTCGGTAAGTTCCCCGTCTTTGAGGATTTTTTTCAGTTCCTCGTTGCCGTCCCTGCGTATGTTTCGTACCGCCACACGGCTTTGTTCGGCCTGGTTTTTCGCGAGTTTTACCAGTTCTTTTCGCCGTTCCTCGGTTAACGGAGGAATCGAGATGCGTATCACTTTGCCGTCGTTGCTGGGGTTAAGGGAAAGCTCCGACGAGCGGACAGCCTTTTCAATTTCCCCGATAAGGGCTTTGTCCCAGGGCTGTATGACGATAAGCCTGGCTTCGGGACTCGAAATGTTCGCGACCTGGTTAAGCGGGGTTTTTTCGCCGTAATAATCCACCCGGATTTTGTCAAAAAGGGAAGCGGAGGCGCGCCCGGTACGAAGCGCGGCGTAAGCTTCCTTGAGGCTGGAAATGGTTTTTTTCATCCGCTCTTCGGCGGAAGCGATAACCTTATGCATCTCCTGAACCTACCTTGTAATACACATAATCCCGGATCGTAATCGCCGCGCCGGCTGTTTTGCTTATTTCCGCCAGCGCCTGGCTTACGCTGAGTTTTTCGTCTTTCACGTAGCCCTGGTCAAGCAGGCAGATTTCCTTGAGGAATTTGTTAACCTTTCCCTTTAGGATGTTTTCGACCACATTGGCGGGCTTGTTCTTTATCGACTCGTCCTGTTCCATTTGTTTGCGGAAAATATCTTCCTGTTCCTTAAGCCAGGCCGCGTCGATGTTGTCCCTGCCGATTGCCGCCGGGTTAAACGCCGCGACGTGAAGGGCGATGTTAAACGCGAAGGCCCTGACTTCCTCGTTTTCAAAGGCTTCCGGCTTGTCCGCGCCCAGCTTGACCACGATCCCGATATTGCCGTTTCCGTGTATGTATTGGGTCATGTATTCGCCGGCGGCGGCGTTCAAAACGGTAAGCCGTTTAAGGCTCATGTTTTCCCGGATTTTCGTCGCCAGATCGGTTACCAGCGAATTGAGTTCTTCGACAGGTTCGGTATAGCCCTTTTCAAGAATTTTGCCGGCAAGGGTTTCTCCCAGCGCGATAAATTCGGGGTTACGGGCGACGAAATCCGTTTCCGAGGCGAGTTCCAGGAGAACGGCTTTGGAATCCTGTATTTTTACAAAGATCTTCCCTTCGTTGGTCGCCCTGCCGGCGCGTTTTTCTACCGCCGCGAGGCCTTTTTCCTTGAGTATCTTTTCCGCCGCGGCAAAATCCCCGTCGCAGGCGACAAGGGCGTTTTTACATTCCATCATTCCGGCGCCGGTTTTTTCCCGGAGCTTTTTAACATCCGCAGCTGTAACTTCGGCCATATAGTTTCCTCCAAAATCTGTTGTATGAGCCCGTCCCAAAACCAATTGACGGTGCGCCGCGCGCAGGGTTTTGGGACAGCTTCGTTTAAAAGCCCAATTTAACCGCCGGTCCCCGGGGCGAAACCGCGGGAACACAAACAAAGCCGCCGGGACAAGGGCGGCGCTTCGCGGCCGTTCTAGGTGTCTTCTCCGTATACTTTATCAATATCGACGGGAAGGGCGTCTTCTTCGGCTTCCGCATGGGCTTCCTTGCCCTCGGCCGTGCCGTTGGAGGCGTAGGATTCGATATCGACTTCCCGGTCTTCTTCCTTTAGCGAGACGTCGTTCATCATTTCTTCCATATCTTCGTCGTCTTCGCCCAGGGTTTCTATAATTTTAAGCCCCGCTTCGTTATCCGCCTCTACGACGGCGTTCGCGACAATCTGGGTAAAAAGGGTGATGGCCCGTATCGCGTCGTCGTTGCCCGGAATGGGGTAGTTGATCCCTTCGGGGTTGCAGTTCGTGTCGACGACCGCGACGATGGGTATGCCCATCCGCTGGGCTTCGGCCACCGCTATGCCTTCTTTCCGGGTGTCGATGATAAAGAGAACTCCCGGCGGATCTTTCATTTCCTTGATCCCCCCCAGATTCTTTTGAAGCTTGGAACGTTCCTTTCCCAGCGACGCGATTTCCTTTTTGGTAAGGTTTTCGAAAGAGCCGTCAACTTCCATCTTTTCGAGCTTTTTAAGGCGAAGCAGGGATTTTTTGATGGTAACAAAGTTGGTAAGCATGCCGCCGAGCCAGCGGTTGTTGACATAGAACATGCCGCAGCGCTCGGCTTCTTTCTGGATTGCCTGCTGGGCCTGTTTCTTGGTCCCCACAAAAAGAACCGTCTTGCCCGCCGCGACGGTCTTGCGGACGGCGTCGTAGGCGTCTTTGATGGATTGAATGGTTTTTTGCAGATCGATGATGTGAATTCCGTTACGTTCCGCGAATATGTATTTTTTCATCCGCGGATCCCAGCGCTTTACCTGATGGCCGAAATGGACTCCCGACTCAAGCAGGCTTTTCATCGTGACTACCGCCACAGTTTCCTCCTCCCGGGGTTTTCATGGGACGATAAACCCCTTTGTGTTTTGACAAAAGCGGATTTCCCGCTTTCGCCGTCCTTCCCTGTATCTCGCCGCCGGAAACCCCGTT
>JAIRSC010000209.1 GCA_031255645.1 Treponema sp. | reverse complement strand
GTATCGGGCAAAAACGCCTCCGAAAGGGTATCGAAATCCGGTACAAGATCGACTTCAGCCGAATTCCGCCCCGCGCCTTTGCCCGCGGGCTCTCCCGCGGACACAGGCCCTTTCTCATTATACCCAACTTCGCCGTTTTGATCCAGATCCTCAACCGCGGATGCGGAAAAATCCATGGAAGAATCCGGCTGTTCGCCGTCCCGCGCGGGAGACCGGTCGGAAGAAACCCGCCAGCCGTCTAGATTGTCCACTTCGTCGGTATTTTCCGCCGGAAAGGCGCCCTCAATCGGTTCGGGACCGACCGCGAGGTTTACCCTGGAACCGGGAGGGTCGAAGGGATCGCCGGAAGCGGAAAAAAGCTCAGGAACGAACTGGCCGGCGAGCCAAAAAACGGCGCAAAAAAGGATGAAGAAAAAGGCGCCGAAACCCAAAGCGCGGAAAAGCAGTACCGGAAACCCGGAGCCGCTTACAAGGCCCAGGAGAAGGGAAATGACAAATGCCGCCCCCGCGGCGATTCCGCTTGCCTTAAAGTTAAACATCCGTTCCGCTTCCGTTATTTAAAAAAATTCTTAAACATCTTCCCGAAGCCGCCGTTTCCCTTAAGCTCCGTTTTGTCCATCCTTCCCACAATATGCTGAACGCAGACCGAAGCCCTGCATTTGGGATCCGCCACCATAAACGGCCGCTGTCTTAGAACGCTCTTTGAAACGGCGTCGTCATCGTAGATAAAGCCCAGGTACTCCACCTTTAGGTTCAGAAACTGTCCCGTTATGTTTATCATCTTGTCCGCTATCTTTTTCGCCTCGGTCACGTTTTTTACCCGGTTCACCACCAGCTTGAGCCCCATATTAAGGCTGTTGGTTTCCGTGGCGATGATCTTGATGATTCCGTAGGCGTCGGTAATCGCCGTGGGTTCCGGGGTGGTAATGATAACCGCGTCGTCCGCCGCGGCGACAAAATCAAGCACGTTGCTGGAAACCCCCGCCGAGGTATCTATGATGATGATGTCCGCGGCGGACAGGGTTTCAAGCTCTTCGATAAAGTACTGCCGTTCCCCGTCGTTTAGGTTGGCAATCTTGGAAAAGCCCGAAGCCCCGGCGACTATGGAAATTCCGTATTCGGTGTCGATCATGATCTCCTGCATGGTCTTTTGTTTGCGTATCACATGGTACAGGTTGAATTTGGGGATCATGTTGAGCATAACGTTTACGTTGGCAAGGCCAAGGTCGGCGTCCATAACCACTACCTTCTTTCCCATACGGGCGTAGGCGAGGGCCATGTTCACCGATACGTTGGTTTTACCGACACCGCCTTTCCCGCTGGTCACGGTGATTATCCGGGTTTTTTTGCCGTCCTTGCCGGGCATTTTTTCCAGACTGCCGCTTTTCCGCCGCATCATCTCGCGTAGTTTTTCCGCCTGATCTTCCATATCTTTGTTTTTCCTTTTCTAGCCGTTTTCGTCGCCCGGTTCGGGGAAACGCTTTGAAAGCCCTTCACGATCAATCGTGAAGCCTTCGAGGTTAAGCAGGAAGCGCATTACCGAAGCCCGCTCTATATCCGGGGGAACGATTTGGCCCGTCGTTATAAACGAAACGCTTTTTCCCTCTTCCCAGAGGGCGCTTACGACATTCCCGATACGGTTTGTTTCGTCAAGTTTGGTGAGTATTACCGACCGGTACTTAAACGGGGCAAACTGTCTGAGCGTTTCTTTAATGTCGCTTGACTTTGTCGAAGCGGCAATACACAGGTGTTCTTCCGCCCTGGGGCCGCAGGCGCCGAGAATCGCCTGCATTTCTCCCAGTTCGGTATAATTGCGGGGGCTTTTGCCTATCGTATCCACGAGTACATAATCCACGTCCTGACGGTACAGGGCCATGACCGTCCGAAGCTCTTCGTAATTTTCCACCGAGGAAACGGGCAGTTCCATAATCTCCCCGTATTTTTCGATCTGCTGCTTTCCGCCGATGCGGTAATTATCCAGCGTAACAAGCCGCACCTTGTTCCGCCAGCCTCCGTCGACGAGCTCGCCGTACAGGGCGGCAAGTTTGGCGATGGTTGTGGTTTTTCCGACCCCGGCGGAACCGACAAGCACGATAATCCGGGGCTTTTTCCGGCCGGGGCTTTTTCCGTCTTTTTCCCGGTAAATCGAAATACTTTCCCCGATCCAGGCGACTACCGTGCGCTGTACCTTCTCGTAATCGTCAAGGTCCTCAAGGGCAAATTCCCTGCGCACCCTTTCGATCATCGCCCTGATGTAGGAGGGCGAAAAATCGTTCAGCGTCAGATCCTCTTCAAGCTTTTCAAGAACGGGATGATTCTGATTTTCCGCGGACGGCCGGGATTCGAGTTTTGTCTCCACCTTTTGGTTTAGGTCCCGAACTTCCTTGAGGATCGTAAGCAGCGTAGGATCGCTTTTGCCCGCGGCCGCGAGAATCTTCCGCTTTTCCTCTTCCAGGTTAGAATTCTGCCTGGGGCGCTCTTCGAGGCCCAGAGTACCGTAGCCGGAGGGCGCCGGGCTGTAGCCGCAGGTTCCCGTCATTTCCACCTCTTCGTGGCTTCCGATGCCGAATATCCCTCCCTTCCTGACGGTTCTTTGAACCAAAACTTTTGCCCGGTCTCCGTACTTGCTGCGGATCTTGTCAAGACACTCGGAAGGAGTCGGGGCCTGTTCTGTAAAATACGCCATACTTCCTCTGTTTTTTCACGGCGGCAAAACCACCGTCCTGCAATTGGACCTTAGCACAAAGCCGCGCCCTTGGGGAACGCCGAAACCGCGCCCGCCGCGTTCTCGGCCCTATGCCGCGCTTTCTATTTTCACTTCGCCTACCGCCTCAACGGTAACTTCGTCCGCGATTTCCGGGACGGAAAGCACGGTAAGCCCAGGCAGTTCCCGGGACGTGGAATATTTGACAAGGAAACGGGCGGCTTCGGAACAAAGCAGTACCGGCAGCCAGCCTTGTTCGTGCAGCGCCGCCACGGAACGGGAAAGCGCCTTTATCCACGCGCTTTGCAGGGGCGGATCCAGCGCGGAGATAATTCCCGAACTTGTTTCCACCTTGCTGTCGATGATCTTCTGTTCCAGCGAATGTTCCACGGTAAGCACCCGCAGCACCTTTTCGTCGTCCGCGTACTGCAGACAAAGCTGGCGCGCCAGAGTCTGGCGGGCCTTTTCGGTAAGGAACTGAACGTCACGGGTAACGGGACTGTAATCGGCAAGGGTCTCCAGAATGGCCGTCATGTTCCGTATGGACACCTGTTCCTTAAGAAGGTTCTGCACCACCTTTTGCATTTCTCCCAGGCTGAGGTTTTTCTGGACTTCTTCCACGACGGCGGGATAATCTTTTCTGAGCGCGTCGAGAATTCCCGACATTTCCTGCCGGCCGAGGATTTCCGCCGCGTGGCGTTTTATAATCTCGGTCAGGTGGGTGGCGATAATCGACGGCGGATCGACCACCGTATAGCCCTGCCGTTCGGCCTCGTCCCGTTTTTCCTCGTTTATCCAGACAGCGGGAAGCCCGAAAGCCGGGTCCCTGGCTTTTTCGCCGGCAAGTTCTTCTTTTACGTTTCCGGGATTGATGCACATATAGTAACCCATGCGTATCCTGCCCCTGCCGACATCGACCCCCTTTATTTTAAGGCAGTATTCCGAAGGCTCAAGGCGCATGTTGTCTATGATCCGTATTCTGGGGATCACCAGGCCCAGATCCAGCGCCGATTCCCGGCGTATCCGCTGTACCCGTTCAAGAAGCTCCGCGCCCTTTTCCCTGTCCACAAGCGGGATAAGCCCGTAACCGAGTTCTATCGACAGCGGATCAAGCGGCACTACCGGAGACATTTCGATCGGTTCTTCCCGGGCCTTTTCCTTTTCACCGCTCTTTGCCATAACGGCGGCGAATTCCCGCTTTTTCTTCCGCCCGAGGCGGAACGCCACGATACCCAGCAGCAGGGACATCGGAACAAGCACGTACCAGGGAAAGCCGGGCAGCAGCGCGAATCCCAGCAGCACGACGGCGCCTATCCAGTAAATCCGCGCGTCCTGGGAAAATTCGCGCGAAACGTCGTCGCCCAGCGTTCCCTCCGACACGGAGCGGGTTACGATAATGCCGGTCGCGGTGGAAACCAGCAGGGCCGGAAGCTGGGAAATAAGGCCGTCGCCGATGGAAAAGGTTATGTAGGTTCCGACGGCGCCGCTTATCGCCTCGCCGTGAATCGCGGTTCCTATGATAATGCCGCCCAGAATATTGACGGCGGTGATAAGAATGCCCACCTTGACGTTGCCGGAAATAAACTTGCTCGATCCGTCCATGGCCCCGTAAAAGTTAACCTCTCTCTGGAGATCGTCTTTTTTGGCTATGGACTCTTCCTCGGTAATCGCCCCCGAGTTAAATTCGGCTTCTATCGCCATCTGTTTACCCGGCAGGGAATCCAGCGTAAAGCGGGCGGCCACTTCGGCTATACGGGTGGAACCTTTGGTAATAACCACGGCCTGGACGGCGATAATCACGATAAAGATCACAAAGCCGACGACGAGGCCTTCGGTCCCGCCGGAACCCACGACAAACGACGAAAACGCCTTAATCATCCTTCCGTCGAATCCTGCCCCCTGGGTAAGGATAAGCCGGGTGGAAGACACGTTCAGAGCCAGGCCAAAAACCGTCGATACGAGCAGTACCGTCGGGAACAAAGAAAAATCCGTGGCCTTTTTTGTGTAAAGGACTATAAGAAGGATAAGGAGCGACAGGATAAGGTTCATCGCCATTAGCGCGTCGAGCAGCACCGTCGGCAGTGGTATCACCAGCATAACGACGACGGCGACGACGGCACCCGCTATGGCAACGTCGCTGCGGTTTCCCAAAAGCGCGGATGTTCCAGAAAATGTTCTCGCGTTAGCCATTTATTCTCCTCGTTTTAGGCCCCGATACCGTCGGCCCGCCGCCGTTTGGCGTCAATGCTCCTGACCCGCGCCAGGATATTGGCGATAGCTTCCCAGTACATAACAGGTACGCTCCGCCCCACCTCCACTTCGGCGTAAAGCGCCCGGGCAAGCGCCTTGTTTTCGACAAGCGGCACCTCGTTCTCTTTGGCGATTTCCCTGATCCTGAACGCCAGATCGTCGGCGCCCTTGGCGGTAAGCTGGGGCGCGCTCATCGTATCGCCGTCGTATTCCAGGGCGACGGCAAAATGGGTCGGGTTGGTGATTACCACGTCGGCCCTGGAGACGTTTACCGCCATGTTCCGGCTCATAAATTCCCTCATGCGCCGCTGGATTCGGGCGCGAATCTGGGGATCCCCTTCGTACATTTTCCGCTCTTCTTTTACTTCTTCCCTGGTCATTTTAAGGGATTCCCTGTACTGCCAGCGCTGAAAAAGAATGTCGGGTATCGAAAGCAGCAGCAAAAGCAGCGCGGAAATTATCAGCATGCGTATCGCGATGCCCGCCACGGCGGTAAGCCCCAGCCAGAGTCCGGCGGTCTGGAGGTTCGCGAGTTCCCGTATGCGCGAGCGTATCAGGATAAACGCCGTAATTCCGATGATCCCCATTTTGACGACCGATTTGATGAAATTGAACAGCCCTTCCATCGAAAAAAGCGTCTTCTGGAAATAGCGTCCGAAACGGGGCACGATTTTGGAAAAATTCGGCGCGAGGGGCTTGGTGGTAAACAGCGGCCCGGTCTGTATGATGTTGGAAAAGATCGCGGTCACAAACGCTACAATGGCGACAGGCAGCGCGAGTCTCGCGAGATAGGAAAAAAACACGCCGGCGACAAGCCTGTCGCGGACCGGATCGAGCTCGTTTATCCTCAGGAAAAAAAACCGTATCATTTCCACGCAGCTGCGCAGAATATACGGCGCCAAAAACAGTATCGTCAGGGCGGGAAACAGCAGTCCCAGGGCGCCGATCAATTCCTGGCTCTTGGCTACCCTGCCCTCTTCCCGCGCCTTGCGTATCTTGTATTCCGACGCCTCTTCGGTACGGCCTTCGTCCTCGGCGGCAAACCACTGCAAGTCCATTTTCGGCGGGCCGCGCCTGATATCCGCCGCGGACCTGTACGGAGAAAGCCGCGTCCTTTCCGGCAGGCGTAAAACAAATGCCGTCATGCCCCGCCCCCTATCGCCTGCCCTATTCTGATATAGAGGTCCTGGATCGCGGAAAAGCCCGAATCGACGACCCGGCCGAAGGCTTCCGTCATGAACGGCATTACCGCGACAATCAGGATAAACGCGACGGTAATCGAAAGGGGGAAACCTTCGGTAAGAATATTGATCTGGGGAGCGGCTTTGGAGATAAGGCCCGTGGACAGGGATATTAAAAACAGGGTCCCCAAAATCGGCAGGGAAATAACCATCGCGTCCAGAAAAAGCCGGGAAAGACCCGCAAGGAGCATACCCAGGACCGTTTCCCTGCCCTGGACGAGGGACAATACGCTCAGGGATTGCACGGAACGCCAAAAGCCGCCGAGAAAAAGCTGGGTAAAGCCGTTCAGGGTAAGGAAAATCAGCATCGCGACAAGGTTGAGATACTGGCCCATCAGGGGATTTTCGATCTGCGACAGGGGATCGAAAGTTTCCGAGGCCCCAAAGCCCATTTGCAGGGAAAAGAACTGGCCCGCGGTCGAAAACGCGGAAAAGACGATTGTTACAAAGAAGCCCATAATGATACCGATAATGGCTTCGCCAACAAGCAAAAACACAAAACTCAGCGAGAAAAGCTCAAGCCCGGCCGCGTTAATTGCCGACGAGGCGGGAAACGCCGCGTAGGCGGCGAACCCGGCCAGGGCGACGCGGGCGGCCTGGGGATTGGCCTCCGACGAAAGAAGCGGAGCGGTTTCGATCAATGCCAGCGCCCTGGCCGCAAGGAGGAGGAAAAGCGGAGCGGCGGCAAACATCTCTCTAATCAAACAAAAAACTCCTTAACGAAAACACCGGTTAACCTGACGCCAATCGGCGCTTCCTTGAGGAACAGCCGGAAACTCCGGTTTTTGACTGTTCCTCATATTACCTCATATTCGGAATCATCCCGAAAAGCCTAATCGTATAGTCCCTGAGGGAAGCGAACATCCAGCCCCCCAGGAAACCCAGCACGAGGAGTATCGCGATTACCTTGGGGACAAAGGTAAGGGTCTGCTCCTGTATCGAGGTAGTGGCCTGGAGAATGGCTATCACCAGACCGACCACAAGCGCCGTTAACAGCAGCGGAGAGGCCAGAAAAAGCACTTCGAGGATTCCTTCCCGAAGCAGGGACGTTACTTCTCCAAGGCTCATAAGCTCCTCATCCTACATAAATGAACGGACCAGCTGATCCGTCAAAAGCCCCCAGCCGTCGACCAAAATAAAAAGTATCAGTTTAAACGGCATCGAGATCATTACCGGCGGCAGCATGATCATCCCCATCGACATAAGGGCGCTGGCCACCACCATGTCGATCACAATAAACGGAATAAACAGCAGTATCCCTATCTTAAACGCCGTCGTCAGTTCGCTAAGGATAAACGCCGGAACAAGCACGTAAGTCGGCACGTCGGCAAGGCTCTCCGGCCGGTCGAGCCCGCGCATCGCCATAAAAAGCCGTATGTTGCCGGGGTTTCCCCGCATCTGGCTGTACATAAAAATCCTCAGCGGCCCTTCCGCCTCGCGGTACGCTTCTTCCACATTGATCGCGCCGTCGGCCATGGGCCGGAACGAATTGTTGTAGATCGTCTCGAAGGTGGGCCACATGATAAACAGCGTAAGAAAAAGGCTTATCCCCAACAGCACCTGGTTCGGGGGAACCTGCTGTAACGACAGCGCCCGCTTGACAAAATCAAGGACTATCGAAACCCGGAGGAAACTTGTCGTCAGGATGATAATGCTCGGCGCGAGGGACAGTACGGTAATAAGCAGGAGAAGCTGGAGGGAAAACGCCACCTCCCTGCCGTTCGCCGGACTGCGGATCGACAGATCGATAAACGGGATAATTCCGTCCTCGGCGGGAACGGGGAGCGCAGTCGTCCCCTGGGCCGCCCCTTCGGGAAACGCGGTTTGGGCTTCAACAAACGGCGAAACAAACAGGAACAGCCCCACAAGCCATATCCCGCGGAACTTTCCGCCGTTTGGGACGGAACGGGCCGGTTTCATCCTAAAACCCCTTGAAGCGTTCGCGCCGCTTTTTTATGTTGAGAAGCCTGTTTTCTCCCTCGTCCCCGGAAGCGGAAAAGCGTTTTAACAAAGAGCGGAAACCGGAAACCGGATTCATTTCCCCGGCCGCCTTCCTTGAAGCGTCAAGAAGCATCGCGTCGAGGATATCCTTGTCGGTGATATCGGCGATACGGCTTATTCCGCCCTCGCCCGCCCCGACAAGCCAGGCCCGCTCCCCCAGAGACACGACGTGGACGAACCTGCCGTTTCCAAGGTGGGTGGAGGCGAGTATCTTAAGGTGGGGATTCTGTTCCACCTGCGGACGGGAAACCCTGCGGAGAAAAAACACAACGAGGTAAATGAGGCCGGCGACCAGGGCAAGCACCAGCACCATGCGCAGAACCACCGGAAAGGAAGCCTGCGCCGGCGCTTCGGGAAGATCGGCGATGACGTAGCCGGTTTCGGCGGAACGGCCGGACAGAGCCCCCGTTTCGGAAGCGGAATCTGTCTCCGCCGGAACCGGGGCTTCGAGGTTTTGAGAATACGCAAATTGCGGAATAAACAGCGCCGCGAACAGCGCCGCGAAAAAAATACGGTTCAGTTTTCCCCTCCCAAGTTAAACTGTCCGGACGTTTATCTAATGTCGCTCATTCGCTCCATCGGGGACACAATTTCCGTCACCCGGACGCCGAAGTTTTCATCAATAACCACAACTTCGCCCTTGGCGATAAGTTTGTGGTTTACCAAAATATCTACCGGCTCACCGGCAAGTTTGTCGAGCTCAATGATTGTGCCCTCGCCCATACCGAGTATCTCTTTGATAAGCTTCCTGGTACGTCCAAGTTCTACGGTCATCTCCATGTACACGTCCATGATAAGGCCGATGTTGCCCTGTTCCTGGACCGTAGGCTGGGGGATAAGGCTTGAAAACTGTACCGGCTGTACGCTTGCCCCGCCCATGGGCATACCCATAGCCGGCATTCCCATTCCCATATTGGGGGGAGCCGCTCCCATGCCGGGCATCATTCCCACATTGGGCGCCGCCCCCATGTCCATTCCGGCAAAAGCGGGGGCCGCCTGGGACTGACCGTTCAGGGCCATGGCGATATCCGCGGAAACCTGGGGGCCGTACACTTCCCACAGTTGATGGCTGTCGCCGTCGTCAAGGGTAAGCTGATACGTCGCGCACATAAATGTCCCGCCGGGAAGGGCGGCGACCGCTTTGGGTACGTTGGCCGCTTCCGGGGACACCGAGGCGATAGACTTGTTGCCGGTTTTGTCGGTAAGGGCGGTGATTTGGGAGCCGACAAGCTGGGAAACCACCTCGCCGAGAACCGACATGGCCATTTCGTCGAGGGTGATGTTTTCTTCTTTGTTCATCAGGCTCGCGATGGCCTTTGCCGTTTTTTCCGGGAAAATAAAATCGTGCTCGCCGGGAAAGCCGGAGTTAAAGTCGGCCTTGACGGCGGTTACCATATCGGGAAGCTGCTGAAGCAGGTCTTCCCGGGTCATCGCGACTACGTTTGGCCCCCGGAAGCTGACGTCTTTGCCCGTCATCATCGACAGATTCGAGGACTGGGCGCTTACGGTATCGGAAAGAAAGCCCTGAATGGCCTTGCGTTCGTCTTCGGACCCGCCCGCCGGAGCCGCGGGAGCGGGAGACGGAGAACCAAGGGCGGAAGAATCCACACCCGCCAGCAATGCGTCTATTTCGTCCTGTGAAAGAGCGCCGTCACTCATTTGGTACCAACCTTTCTTTTATCCGGCCGCGCGGACGGACAACAAAATCGAATTCGAAACAAGGTTTCAAACATCCTCCCCTTCAGATGCGAGCTCTTCAAATTCTTCCTGTTCAAGCTCGGCGATCTTTTTGACAACCTGTACGGCCATTTTTTTTCCCACAACACCCGGCCTGCACAGGAATTTCCGTTTGTTTCCAATATTGAGGGAATAAGGATCCCCTATCTGTACATTGTAAAGCCGTATCACGTCCCCCACCCGGAGCGAAAGCACGTCCCGGACGGGAACCTGTATTTTTCCGATTTCGGCTACTACATTAACATCGACAGTTGAAAGCTTGTCCTTGAGTACATTGAGGTTTTCCGTCGTGGTTCCCCGCCGTACCGAGGAATACCAGAACTGGGCGGAAAGCTTGCCGATTATCGGCTCTATGGTCAGATAGGGAATGCAGAAGTTCATCATCCCTTCGACTTCCCCGACTTTTGTTTCAAGGGTCACCAAGACGACCATTTCCGTCGGGGGCACGATCTGGGCAAACTGGGGATTGGTGTCTATCTGGCCGAGCCTGGGACGAAGGTCTATAACCTGGGACCAGGCTTCGCGCATGTTCCCCAGAATACGCACGATAATTCCTTCCATAACCGCGCCCTCGATGTCGGTAAGCTCGTGCTGGGCCTTGGTTCCCTCGCCGGTACCGCCGAAAAGCCGGTCTATTATGGAAAAGGTTACCGCCGGGTCGATTTCAAGAATCGCGTTCCCCTTGAGGGGATCCATGTTGATAATGGCAAGAGTCGTGGGAGTCGGTATCGAGCGGATGAATTCCTCGTAGGTAAGCTGATCCACCGAGGCCACATGAACGTGAACCATCGAACGGAGGTTCGCCGAAAGGCTTGTCGTGGTAAGCCGCGCGAAGGTTTCGTGCATTATCGAGACGGTACGGATCTGTTCCTTGGAAAATTTGTCGGGCCGCTTGAAGTCGTATATCTTGATTTTACGGGTATCCGCGGCCGGCCTGAAATCCTCCGGCTCGGTATCCCCGGCGTTTATCGCGGTAAGCAGCTGGTCAATTTCTTCCTGGGAAAGAACTTCCGTCATTGCATCTCCATCACGTCCAGTTTGTTAAAAAGAATATTTCTTGCTTTCGCCGTATCCAAATACCGGGTATTGAGAAGCTCCCGTATTTCCTGTTTAAGATTTTCCTCGTTTTCGGGCCTTAATTCGTCGGCGTATTTACTCGCGAAATAATTCCGGGTAAAATCCCGAAGCTGGTTTACCCTGGCGGTCAGTTCCGTCGCCGCCGCGTTGTTGTTAAGATCGTATTCGATGAGCATTTCTACCACAACCGTGTAGTTCTGATCCCTGGTTCGGGTATTCAGCTGTCCGATAAGGGTAAACGTGGAATACTGGGGACGGGTCCCGATATATTCGGAAGCCGGATCGATTGTCGTCTGGGACTCCCCTCTGCCGCCGAGAATATTAACGGTTATAATTGTTACGGTTACGATAAAGATAAGCGCGCCAAGACCGATGGCTACAAACTTGAGCAGATTCGGCAGAAAAGCGCCGAGACCTCCCGATTTTTTCGCGCCGCCGTCTATCCCGGCTACGTCTTCGCCGCCAAGATCCAGGCCGTCATCATCACCCATTCTGGTACCTCCCATATCCCAGAGGTTTTTTCAGACATAGAAAAAACCTCTTTTATTATACACAACTGTATAAGTTTATGCAAGTAGGCTGTTCCGAAATTGTTTCGGAACGGCTTCACATTTCCACACAGGGCGTTTCCGGCCCAAAAAACGTTTCGGACGCTTACAGATGCGCTTCGTCAAGAATGACGATATCCACCCGCCGGTTGTTCATCCGGCCTTCCGGGGTACTGTCGTCGGAAACGGGCATTGTGGCGGCAAAACCGGCCACCTGGAAACGGTTTTCTTCCACCCCGAGGTCGGCAAGGTAGTGCAATACGGCGATGGAGCGGGCCGCGGAAAGCTCCCAGTTCGAGGGCCAGACGGTAACGTCCGTATCGGAGCCGTCGGTATGTCCCTCGATACGGAAACGGCGGCCCCGAAGCTGCTGGGAATTAAGAAGGCTTCCCAGCCTTAAAAGGATATTCCTGCTTTCCTCATAGTCGATCACGGCGCTGGCCGGGGCAAAAAACATGTCCGAGGCAATGCTGATAACAACGCCCCGCTCGTCGTGGGTGATTTTGACTTTGTTGGATCTTATTTCCGGCTCGAAAAGACTCATCGCCCGGCGGAGAGATGTACCCAGGTTACGGCCGCGTTCCATCGACGGAAGCTGCATGATCGTATTTCCCAAATCGGCGCTTTTGCCCTGGGAAAGGGTGTTGCCGCCGCTTTGGGCGCCCATGCCTATGGCGTTAAACGCGGAAATCATCTGCTGGAGCTGGGTCGGGTCCGATTCGTCGGGATTAAACAGGGCGACAAAGAAGCAGAGCATAAGAGTGACCATGTCGGAATAGGTTACAATCCACTCGTTCGACGCTGCCCCGGCGTCCGGTCTTTTTTTCTTTGCCACAATCCGCTCCCGTTTTAGTCTTTCAGAATTTCCGCTTCAACGGACTTGCGGTCGCCCGGATCAAGGTACGAAAGAAGTTTCATCGCGAGAATCCGGGGATTGTCCCCGGCCTGTATGGAAAGGACGCCTTCGATCTGCATTTCCTTGACCTTGGTTTCGTCCCCATCCTGATTTTTCAGCTTGCCCGACATGGGGATCAACAACAGGTTCGCCATCATGGAGCCGTAAAGGGTGGTAATAAGGGCGACGGCCATGTTCGGCCCCAGGGAGCTTTTGTCTTCCAGGTTTTTTAACATGCCGATAAGACCGATAACCGTCCCCAGCATCCCAAGGCCCGGCGCGAGGGTTCCCCACATATTGACCGAGGAAATTTTGCCGGCGTGGCGGCCCTGCATCTGGTTAAGCTCGGTTTCCATCAGGGTGCGGATAATTTCCGCGTCGGTTCCGTCAACGACAAGGCGCAGGCCTTTCTTCATAAACTCGTCGTCAAGGTCCTCAAGCTCTTCTTCCAGGGCGAGAAGCCCTTCGCGCCGGGCTTTTTCGGACATGGCCATGAGCCTGGTGATAATGCCTTTTTCGTCATGTACGGGGATTTTAAAGGTCAGGCCAAGCGTACCGAAAATTCCCAGGCCGGTACTTATGCCGCCGTATGTATAAAGGGCGAAATACGATCCCAAAACGACTATCAAAAGCGACGGAATATCAACAAAGGTCAAAAGTCCGGTGCCGCCGGTAATAATACCGAGGCCGACCATGCCCATACAGCCCGCCAAACCGATTAAGGTTGATATATCCATAGACTCCTACTCCTCGTTTTTGAAGGCCCCTATTCTCCGGCGGTATTCCACAATCCGTTCAATCACGTCGTCCGCGCCTTCTTTAACGACAACATATTTTCCCGAAAGCATGAGCAGCGTTGTATCCGGATGAACTTCGATTGACTCAATCTGGTGGGGGTTTATGTAGTATTCTTTTCCGTTAAGCCGGGTAACTTTTATCATGCCGCCGCGCGGCAAACGGTGAGCGGATTCTGTTCACCGCCCGCCGCCTGCCGCTTTCTCCTTACTTACCGTTTCAGCGTAAGCAGTTCCTGGAGGAGCTGATCCGCCGTCTGTATGGTTCTGGAGTTCGCCTGAAAACCCCGCTGGGTTACGATCATGTCGACAAACTGGTCGGCCAGATCCACATTGGACATTTCCAGCGTACCCGAAATGATTTTTCCCTTGCCGGCTATCCGGGCGGGCCCGATGTTGGCTATGCCGGAGTTGTTCGACACTACATAGGTGTTTTCCCCGGCCTTCTCAAGGCCGCCCTGGTTGGCGAAACTTGCCATGGCTACCTGGCCCAGCGTCCGGTTCGTTCCATTGGAAAACACTCCGGTAATAATGCCGTTCTGATCTATCTTGAAATTTTCAAGATACCCCAGGGCGTAACCGTCCTGTTCGACCGCCTTTGTGGAACTTTCGCTGGCGTACTGGGTAATGTTCCGCGTATAGCCGCCCACCTCGCCGAGGTTCAGGGTGAATTCCTGCCTGACCGGAGCGCCGTCGTCTCCGGGCGTAGAACCGAGAACGTCATAGGCTACGTTCATGATAACCGCGCCCTCGCCGCCGGAAACGTTTCCCGCCCCGTCCGTCGCGGAAAGGAGCAGGCCGTTGTTGTCAAACGTAACGTTAAACATATTGGGGCCGCCCGTGGCGGGGGCCTCGTCGCCCAGCCCTATCGCGGCGTTGACGGGCGGATCGCTCTGCGGGTCTACGGTAACGGCGGCGTTCCAGCTGTTGTTAAGCCCCGGAACCCGCGTAAATTCAACCTGCAGTATATGGGCCTCGCCGAAACTGTCGTAAATGTTTATCGCGGTCCGCCAGGTCCCCGCCCGTACCTGCAGTTCGTTGGGGTCTTCCGGTATTTCCGGAATACGCTTGTCTATGTTACAGGCAAAGTTGACGTTGGTCGTGGCCCTGGCCGGATCTTTCGCCCCCACGGGAATGAGGAGGTCTTCGACGTCACGGGAAACGTCGAGAAGCTGTACGCCGTCTACGTCCTGGGCCATCCAGCCCTGTACCCTCATGCCGTTCGCCGGATTCACGAGGGTTCCCTGATTGTCGATGTCAAAAGCCCCGGCCCGCGTGTAGTAGCTGCTTCCGCCCGATTTAAGGACAAAAAAGCCGGTACCGCTGATTGCCAGATCGGTTTGTTTGCCCGTAGTCTGCAAAGATCCCTGAAGGTGGATCGTGTCGATTGAGGCGATGCTCATGCCAAGGCCGACTTCCTTGGGGTTTATGCCGCCAAGGTCTTCGGTAGGCCGGGCCGCGCCCGCAAGCTGCTGGTAGAGCATGTCCTGAAAATTAACCCGGCCTTTTTTGAAGCCGGTGGTGTTGACGTTGGAAATGTTGTTTCCGATTACGTCCATTCTGGTCTGATGATTCTGAAGGCCCGAAACGCCTGAATATAATGACCGCATCATAATTGCACTCTCCTGGGCGCCGAAACAACCTGGGGTTTTTCGGCGCTTCTTTTTTTAGTCAAAAACTACGCTGACCTGATCCCAGTCGTAATACGTACCGTTTACCATAACCTGGGGATTGGCGCCCCTGGTTACCGCGCGAACTATGCCCTGAACAACTACTCCATCGTCCGCGAGCTCGACCTGTTTGCCCAGGGCGGAGGCTGCTTCCGTTCCCGAGACAACGTCCGCTATCCGGCCAAAATCCCGGCTTAGCCTGCTGAAGCCTTCGGACATCGCCGTCATCTGCTCCAGGCTTGAAAACTGGGCCATCTGGGCGATAAATTCCTTGTCTTCCATGGGCGCCATGGGATCCTGATAGGCAAGCTGCTTCATCAACAACTGTAAAAAGTCATCTTTGCCGAGGGCCTGTTTGGGAACCCGCCCTTCCGCTTCCCGGAAGGTTTCGACGTTCAATTCGCTTACTTCCTGTCTCCTGCGATCCTGCTCCTCGACGGTCATTCGATAATCCCGTTTGGCCGGCGCAGCGCTCAGTTCCATATCCATATAGTATCTCCTGTTTACACGGCGGAATCACCGCCGGTATAATCGAACAGTAACACAGGTATTACCAGGTCTCCTGTGCCGGGCGGCAAAATCGCCGCGGATCTAATCGGCCGCTCACACGAAGTGTTGGGGCCGTCTCCTACACAAGCAAATTCACCGTGGAAAATCCGCCCTCCGACGGGCCGGAAAAACTCCGTATTTCCGGCGCGGAATCGTAACTCGACGCGGCAAAACGTTCCGAAAAGAACGGAATTGTTGTTTCCCGCTCTTTCCATTCGCCGCCGTTTCCCGAAAGATCCAGGGAGGCGTCGCTAAAGCCCGAATCCCTGAACGCCTGTTCCAGGCTATGAATTTCCTTTTCAAACGCCCTCAGAGCCTCTTCGCTTTCCACAAAGATATGCCCCGATATCTTGTTTTCGGCCATTTCGAGGTGTATCTTAACTTTCCCCAGGGTTTCGGGCTTGAGGGAAAGCCGTATGGTTCCCTCTCCTCCGTCCCTGAGTACGACGGCCGCCTGTTTTACGATATTCGGGGAAAGGTCTCCGGCAAGCTGTTCCGCGAGAAGTTTCGCGAAACCGCCGGTTTCCCCGGCGGCCGGGGCTTCCGCTTCGGGGCCCGTTCCGGCAAACGTCCGTTCACCGGCGGGCCGCAGTTCCACGGTTAATTCCCGTTCCGCGCCCCGGGACAGTTCCTGAACGCGAAGATCCGGGGAAACTTCCCGCGAAACCTGGGTTCTCTGATCCCGGACTTCGACGGCGATTCGATCTTTCCGCCTGTTCCGCGTTCCGCCGGCCGATTTCGCCTCTTCGCGGCCTTCCGTCTGTTCCCTGATTTTTTCGGAAAAGCCCGGAAAAACTTCCGGCCGTTCCGGGGAAAGCGAAAAACCGGCGTCCGTTTTTTCCGGCTTTTTGTCCGAAAGACCGGAAACGGTTTCTTCTTCCGCCGTTTTCCGTATTTCCCGCGGCCCGTTTTCCGGCGCTTCTTCCGGGACGTCCCCGGTATCCGGCGCGGCCGTGACAGAAGCGGGTTTTACCGCGTCCGCCGCGGCTTCAAGCGGGAACCCTTCTTCGGTCTTTTTCGCGGATTTTTCCGGCTTTGAGGATTTTCGGGTAACGACAGCTTCTTCGGTATGCTGTTTTTCCGGCGCCGCCAGGGCGCGGAAACCCGCCAAAACCGGCTTTTTCTTTTTTTCGTCTTTAACGGCCCGCGCTTCGGAAGGATCGGGGTCTCCGGTCTCTTCGGGCCGCGCGGTTTGGGTTTTCCGAAGCAGTCCCGCGAGCAGCCTGCCGAAAACGCCCGTCCGGTCCGCCCGGTCGTTTTTCAATCCGCTTTTTTTGACGGATTCGGCGTTTTCCGGCTGGATACGTTCCTGTACGGACGCGTCGGAAATTTGGGGGGATATACTCAACATCTCCACCCGGCCTCCTTGGTTTACAACTCTCCGAAAGGCCGGGTAAACCTTACTGGGGCCGGCTTACCATCTTCCGCTGAAGTTCCGCCGCCCGTTGGGGGGGGAGCAGGCTCATCCAGTATGATACGATGGAGCTGGTTCCGTCCCTCTGGGCGATTTCATCGGTCTTTCGGAGTACGTCGATAGCCTGCTGATCGTTCATCTCGGCAATAATCGCGACCGCTCGCTCCGGCGGCATACCGTTCAGATACAGGGCAACGCCTTCGACGTTTCTGCTTACAATTTCGGCAGCTTCGAGCCCTTCATTGATTGATTTTTGCTGATCTTCAAGGGCGATCTGCCGCTGTTCGAGTTCCTGGGCCATCTGCTCGATTTCGCCCTGCTGCAGGGCGATGTCCGCTTCCCGTTTGTCAAGTTCCAGCTCCCGCAGGGCTTCCGCCTCGAGCCGCACCGCGAGCCGTTCCGCGTCAAGGTTGATAAACTCGTCCGGATCCAAATCGTCCTGGGTTCGTTTTTCGCGGTTGATAAACCTGTAGAGGGGCGCCAGCGTTGTTTTCGCGTCGATAATAGCAAGGTAGTCGAACCAGAGTATGCCGCCGCCCACAAGGACGAGGATCAACACCAATAAAACGATTATTCTTCCTGCCACGATACCCTCCCGCCTGTATTTTCGATCTTTCTATAGTATCGGTCAAGTACGGCGGTTTCTGTGGACATTTACGGGCGATAGCGGCATAGCGCGGAGTTTGCGTTTTGCGCTATTGCCCACTGTCTTAATCTAGTGTTCTGTCCAAATCAAAATGTCAAAATAGTAAAATCCACGTCGCTGATTATCGAGGCAGGCACACGGCTGCCGCACAGCGCCCGTGTCTTGATGGGTGGACATCTTTATAGCATACAAAGGCGGCGGCAACCCCTGCTCGGTCTAGACGGTCGTCACTGTTTCCGACGCAGGCTCTGGCCTGGCTTTTACTTACGGACGCCGTATGCCCTTCACAGGGGAATTACCGCCGCCTTCTATACCAAACAAAGGTGTCCACCGCGATGGTTACGGGCGCTGTGTTATTAGGCGGGCCTTTCACGGTATAAAAGCGGC
>JAIRSC010000197.1 GCA_031255645.1 Treponema sp. | reverse complement strand
AATTTGAAGCAACTGTACCGGATAAACAACCAAAAAACGGCCTGAATCGGAACCGCAATCCGTACAATTCTAAATGTTTAGAAAAAGATCAAATACCCCAACATAGACAGCAAACAGGGCTGCCCGAAATGTTACTTCCTGGACAGCCCCTATCTTAAGCGTTGCCTGGTTACAGCATTGGCGTTTTTGCAAAGCAAAAACGCCAAGCTAAAGCCCTCATTACAGCCGCCTCCGGCGCAAACGCTTACATGCCCGTCAGTTCCGCCCTGGGATAGTAATGGCGAAGGATTTCTTCGGCGTTGTAGCCCGCGTTTGCCATGCCGGCGGCCCCGTGCTGATCAAGACCGATGCCGTGGCCGTGACCCGCGCCCCGGAAAATAACGTATTCGACGTTTCCCTTTGCGTCGAACTTGTAGCCGATGGTGAACAGGCTGCTCCGCAGCGCGCCCATTGCGGCCCAGATGGCGTCGCCTTTTACAAAAACGCTCTTTTCCCCGCCTTCCACTTCCAGTTCATACACGCGGCCCGATATGCCCCTCCCCCTGCTGACAATCCTCCTGATTTCGCCGGGATCTTCGGGAAGGCGTCGGCGTATCTCGTCGGCGGCCACCCATTTTTCCCAGCGGTAAGACGCCGAATAATGAAACCGGTTTACCGACGAAAAGCTGAACGGGGCTTCGTGTATCCACGAGTCAAGTTCGTCCAGCGGAAGACGCCCCGCGCGTTCCGGCAGCAGGACATCGGGAACGGCCGCCATATAGGCGTCGTAGCCCCACATGGTTCTGCTGTCTTCGCTGTAACCGCCGTGATTCGCCGAAAAATAGGCTTTAAGGGGCTCACCGCCGCCTTTCAAAATGACGCCTCTGGTATCGTCCACCGCCCGTGTAGTCGTTCCGGTTTCCGCCCCGGCCCCGCGATAGGCCATGGAATGGGGCGTGCCGTAAAGGTCAAAGCCCCTGTCGGCAAACTGGCCAAGCTGGGCAAGGCTGTAGGAACGTGCGGCGATGGCCTGGGCTTTGAGCGCCTCTTCCGGCCAGCTCGCGGGCATTTCCGAAGGAATAACCCCGTAAAGGTATTCTTCTATGCCGACGATGTTGATTACCGTTAGGCCGTTCCCAAACGGGCGGAATTCCAGCTTTCCCCGGTATGTCCGGTTTGTTCCCGGAAAGCCGGAGACAACCCCGGCCACGATGGAAGTATCGGCGGGATCGGCGTATTCCAGCGTAAGAGATTCCCCGGAACGGACAATAACCCTGCCGTTCGCGTCCTGTATGTCGATCCGTCCCGCTCCCGCCGTTCCGGCATTCGGGGAATTGGCGCTGGGATTCCAGGCAAACCACAGCTGTTCCCTGGCCTTTCCCCGGTAGACAATCCCCGATCCTTCGGAATGTATCCTGAACGCCCCGCCGCTTTTTACCGAAACAAGCTCCCGGCCTTCGGCAAGGCCTATGCGGATAAAGCTTTCCCCGGAAACCGGAGCCGTCCTGGGCGGGTTGGCGCTGATTCTTCTGCGTATAAGTTCCGCCGCGCCCTGGGTTCCGGCGCGCCGCCGGGCTTCGGCAAGGGCGGCGGCAATCGCGGAATCGCCGGGAAAACGGCGGGCGGCCCTGCCCAGGATATCCTCGGCCTGGCCCCAGGCTTTCCGGGCGGCAAGCGCCCTGCCCAGGGGATACAGGGCCTGGGTAAACGCGCTGTCCTGGCTTACCGCGTTACGGTAGCAGGTTTCGGCCTCGCCGGGGGAATTTTCTTCCAGCAGTTCCCCAAGCGTAAACCACGCGATTGGACGGAACCGTTCCAGGGCAAGGCTTTCCCGGAAACATTCGACGGCTCCTTCCGTATCGCCCTGTTCCCTGCGAAGCATCGCGTCGAAAAACAAAAAGTCCGCCCTGCGGCGGGAAGAAGCGTAACGGGCGGCGTCTTCCGCCCTGTCCCGAAACGCGGCGGCTTTACGCAGATCGCCTGAAAGATAGTACGCCGCAAACAGTTCCTGGCAGAGATCTTCGCCGCCCGAATCGACAATATCTTCCAGGAGCTTTATCATCCCCCGGTAATTTCCCAGTTCGCGGTACACGCTTACCAGTTGGCGTTTTGCCGGCATGCCGCCGTCCCCGGCTTCCAGAACGGCCCGGAAATACGCCGCGGAGTCCTCAACCCTTCCGTCATAGTAGGCTTCCAGGGCGTCTTCGGCGCCCGGAACCGCCTGTTCCTCCTGGGGGGTTTCCGCCGGCGTCCCCGAACAGGAAAAAGCGCAGAACAGAAACAGAAACGGCGTCAAAAAGCCCAAATTCATAAAGCCGGATCTTGCGCTTCGCAAGGAGGTTCGCGCCCCCTCCGTCCGGCGGGCTTGGGGGTTGTTATTACAGCGGGGTAAACGTATCATGCAGGCTCCAAAATGTGAATATTATTATTTTTCATCGGCGAAACGAATCGAATTCTTGACAAAGCCCTTCTATAGAATGATAGTTTTAATATGCTCCAGCGTCAGGCTCTGGTACAGGAACAACGTTTCAAATTAAGTCCTCAGATATATCAGTCCATTAAACTGATGGAGCTTCCCGTTATGGATCTGCGGGAAAAAATTCAGGAAGAGCTGGAGAAAAACCCCGCCCTGGAAATGCTCGAAGAACCGGCCACCGTGTCTCTGGACGAAAGCTACGAACAGGGCTATGATTCGGGAAAAGATGATGATTATTTTACCCTTGGTTCCGATTTTCCGTTTACGCGGCGGGACGGAGAAGAGGAATCGGGGAAAAAGCGGCAGTTTCTGGAGGGCGCTATCTCCAGGCCGGAAACCCTCCAGGAACACCTGCTCTGGCAGCTTGCCCTGGAAACCGCGGACGACGATATACGCCGTATCGGTGAACTGTTGATTCAAAACCTTGACGAAGACGGCTTTCATATAGAGCCGGTGGATCTGCTTCTTGCGGGAGAAGACAAGGCGAAGATGGAACAGGCGATAACCCTGGTTCGATCCCTGGATCCCTGCGGAACCTGTACCTCGGGCTATCAGGAATCCCTTAAAGTCCAGGCCGGGCTGCTCCAGGATCCGCCGCCGTATATGGAAGCGGCGCTCGAAAAGCTGGCCGCCCTTGAACGGGGCAAATTCGAGGAAACGGCGAAAGAGCTGGGCAGGAGCGAAGAAGAAATACGCGCCTGCTTCCGGCGGATTCAAGAGGAGCTTTCTCCGTTTCCGGGACGCCGGTTTGCCGGGGAGGAAACCCGCTACGCGGCGCCGGACGTCCAGGTTCAGCGGAAAGAGGGTGAATTTGTCATTGTCCTTAACAACGAGGAAATTCCCGTGCTGGGAATCAATCCTTTTTTTATGAAGATCGCCGATGAAAAAACCGGCCGTTCCGCCGGTTCCCGGGAAACGCCGGAAAACAGGCGGGAAACCAGGGATTTTGTTCAGGAAAACATAAAGGAAGCCCGCTGGTTCATTCAGTCCATCAACCAGAGGAACCACACCCTGCTCCGGGTATCGCGGGCAATAGTGGAATTTCAGCGGGCCTTTTTTGACAAGGGCCCCAAGTGCCTTGTCCCCCTTACCCTGAAGGACATCGCCAAAGAAATCGGCGTACACGAAACTACGGTTTCCAGAACCGCCAACGGTAAATATATGCAGACCGAATGGGGGCTTTACGAACTGCGTTACTTTTTTACCAATTCCATAAGCGGCGCCGGTTCAGGAGGTTCACAGTATTCCAAAGAAGGCGTCAAAGAGATTCTGCGGGAAATTATCACCGAAGAAAACCGGCGTCTTTCGGATCAGGAACTGGCCGGTCTGCTTGCCCGGCGGGGAATATCCCTTGCCCGGCGTACTGTCGCGAAATATCGCGGCGAGCTCGATTTGGGCTCGTCTTATTCCAGATGACTCTCCGCGGAGCGGAGCGCAAAAATTATCTTGAGGAGGCTGTTTTATGAACATCGACATCAAATCGGTACACTTTACCTTACGGGAAGACGCCAAGGAGTATGTAGAAAAAAAGATTGATCGTATCCACAACGCGGAGAACATGATCGTAGACCTTCTGATAACCCTTACCAAAGACAAGGATTTTAACGCCGAAGCTACGGTAAACTTCCGCTGGGGAGTATCGGTTCACATAAAAGAACATGATTTTGAACTTAACCCCGCCATAGACAAACTAATGGACAAGCTTGAACACAAAATTGTCAAAGAAAAAGAGAAGGTAAAAGAAAAGCGATAGTGTCCGCATGGACGGCTTTTTGTCCGGGTGGAACAGCGAAGACGGCGCGGCCCTGTGCGAAAACAGGGAATTCCTGACCCGGCAGCTTATCACGTATATCGGCAACAAACGGGCCCTGCTGGGTTTTATCGGCGAGGGGGTCAGGCGGGTACAAAAACGGCTGGGCAAAAACAAACTGAAAACATTCGACGTGTTCAGCGGATCGGGGATTGTCGCCCGGTACTTTAAACAGTTTTCCTCGCTGCTTGCTGCCGGTGATCTTGAAAAATATTCCACCCTGACAAACGAATGTTATCTGGCGAACAGGGACGATCTGGATATCACGCTGCTTAAAAACTACTACCGGGAAATCGTTAAAGAATCGGAGGCGTGCTTGACAAGGGGGCTTATATCCGAACTCTATGCCCCAAAGGACGACAAAAATATCAGGGCCGGCGAAAGGGTTTTTTACACTTCCCGCAACGCAATGTATATAGACACCGTCAGGCAGTTGGCGGAACAAATACCGGAAAACGAACGGAAGTTTTTTGTTGCGCCCCTGCTGTCGGAAGCGTCGATACACGCAAACACGTCGGGCG
Source organism: Treponema sp. (assembly GCA_031255645.1). Lineage (GTDB taxonomy): Bacteria > Spirochaetota > Spirochaetia > Treponematales > Breznakiellaceae > JAIROH01. The sequence goes on along the minus strand of JAIRSC010000197.1, from coordinate 15,564 downwards.
TTTTCAAGGGTTTCTACAAGAACAGGGAAACCGGCGTCGGACAATTCGGCGGCGCGAACCAGAACGCGCTGCAAAGAATCAAAGGCGGCATACAACTGCCGTTTCCGGTATTCAGCAATTATAACTGCGAAACAGTTATTCGCAACGGGGACGCCAATCACATCATCAAAGACCTGCCGGAAGTAGACATCGCCTATCTGGATCCTCCCTACAACCAGCATCCCTACGGATCCAACTATTTTATGCTCAACGTAATAGCGGATTACCGCCGGCCGGAAAAGACAAGCAATGTCTCCGGAATTCCGGAAAACTGGAACCGCTCTGATTACAACAGGGAAGGTCGCGCGTTACGAACATTGACGGAGCTTGTGGAAAACATAAAGACAAAGTACGCGCTTGTCTCGTTTAATTCGGAAGGATTTATCAGTCTTGAAGAAATGACGGCCATGTTAAAAAGTAAAGGCAGGCTTGAGGTTCTGGAAACAAAATACAACGTTTTCAGGGGAAGCAGAAATCTGAACAAGCGCGGAATATATGTAAAAGAGTATCTCTATTTGCTTGAGAAATAAGCCTCCCCCGCCGCAAACGGCGGTTAAATTCCCTCAACGGGTCTCTCTTGCCGGAACCCAGAGCCGCGCGTCCGGGGACAGGACAAGCATGCCGCCGGAACAGACCCAAATTTCCGCTTCGCCGGGAAGGGCGACAAGCTCGATGTTTCCCGCGATCCAGTTTTCCGTTCCGCGAAACACCGAATCCGAAAGCCAGGGGCCGTTGTGGGGAATCAGGACTTCCACGGCGGTTCGTTTCCGGGCCTTGATGTAACTTGTCCTGAAACCGGAATTGACGGTTTTTTCGGCGGCTTCTTTCCAGTCGGTAAGCCAGGGATCTTCCCGCAGTTCCGCCGGCGCTTCGGACGCGAAAAACGCCCGGAATCTCGGCCAGTCAAAAAACCCGGCCCTTCGCGTGGTTCCATCGTCCTCTTTGCGGGCGCGGGCTTCTTCCATGGCCCGGTAAAATTCCGTGTCGGCGCCGCCGCGCCAGCTTATCCGTATAACGCCGTCGGAAACGTCAAACGGGTAGAGCGCGCCGGCGGGCCTGAACATTCCGGGTTCCATGCCCCTGTCCGGCCAGAACGGCCAGGCCGTTACCGGGCTGGGCCATTCGGAAAAAAGGGGAATCGCGATATCCCGATCGCCGTCCACGGCGGCGGATTCCCGGTTTCCGTTTTTGTCGTACCATTCCACATTCCACGAAGGCTTTCCCAGGATATTCGCCCAGGCGCCGGGAAGCGGGGGAAATTCCAAAACATAGCGGGACGGAAGAACCGGACTCGCGCAGCCGGCCAGAGCCGCAAACGCGAAAAACAAAAATTCTTTCAAACGGGTTTTCATATCCTTATAAGGACACGAAGTTTCGCCGCGCTTTAAGTATGCGGCGCGGTCAAACACGAAAAATTTACGCGCCGCGTTTTTTTCTCAGTACGCAGGAAAGGGCGTAGAGGACAAGGGCCAGGGCGTTCGGCAGGCCGAGCAGCAGCGTAGCCGGGAAAAAACGGGAACCCTGAAGAACAAGGGCGGCGCGCTCGACAAGGGCGAAAACCAGGGCGGCGGCGAAAACCCCCGCCGGCCGCCTGAAACCGAGGTACACCGCGGCAAGGCTTATCCAGCCTCTGCCGGCGGCGCTTCCCGGAGTGTAAGCGCCTATACGGAAGCAAAGCGCCGCGCCGGCCAGAACAGCCGCCGCCGCCGCCGCCCAGGAAATTTCCCAGTAACGGCCGGGCCGTATGCCCCGTTCCTTTGCCGCTTCCGGGGCAAGGCCCGCGGCCCGGAGCCGCAGTCCCCAGGAACTGTGGTTGACAAGCAGCATAAGGACAACAAACACCGCCAGGGACAGCCATATCCAGGGAAGGCGGCCCCGCATCCAGGGCAGCGCGCTTTCGGCGTCCAGACGGGCAGCGACAGCGGGATTTCGCAGCGCCCCCTTGGTTCCGAACCAGAGTACCGACAAACAATCGGTAACGCCGCCCGCCGCGATGTTGACGGCAAGGCCGGCGATAAAGGGATTGGCCCCGGTTTTGCGGACAAAGCGGGCAAGGCAGAAACCGGCAATCGCGGCGGCGGACGCGCTTGCCGAGGTTCCCAGAAAAACGGAGCCGGTCCATCCCGCGATAACCCAGGAAAAAAACGCCCCGGCGTTCATAAAGCCTTCGATAAAAATGCCCAGCGCCCCGGCAAGTTCGGTAAGCAGCGCGCCCAACGACGCGAGAATAAGGGGAGCGGCGGAGGTAAACAGGCCTTCGGCAAACGATCCGAATCCGCTCATGATTTTCCCCTCAACAGAATCCGTTTTCCCAAAGGCAGGGCCGCCAGCAAAAGAACCGCCGCCTGAATAAAGGCCGCAGTCTCGAAACCGAAGCCCGCCTGAAGCAGGGCGGCGTCGGAACCCGCCTTCAGAACGGCGAGAAAAAGCGCCGCCGGAACAAGGGCAAGCATTTCATTACCGGCGATAAGGGCGGCGGCGATGGCGGTCCAGCCCATCCCGCCGGAAAAACCGGTATAGGCCATGCCGTAGGTTCCGGCGACGGCGAAAAAGCCGCAAAGCCCCGCAAGAGCGCCGGATACGGCCATTGCCGGAACGAAACGCTTTTCGGGATCGACGCCGCCGAAAAGCGCCAGTTCCGGCGCCGAGCCGGAAATACGGAAGCGATAACCCGCCGCCGTATGATGAATGAACAGATGGGCAAGTACGACCAGGATCAGGGCGGCAAGACAGGAAACGGATAAAACCGAAGGCGGAAGCAGTTTCGGCAAAAGCCTGTCGTAAGAAAAGGCCGCGCTTGCGAGAAGGTTTCCCTGTTGATTCCGCAGCGGCCCGGCAACAAGAAAATCGCCGGCGGGGATAAGGGCCGCCGAAAGCAAAAACGAACTGATAAGTTCGTTTGCCCCGGCGCCGCGCCGGAGCAGTCCCGAAAGACCCCCCATAAGCGCGCCCGTGGCAAACGCCGCGCAGCCCGCCAGCGCGAGCAAAACATATCCGGGGAAATCCGGGGAGGCGGCAAGCAGTACCGCGGCGGCGGCGCAGCCCCCAAGGTATATCTGGCCCTCGCCGCCCAGGTTAAAACAGCCGCCCCTGAACGCAAACGCCGCGCCCAGAGAAGCGGAAAGACGAAGCGCCGCCGTATCCAGCGTGTTTCCCAAAAACCAGGAATTCGACCAGGGCCCGATAAAAAAGGCCGCGATGCTTTTGCCGGGATCGGGCGACCCCGCGAAAATGATAAGCGCCGGAATAAGAAGCGCGCCCAACAGCGGAAGAAGTACGCCGATAACGCCGCCAAACAAAAGACGCCCCGCCTGTCGTGAATTTTTTTTCATTCGTCGCCCACCATCGCTTTTTGTATCCTGTTTAACAGCGCGCGCGGATCCGCGGAATCGGCGGTCCCGCCGGGTTCCGCCGGACGAATGGCAATGGTATCGGAAAACAAGCCGTTCCTGAGTGCCATAACGGTGTCGCAGACAGAAAGCAGTTCTTCGCAGTCGGTTGAAAATATCAGAATACCGGCGCCCGCGGCGGCGCGTTCCCGTAAAATAACGGCAAGCTTGTTTTTGCTTTTTTGATCAAGGCCGCGGCCCGGTTCGGCAAGGACAAGAAGGGGGCTTTTTTCCGCCAGTTCTCTCACAAAAAGAATTCGCTGAAACTGGCCGCCGGAAAAAGACGAGGCCAGTACCGTATCCGGGCCGGCGACCCCGGCGGCCCGGATGATCCGCTTTGACCAGGCGGCAAGTTTGGCCGTTTCAAGAAAACCGTGTTTCCGGAAACGCCTGTGGGCGTGGATAACAAGAATGTCCCGTGTCGAAAGACCCGTTTCCTCCCGGCCTTCGCCCCTGGTTCCCAAATACGAACCGCCGGCGGCCCGAAAAGGGCGGACGTTTTTTCCAAAGCCGCGGAAGCGGCCGTCCAGTTCCTTTCCGTTTACCAGGATTGTTCCCGACAGCGGGAGATAACCGGTAACGGCCATTTCCAGGGTTTCAAGGCCGCTGTCCCTTACCCCGCCGATACCGACAATGCCGCCCGGAGGAACGCGCAGATTGACGCCGCGGATCAGGGGACGGCCGGGCACGTTTACGCTAAGGTTTTTTAATTCAAGGGCCGGCGGAGCATTAACAAATTCCCCGCTGCCGGAACCGCCGGCGGGACCTTCCGGACGGACAAGCGCGCCCGAATTGCCAAAAATAAGCGCGGCGAGCCGGGCTTCTTCCGCCCCGGCGGCGTCAAGCGTTCCGGTGGTTTTTCCCTTGCGGAGCGCCGTCACCCTGTCCACGAGGCTCAGGGTTTCGTTGAGTTTGTGCGAGATAAGCGCAATGCCTTTTCCTTCATCCCGCAGTTTCCTGAAAAGCCCAAAAAGCGTTTCAGTTTCGCGGGGGCTTAAAACCGCCGTAGGCTCGTCGAATATAAGGTATTTGACATCCCTCCTGAGCAGAGCGAGTATGGCGGCCTTTTGTCCCTGGCTTACAGTCAATTCGGAGGCCGGCCTTTCCAGGGGAAGGCCGAAGTTCCAGCGTTCGTTTATCGCGGCAATTTCCTTCGCGAGGCGCCTGGAAAACCAGAATGATTTTTCCGAACCAAGCGCGCAGTTTTCCCAGACGGAAAATTCCGGCGCAAGGCGCGGATGCTGCCGTACCATGCCGATACCGGCGGCCAGGGCGTTTGCCGGGGAAGAAAAGCGTTCTTCCCTTCCGTCAACGATAACGACCCCTTCGGAAGCTTTGAGAAAACCGGCCATGATGTGCATTAGCGTGGATTTCCCCGCGCCGTTTTCCCCGACCAGGGCGTGAATCTCTCCTTCCCGAAGCTCGAAATCCGCCCCGTCAAGAGCCGTTACTCCGTTAGGCGCAAAATATTTGTGGATTCTGTGAAGCAGAACCATCGCCCGTCCCTAGTCGAGAACCAGTTCGCCGGAGCGGATTCTTTCAATCATCGCGGCCTGTTTTTTTCGTATATCTTCGGGAACCCCCAGAATATAATCGGGATCGTCCTGAATAAAATCCACGTAATCTTCGGCCACCCCCAGGGTTTCCGCTTTTCCGAAGGGGAGTTCTCCGTCAAGCCAGCGCCGCACCTGATTGTAGGCCGCCTTGTCCTGGGCCAGAACCGCGCAGCCGATCACCGTGCCGGGCCGCACATTGTAACCGTTGTTGTCAAACCACAGAATCCTGGCCCCGGCGGAATGCGCCGCCTGTACCACTCCCTCGTTGGCCCCGCCTGAAATCGTTAATATCACTTTGACGCCGCCGCGTATCATGTCCGCGGCAATCTCTTCCGCCCGCGCCGCGTCATACCAGTTCCCCACAATCCGAAAATCCACCTCGCAGCCGGGGTCGATTGCCCGCGCTCCCTCAAGGTAGCCGGGAAGAATGATGTTGTTCATTACGGGATATTCCTGCGCCGCGACAAGACCGACACGTTTCGAAGCGCGCCCGCCTTCCGGCGAAAGCGTCCCGCTTACCAGCGCCGCCAGGTATCCCGCCATATAACTCTGTTCCCGCTGATTATAGCGAAGGCTGTACACCCTGGGATTACCGTCAAGCTCTCCGTCAAGAAGCAGAAAATGCTGATTCGGAAATTTTTCGGATACCGTGGAAACAATATTGGGGAGCGACGGATTCGCGGAAACGATAAGGTCGTAAGAAGCGGAAGCGGCCATGGCGGTAACTTTGCTTTCCCATTCCGCCTGGTTGAAACCGCCCTCGATAAGGGTTACCTCCGCCCTGTCTTCCGCCGCGGCCTGTACGCCGACGGCAAGCATTTCATATACCGGACTGCCGGATATTACTCCGGGAATAAAAACGCCTATGGTTTTGCCACGCTCCGCGGCCGGTACGTTTTTTCCGTCGCAGCCCGAAAGCACGGCGGACAAAAGCGCGAACAAAAGGGAAACAAACGCCAAACCTGATTTCACAACAGCCTCCCGATACAAAAACCAGCGGCTTGAACCGTTCCCAAAACTTCGGTTTGCGGACGGTTCGGCTGTAAGCTCCAATCGTTTGATTAAATCGTTTGATCAAATCATTTGGCGCTTACAGGGGTATCGGCCCGGAAGAATCCAGGATACTTCGTCTTCTTCGGGTCTCCGCATCTGTTTTCAGGAATGTTTTATAACAGGAAGGATAGATCGCAAACGGAAAACCGTTTACAAATCCACGAGATTTTCTTCCATCCGGACTATACCGTCGGCGCCGGAATTCCACCGGCTCGGGCTTGCCCTTGCGGGCAAATTAGCGGGCTGTTACCGCCGGTAGGGAATTGGTTTACGCGAACATAAAACCGCACCCGACCCTGAAAATCATAATCGTTTTTCAAACCACGATAAAGCTGAAAAACGCTGAATATAATATACAGAACCCGGCGGCGAATGTCAATAGATTCGCGGCGGACGATCCGCTGGCATTAACCGGAACGATAGTATAGAATTTCCATGTGAAAGAATGGCTCGATCTTGTCTGGACCTTCATAAAAATCGGTGTGTCGACTTTCGGGGGCGGCTACGCGATGGTACCGGTTCTCGAACGGGAATTGATAAAAAGAAAAGGCTGGATCACGATGACCGAAGTGATGGATTATTACACCATCGCCCAGGTGACCCCCGGCATTATCGCGGTGAACATTTCCACGTTTATAGGTTATAAACGCCGGGGCGCGCCGGGTGGCATTGTCGCCACTGCCGCTTTTATACTGCCCGGCGTCGTTTTTATGACGGTAATTTCGCTCTTTGTCGGCCGCTTTGCCGAATACGCGGCGGTTCGGCGCGCGTTCGCGGGGATACGGATTGCCGTGGGCGCGTTGATTCTCGACACGATACGAAAGCTTGTCCTGGAATTATTCAGGGAAAAATCCTCCCAAACAGAAGCGCCCGCAAAACGACGATACGTGTTTAGCGCCTGTGTGTTCGCATCGGCGTTTCTGCTTTCCGTGCTGCTAGGCCTATCGCCTGTGTGGATTGTGAGCGGCGCGGCCCTGGCCGGGTTCTTGTTCTTCCGCGTTACGAATAAAGCCGCCGCTATGGATCGGGACGGGAAAAAACCATGAACCTCTTTGTTTTGTACGCCGAATTTTTCAGGATTGGCCTTTTCAGCATAGGCGGCGGGCTCGCGACCCTGCCCTTTCTCTTTGACCTGGCCGTCCGTTACGAATGGCTTGGCCCGGAAAAGGTCGGCGATTTTCTTGCCATAGCCCAGTCCTCTCCGGGCGCCGTGGGGGTGAATATGGCCGCCCAGTCGGGTTTTGCCGCCGCCGGCATCCCCGGCGCCCTTATCGCCCCGCTGGGCCTGGTAAGCGTTCCGATTGTCGTGATCATCATTGTGGCCCGCATGCTTGTCCGCTTTAAGGAAAACCGCGCCGTAGAGGCGGTTTTTTCCGGCTTGCGGCCGGCGGCGGCGGGCCTTATCGGCGCCGCGGGCTTCGGGGTGTGGAAACTGTCACTGTACAACGGAAACGCCCCGGTCTGGTACAAGGCGCTGCGCCCCGGGGAAACGCTGCTTTTTATCGTACTGTTTGCGCTGATCTGGAAATTCAAACGACACCCCATTGTGTATATTGCCGCGGCGGGCATCGCCGGAATCGTCTTTAAGTTTTAAAACGAACCTGTCCCGGGCGCGAGCCCCGATCCCCGGCGTTCATATCCAGCAAAAATTCGTCGATGTTATCGGGACCAATTACCTCAAAACGGGTGTCCGGGTATTGTTCCATGAACTGCCGGGGAAATTTGTATTTGGCGGAAGGATTCCACTTGAACTCAAAGGCCCTAAGCGTTCCGCCGGATTCTTCAATATAGTCGATTTCCTTTTGACTGCTTGTGCGCCAAAACCAGGTATTTGTTACTTCCCTGTTATAGGCAATCTTTTTTTTCCGCTCGGCTACAAGAAAATTTTCCCATAACGCGCCTATGTCCCGCCGGGTTTCGGCAAGAGAAAAATCGGCAATAAGGGCGTTGCGGATTCCATTGTCAAAAAAGTATATCTTCCGGCTGTATTTAAGTTCATTCCGCAAATTCCGGCTAAAGGACGCAAGCCGGAAAATTACATAACACTGTTCCAAAAGGACAATGTACTTTTCCGTAGTCTTCGCGTCCAGGGCGCATAACTGTCCCAGTTCCGAATACGAAACCTGCGATCCGATTTGAAAAGCAAGAGCCTGGAGAAGCTTAACCAGCTTGTCGGGTTTTTTTATTCGCTCCCACATAAGGATATCCTTGTAGAGATAACTGTCCGACAGCGACTTTAGTATTTCCCGTTCCTCGCCCGGCTTGTTTACTACTTCGGGATAATAACCGTATACCAGCCGGTGGGGGATCAGCCTTTTTTCGTCAAGAAGACCGTGACGCCGCGTCATTTCGGCAAAGGAAAGCGGATACATCACATATTCCCGTTTCCTGCCGGTCAAAGGCTCGTTCGCCTCATTGGCCAGGTCGAATGAAGAACTGCCCGTAGCGACAAGCTGAATGTCCGGTATCTCGTCGGCAATCAATTTGAGCTTCAGCCCGATGTCTTTAATACGCTGGGCTTCGTCGATAACAACAAAGCGTTTTGACCCAAATATAAATCTAAGCCGGGTGGAAGAGGTTTCTTCAAATAAACGCTGAACATCCAATTCGTCGCCGTTTAACCAAAGGACGTCCTCAACCGGGACATTCGGATTCTGTTCGGCACTAAAGCGCCGAAAACCGGGAAAAAGGCTTTTGAGCAGGGTGGTTTTGCCCACCTGCCGCGCGCCCATCAGAAGGATAACTTTTCCCTTGCCAAATTGTCCGGTAATGACGGATTTTAGAGTTCTTTGGATCATGTTCCCAATATATTGCAATATTTAAGGAATTACAATCCTAAAATTTGCAATATTTACGGATTGTAATACCAAAAAATTTGAATATTTAAGGAATAGAATCCTGAAAAATCACAAAATTTAGGGATTACATTCCGAAGATACTACAAGTTCTGGGTTTTAATGTACGCTGGTGGTCTATACGCTGTCGCAGACCGCGTTCACGCGCTTGCGCCGCGAAGGCTTATCGTTTGCGCCGGAACAGGCCTGTCAGGGCTTTAAGCTGTCTGTCTCCGGTCAGGGCCAAAAGCAGTATCCCGATAAACGCGAAAACAAGGCCCTGGACGGCCAGAGGCGCCGCGTAGCGGACAAAGCGGTTCTCCGAAAGGGCCGCGAAAAATCCGTTAAGGGCCGGCGCGAAGAACAGTACCGGAACAGCGGCAATTACGGAAAAAACGACAAGTTTAAGCGCGTAAAGAGCCGCCGGAACCAGGGCTCTGCCAACCGCGACATTGGGATTACGGTTCAAAAACACAAGAAGCAGTACGGTATTGGCGGTACTGCCGATGCTGAGGGCCAGGGCGATTCCGGATCCTTTCATCGGTCCGACAAGCGCGGCGGCGAGTATCATGTTTACCGCGAAAGAAAGAATCCCCGCCAGCGTGGGAGACCTGGTATCGCTCTGGGCGTAAAACGCCGGGGCAAGGATACGGTTCAGGGCGATGAAAAAAAGCCCCGGTATGTGAAAAACAAACGCGGCGTGGGTCAGGGCCACCGACTTTTCGTCGAAGCTTCTGGTCTGGAAAAGCAGGCGGATAAGCGTATCGCCCTGGGCAAGAAAAAAAAACGTAATGGGGATGGTGATAAGGGCGATAATGTCCATCGCGGAACTCAGGCTTTTGTTGTACTGTTCCCATCGGCCCGACTTGGCGTATTCGGCCAGATCGGGAAGCAGCACCGTTCCCAGAGAAACGGCAAAAACGCCGAGCATCAGCTCCTGGAGCCGCAGAGAATACTGAAGGCTTGAGACAATCCCTTCGCCGGCGTTTCCCGCCAGGGCCGTAGACACCAGATCGTTAAGCTGATAGGCGGCCATGCCGATGATTGTAGGCCCGATCAGGCGGATTACCGCCCTGGTACCGGGATTTTTGAGCGCCCTGCCGATTCCGGTAACGGCGAAGCGGAATCCCGTCTTTAGTACAAACGGAAACTGTATCGCCGCTTCGAGAAATCCACCGGTGACGATCCCAATCGCCATGGCGCGGGCGGGATTTTTCGTAAACGGCGACAGCAAATACGCGCAGGCTATTGTTACCAGGTTAAGCAGGATCGGGGCAAGGCCGGACGGCGCAAACACATGCGCGCTGTTCAACATTCCCTGAAACAGGGCGGCGATGGAAATAAAGGCGAGGAACGGAAACATGAACCGCGTCAAAAACACCGTCTCGTCAAACGCCTCAAGACCGAAAACCGGAATGATAAGCGGACAAAAGATTATCCCCAGGGCGACCGCGGCGCTTACAAAAAACGTAAGAAACGTAAACATGCAGGATACAAATTCTTTTGTTTTTTCGCGGTCGCCCTCAAGCAGGTATTCTTTAAGCGTGGGAATGAAGGCCACGGCTATCGATCCTTCGGCAAAGAGACGACGGAACAGGTTGGGGATAAGGAATGCCACGGAAAAAGCGTCCGAAAGGGCGCTGGTTCCAAGAAGGGCGGCTTTTGCCATTTCCCGGAACAGCCCCAGCACCCTGGACACCAGGGTCAGAAGAGACAGCGTCGTGCCGGAACGGAGCCGGGATCGATTTTCCATCAGCCGGGGATCCTGCTGCCGGCCTTCGCAAGGCCGGTCATGTCCTGGGGTCTGTTGGTAACAATGCCTTCGCAGCCGGGAATCCCCGCGGGCCCCGGACGGAGAAAGGCTTCCGCCGCGGCCCTGTCGTCCACCGTCCAGGGGACAACCGGCCTTTTCCCGATTCCCGCCCAGCGGAATCGGGAAAAGGCCGTCACCTGCGTGTATTCGGGTTTCAGGTAATCGCAGCCAGCGATAAAGCGGCCGAAACCCCGGCGGAGCAGCCAGGGCAGTTCTTTATCAACACAAAAAATAACCGCGGCGGGAACCGGTTCCGGCCCGCGCCGCCAGGCTTTTTTAAACGAGCTGAGGCAAACGGGGTTAAACGAAGAAACGCTTACGGAGGCGGCGATTTTGCCGCCCATGGAGACAAGCTTTTCCGCCAAAAGTTCCGGCAGGGGATCGTTTTTTGTTTTTCGGGATTTAAGCTCAATGTCCACATACAGAGCGGGGCAAAATTCCTCAAGAACCTCTTCCAGAAACGGCGGGCGTTCATTTGAAAAAGCCGGGTCGAAAAAAGAACCCACGTCGATACGGCCGATTTCGCCGCTCGTAAGCTCTTCGAGTTTTTTGCCGTTTCCGTTGTTGTCCGCCGGGGCCGTGCGCAGAAACGTGTCGTCGTGGGCTACGACAAGCCTGCCGTCGGCGCTGGCGTGTACATCAAGCTCAATCCCCGGAGCGCCGGTTTCGCGGGCTTTTTGAAAGGCGGCAAAGGTATTTTCCGGGGCAAGGGACGAACAGCCCCGGTGGGCAAAGACAAGCGGCCGCGGCCTGTCCGGCAGCAGGGGAACGCGGCTCACGGAAGGTCTCCGGCCATCTTCGCCTTGAGCTCCGCGAGAGCCGCGTCCGCCGAGGCGTTTTTTTCGATTTCGGCGAATTTCCGTTCCAGGCCGGGTTCCCGCTCTTCGCCCGGATTATGTCCCGAAGCGACAAGAAGTTCCTGTAAAAGCAAATCCGGATCCACGGAACGATTGCGGGCCGCCAAACCCGGCAATGAGCGGAGCGCCTGTTCCGCCTCCGCCCTGAGCTCCGCGTTCTCCGCCCGCAAAGCCGCCGCCTTGTTTTGCAGGCCGGCGGCCCGCGCTTCGGCTTCTTCGGCCAGGGCGGTCCCGGCAGGCCCCGGAGTTCCATCGCCGCCGGAACTCCGGGCCAAAGCCGCCCGCTTCAGCCATGTTTCCGCTTCGGCCCCGTACCCGGCGAGGGTTTTTTCGTTAAGCTTTATCTGGATTATCAGGGAAAAAACGTATTCTTTTTCGATATCCCACCGGCCCTGTCCGGAAATCATACCGCTTCCGCAGCCTTCGTTTGTATGATGGCGTTGAATTCCTTGGCGTCGATGGTTTCTTTCTCAAGAAGCTCCGCGGCGACCGTATCCAGAAGGGCCCTGTTTTTTTCCAGAATGTTTTTGGACTTTACATATTCACTTTCGACAATCCGGGCAATTTCCTCGTCCACATACTGCTGGGTACTTTCGGCGTATTCCCGCTGAAACATCGGCTCCGCCTGGCCCGACGTGCCCGCTCCGCGCGAGGTCAGGGCGACGTTGCGGAAACGCTCGCTCATGCCGTAATCGGTAATCATTTTGCGGGCAATATCGGTTGCCTTGGTCAAATCGCTGGCCGCGCCGGTCGAATATTCGCCCGAAATCATCTCCTCGGCAATGCGCCCGCCGAGAAGCACGTCGATCTTCCCCAGAAGATCCGACTGGGTTACCGTGTAGCGGTCTTCGACAGGCATTTGCAGGGTATAGCCAAGGGCGAATCCCCGGGGAATTATCGAGATTTTCTGAACCGGATCCGAGTTGGGGGTAAAGGCCGCCACAAGGGCGTGGCCGGCTTCGTGGTACGCGGTAAGCCTGCGTTCTTTCGGCTTGAGAACCCGTGTTTTTTTCTGAAGCCCGGCGACGGTTTTTTCGATGGCCTCGAAAAAATCCTGCTGTTCCACGAGCTTCCTGCCGGCCCGTACCGCGAGCAGCGCGGATTCGTTGACGATGTTGGCAAGATCGGCGCCGACAAAACCCGAAGTAGAGCGGGCAATGGCCGCCAGGTCTACGGTCGCGCCGAGTTTTACCGCTTTTGAGTGTATTTTCAAAATCTCTTCCCTGCCGGCAAGATCGGGCCTGTCCACAAGGACCTGGCGGTCAAAACGGCCGGGCCTGAGCAGGGCCGGATCGAGCACGTCGGGCCTGTTGGTGGCGGCGACGATAATCAGCCCCGAAGTGCCGTCGAATCCGTCCATTTCGACCAGCAGCTGGTTCAGCGTCTGCTCCCGCTCGTCGTTGCCGCCGGAAATGCTGTTGAGCCGGCTTTTGCCGATTGCGTCAAGCTCATCAATAAAGATGATGCAGGGCGCCTTGTCCCGGGCCTGCTTGAACAGATCCCGCACCCGGGCTGCCCCGACGCCCACGAACATTTCCACAAAATCGGCGCCGCTCATCCTGAAAAACGGCACGCCCGCTTCACCGGCGACAGCCCGCGCCATCAGGGTTTTTCCCGTTCCGGGCGGCCCGACCAGCAGCACCCCCTTGGGGATTTTTCCGCCTATCGCGGTGTATTTCGTGGGGCTTTTCAGGAAGTCCACCACTTCCATAAGTTCTTCCTTGGCCTCGTCAACCCCGGCCACGTCTTTGAAGCGGGTAACGATATCCCCTTCCGCGATAATCACCGCCTTGTTCTGGCCGACGGAAAGCACGTTCCCGCCCATGCGCTTCATCACAAAACGCCAGACAATAAGCAGCAGCGCAATCGGCAGCACCCAGCTGAGAACAAGATTGAGAATCGCCCCGCCCTGCTGGGAAACGGCGTAATAGGCCACGTTGTGTTCATCCATCAATTTGATGATGTCGGGATCGCCTATCGCGACGGTACGGTACACGACGGGCGCTTCGTCCGCCCCGCCCGGCGTCTGTTCCGTCCTCCCGTTTATATCGGGAAGCGCGAACGAAAAAAAACTCCGCGGAAGGGCTTTTTTTTCGGTAGTGTAGCCGGTAAAGTGGGAATCGGAAAGCTCCACCCGCTTTATCTCCCCGGAGACAATCTTGCTCTTAAACTCGGAAAAATCAACGGTGGTGTTGGATCTGCCGGCCATAAACGAATTGAAAACGCTCATCCCCGCGATAAGGATCAGCACGTAGACTATCGAAAATCTCCAGAGACCTCCCGGACGTTTGGGGCCCCTGGGAGCGTTAAAGGGAGAAGGAAATTCGGGATCGCGCTGGTTTTCATTCGGTTCGTTGCCGGGACTGTCGCTCATATATTCAATATAATCGGTATTCGCGAAAATATCCACTATGTCCCCTTCGCGCCGCCTTCGCGATTTCTCTTTGAACGGCGGCCCGCTTCGCGGACAGCGTGAAACATTCGTGAAAATCCGCTATACTGCCGCCATGACCGGAAAAGAACTGCTGGAAAAAATCGCCGGGCCCGCTTCGGAGCCCCTGTTTGAAAAACTCTACGGAAGCGGCGGCGCCCGGGCGGGAAAAAAGCGCTATGCCTCGCTTGTTGAAGCGCTGCTTTCGGAACGCGCGTTTCCCCGCGCCGCGTTCCCCGAAACCGCCGGGGACCTGCGGCTTTTTACCGCCGCGGGAAGAACCGAGCTTGGGGGCAACCATACCGACCACAACCGGGGCAGGGTGCTGGCGGCCTCGATCCAGCTCGATCAGGCGGCCGTGGCCGTTCCCCGTTCCGACAGCCGGGTGTTTTTCCGTTCCACCGGCTATCCCGACGTGGTCGTGGATCTTGCCGGACCGGACGGCGCCCCGGATCTGGCGCCGAAAGAAGCGGAAAAGGGAACGACGGAAGCCCTTGTCCGGGGCATAGCGGCGCAATTCGCCGCCGGGGGAGTTCCGGTAAAAGGCTTTACGGTAAACGCCGATTCCACCGTCCTGCCCGGTTCCGGGCTTTCCTCATCCGCGGCGGTGGAAGTGCTTTTCGCCCGGATCATCGATAATCTTTTCGGGGGAGGCGGGCGGAGTCCGCTGGAAATCGCGCGGATAGGCCAGCAGGCGGAAAACCACTACTTTGGAAAACCCTGCGGCCTTATGGATCAGACGGCCTGCGCCTGCGGAGGGGCCGCGGCCATAGACTTTGCCGATCCGGCGCGGCCTTTGGTACAGCGGGTCGATGTCGATTTTGCCGCGGCCGGGTACGCGCTCTGCGTGGTAAACACCAGGGGCAGCCACGCCGATCTGACCCCGGACTACGCCGCCATACCGGACGAAATGAAAGCCGTGGCGGCTTTTTTGGGCAAAGAAACGCTGCGGGACTGCGACGAAGAAACGGTAGAGGCCAGAGCCGCCGATATTCGCGGGCGTCTGGGAGACAGGGCGCTGCTGCGGGCGCTTCACTTTTTCGACGAAAACCAGCGGGCGGCGGCAATGCTTTCCGTTTTGGGGAAACTCGCCGCCGCCCAGTCTCCCGCTTCACGACAGGAGGTGATGAAGGCGTACCTGAAACTGGTAAACGAATCGGGAGACTCGTCCTGGGAACTGCTGCAAAACGTATACTCTCCCCGCAATGTAAAAGAACAGGGAATCGCCGTCGCCCTGGTCCTGACCCGGGACTTCCTGCGCGCCGAAGCTTCCGCTCCCGGCGCCTGCCGCGTCCACGGCGGCGGTTTTGCCGGAACGATTCAGGCCTATATCCCCGCTTCGGCCATGGAAGGCTACCGCAGGCTGATGGACGGCATTTTCGGCCCCGGATCGGTAACGGCGCTCCGCATCAGGCCCCTGGGCGCGGAAGAGCTGACGCTGTAAGGGATAGGTCAGGCACGGCCAAAAGCCATGGCGGATGAGCCAAAAGCCATGGCGGATGAGTCAAAAGCCATGGCGCATGAGTGAAAAGCCATGGCGGATGAGTCAAAAGCCATGGCGGATGAGTCAAAAGCCATGGCGTCTGAGTCAA
>JAIRSC010000192.1 GCA_031255645.1 Treponema sp. | reverse complement strand
CAGCGCTGGGGCGGCCCCGGTTTCAAATTTTGGAGCGGATCTTGCATAAAAAAAACATTTTTTTGTTTTTTCCTTGACAAAGCCAAAAAGTTGATTATACTAAAGGGAAAACGTTTGCAAAACAGCGGCCAAAATGACGGCTGTTTAAAAATCATTAGGAGGATTCAGTATGAAGAAAATGTTGGTTCTTGTCGCGGTTCTCCTGCTTATGGCAGGTGTGGTGTTTGCGGGTCCCGGCGGACAGAAGGGGACTCTTGTCGGATATGTGTGTAATAACTTCAATGACACATTCCAGGGTTATGTCATGGAACAGTTCAAGGGCTATTTTGCGGATAAACCCGAATATGTCGTGGAAACCCAGGATGCCCAGGAAGACGTGGTCAGACAGCAGGATCAGGTCAATAACCTTTTGGCCAAAGGCGCGAAAGTGATAGTCGTGGTTCCGGTTAACACCAGCGCCATGGCGCCCATCACCAAGGCCTGCCAGGACAAGAAGGTTCCTCTGGTATATGTAAACCGGAACCCCTTTGGCGACGCCAATCCTCCCTCGGGTGTTTACTATATCGGTTCCCAGGAAATTGACGCCGGTACGATGCAGGCCGAAGGCCTCGGCAAACTTCTGCCCCAGGGCGGCGGCGTGGCCATTCTTATGGGTAAACTTGACAACGAAGGGGCGATCCTTCGCACCAAGGGCAACGAAGATACCTTCGCGGCCAAGTATCCCAACCTGAGAGTCCTCGCCAAAGAAGCCGCCAACTGGCAGCGGGATCAGGGCATGGCCCTTGCCGAAAACTACATCACCGCCTACGGGTCGAACCTCAAGGCGATTCTCGGCAATAACGATGACGCGGCCCTGGGCGCGATAGAAGCCTGCAGAAACGCCGGCCGCACCGACATTGTCGTGATGGGCGTTGACGCTACTCCCGACGCGATTGCCGCGGTCAAAAACGGAAGCCTTGCCGCGACGGTACTTCAGGATTCCGTTGGACAGGGCAGGGGCGCCGCCGAAGCCGCGGTTAACGCGCTGACCGGCGTGAGCCAGCCGCCGATCAAATGGGTACCCTTTGTCTACATCGACAAGAGTAACGTAGCCAACTATTAAGTCAGCCAGGTAATCTGGGAAGGCCCGCCTCGGGCGGGCCTTTTTAAGGAGAATGACAGCGTGAGCGGTGAATATCTTCTTGAGATGAAGAATATTACAAAAAATTTTCCCGGTGTGCAGGCCCTTAAAGGGGTCGATCTCCATTTGAATTACGGGGAAATCCACGCCCTGATGGGAGAAAACGGCGCCGGAAAATCGACGCTGATGAAGTGCATAGCCGGTATTTACCGGCCCACGTCGGGCGAAATTGTTTTTGACGGAAAAGCCCAGAATTTCGCGAGTCCCTCCGAGGCCCTCAAAAAAGGGATTTCGATGATTCACCAGGAACTAACCCCCGTTTTGTTCAGGCCCATTATGGAAAACGTCTGGCTCGGCAGGGAACCCCTTACCGCCCTGGGGCTGGTCGATCACAAAAAAATGTACGCCCTTACCAAAGACGTGCTTAAGGAAATCGAGCTTGAGGAAGATCCCGCGACGCTTATGGCGAATCTTACCGTCGCGAAAATCCAGATGGTGGAAATAGCCAAGGCGGTTTCGTACAGCTCAAAGCTCATTATCATGGACGAGCCTACATCGGCTCTGGCTGAAAAGGAAATCAAACAACTCTTTTCCATTATGCGCAAGCTTAAAGCCCAGGGAAAGAGCATAATTTTTATAACTCACAAGCTCGACGAAATTTACGAGATCGCCGACCGGGTTACGGTGTACCGGGACGGGAACTGCATCGGTACGGAAAACACGGCGGAACTCAGGGTAGACAAGCTTATCAACATGATGGTAGGCAGGGACGTCAAAGAGATGTTTCCCAAAATTTCCTGTGAAATAGGCGATGTAAAACTCGAGGTGAAAAATCTTTCCAACAAAAAGTACTTTAGGGACGTTTCCTTTACGGTACGCAAAGGAGAGATACTCGGTATCGCGGGCCTTGTCGGCGCGGGGCGCAGCGAGGTTGTCGAAACCATTTTCGGCATGAGGCCCCGCGCGGGCGGAGAAATCTGGATTGACGGAAAAAAGGTTGAGATAAAAAGCCCCACCGACGCCATACAAAACGGCATGGCCTGGCTTACCGAAGACCGCCGAAGGAGCGGCCTTTTTCCGATGCTGGGCGTTCAGCTTAACATAGCCATTGCCACAATACCCAAATTCCTCAACAAATTCGGGCTTATACGGGAGGCGGAGCTTAACAAAAACTGCGCGGAATTTGTAAAAAAAATCCAGGTAAAAACGCCAAGCCTCGCCCAGCATGTGGAAAACCTGAGCGGCGGCAACCAGCAAAAGGTGCTTGTGGCCCGCTGGCTTATGACCGATCCGGAAATCCTCTTCCTTGACGAGCCTACGCGGGGTATCGACGTGGGAACCAAGGCGGAAATTCACCGGCTTATTTCCACACTCGCGGGAGAGGGCAAGTCCATCGTCATGGTTTCTTCGGAACTGCCCGAGATCATGGGGATGAGTGACCGTATCGTGATTATGCACCAGGGCAAGGTTACCGGCATTGTCGAAAATTCCAAAGACCTGAGCCAGGAAGAGCTTATGGCTTACGCCACGGATACGGTAACGGAATACAAGAAACTAAAGGGAGTAAAATAATGGCTTTTTCCAGTGCGGGCGTAAAGAATGTCTTTCAGAAGTACGGCATCGTGATCGTTTTGATCCTGATGATCATTGTTCTGAGTATCAGGGCGCCGGGGTTCCTCAGTACCACCAATATCTTTAACGTCCTTACCCAGAGCTGCATATTCGGGATTATGGCCCTCGGCATGACCTTCGTGATTATTTCCAAGGGCATCGACCTTTCCGTAGGTTCCGTGCTCGCGTTCGCCGGGGTTGTGGCGGCAAGCTTCGGCCAGGTTCCCGGCGCTACCGAAAAATACTTTCCCGGCATGCCGGCGCTTCCGGTGATCGTCCCAATCGTCGTCGCCCTGGGCATAGGGGCGGCCTGCGGTTTTGTCAACGGCTGGCTTATCGCCAAAACCAAGATACCGGCGTTCATCGCCACGCTCGGTATGCTTACCGTCGCCCGCGGTTTTGCCCTTATTTATACAAGCGGCCGTCCTGTCAGCAACCTGATTCCGGGGGTGACCGCCCTGGGCGGCAGGCTTTTCAACGTTATACCGGTTCCGGTCATCATCTTTTTTGTGATGATCGTGATAAGCCACATACTGCTCAACAAAACCCGCTTCGGTAAAAACACCTACGCGATTGGCGGCAATATTACCGCCGCGGAAGTGTCCGGGGTAAACGTATCCAAATACCTTATCCTTATTTACACGTTCTGCGGACTCCTTGCCGGGCTTGCGGCGATTGTGTTCGCCGGGCGCGTCGGCAGCGTTCATCCGGGCGCGGCGGACGGTTACGAGCTTACCGCGATTGCCTCCACCACAATCGGCGGCACTTCCCATTCGGGCGGTATCGGCACGATCATCGGCGCGTTTGTGGGCGCCATGGTTCTCGCGGTACTGCGGAACGGCTTTACCCTTTTGGGCGTTAACGCGTACTGGCAAAAGGTCGCCGAAGGCGTAATCATCGTCGTGGCGGTAATTATCGACATGCGGAAAAACGCGAAGCGCGACTAAAGCGTTCTTCGTTTTTAATCGGGAATTTAATCAGGAATCGCAAGGAACACAGCATGGATAAAGTCAGGATTGGTTCTGTCGGGCTTGGACGGCTTGGGCTTCAGCACGCGGTAAACGCGGCAAGCAGGATACAGCGCGCCGAGCTTACCGCCCTGTGCGACGTGGACGCCGCCAAACTCAAAGAGGCGGCGGACGCCCTTGCCGTGCCCCACCGGTTTACGTCTTTCGAAGACCTGATAGCCTGCAAGGATGTCGACGCGGTGGTTCTGGTTTCCCCGTCGGCGCTGCATACCAAACAGATAGCCGCCGCGATGGCCGCGGGAAAGCACGTGTTTTCCGAAAAGCCTTTGGGCACGACCGTGGCGGAATGTAAGGAAGCGGAAAAGGCCGTGGAAGCCCACGGGGATTTGGTGTTCATGCTGGGCTTTATGCGGCGCTTTGACGAATCCTACAAATACGCCTACAAAAAAGTCGCCGCCGGGGAGATCGGAAAACCGGTGCTGTTCCGTTCCTACAGCCAGGACCCGGAAAAGTTTATCGCCGGGGCCATTGCCTTTGCCCCCCATTCCGGCGGCCAGTTCCTCGACATGGCGGTGCACGACATAGACCTGGCCCGCTGGTTTACCGGTTCCGAGCCGGAAACGGTTTACGCGACAGGGGGCTGTTACGCCCACCCGGAATTCGCCGCCTCAAAAGACGGGGACAACGTTTCCTGCCTTATGAAGTTCAAAAACGGCTGCATGGTGTTTTTGTTCGCGGGCCGTACCGCTCCCCACGGCTACAATGTGGAGACCGAAAT
>JAIRSC010000188.1 GCA_031255645.1 Treponema sp. | reverse complement strand
GGGGCCTGTCCGCAAAAACCCGTCCCGGAGCAAGTCCGGGCCAGTTTTTGCGGCCACCCCGCGCCGCTTTTTCGCGGCCGCGCCTGCCGGAATCCCGGCGACACGGGCCGGTCTTGTTTGCTCTTCGATTTAGCCGGAACTCATAAGAGTAAACTTCTATCTGTAGAATACGGTCCTTATAAAATCCGTTGGACAAAATCCCGGCGTTTCGACTTAATCTGAACGGCAATACAATAAAAGCCCGTGTCGCTGTTTTTGCGGCCACCCCGTGTCGCTGTTGGGTGGGGCAGGCGCAGAAAAAAGTTGGGGGGCCTGTCCGCAAAAACCGGCGTTTCGGCCTAATCAAATTCTCTTGTAAAACCCATACGTCTGGTTTTGTTTTGCTCGAAGTTGTTGATGCCCCAGTTGAAACGGCGTTCGGCGTCCAGCGTCGAAGGCGGGCCGTGACCGGGCAGGATAATGTAGTTTTCCGGCATGGACAGCACTTTGGACAAAAGGGCGTTCATCTGGACGGCGCTTCCGTAGGAGTTGCTGGTGCTTCCCACAAGGCCGGCGCTGAGGCAGTCGCCGGTAAAAAGGGTGCGGCCGATTTTGTAGCAGGCGGAATCGGACGAATGTCCGGGAACCGCGATGACTTCGATGTCTATCGAACCAAGGCTGAAAGAATCCCCGTCTTTAACAAGACAGGTTTTAAGCTCCCTGACAATCGGGCTTAACGCGTATATATCGACATCGTAAATTCGCTTGAGCGTTCTAAGCCCCCGGACATGGTTAAGATGATCGTGGGTTATAAGCACTCCCCTGACGGCGTATTCATGCCTCTCGATGAATTTAAGCATCGGTTCTTCCATCGATCCCGGATCGACCACGACGGCGTCCCGGCTGGAATCGTTGGTATACAGATCCGTTCCCATGATGTAACAGTTACTGAACCCATAGGTACAGTAATGCATGAATACCTTCACGCGTCCTCCGGTTCGAAAACGGCTTCGGCGGTGTTGGAAGATTTGAAAAGAATGTTTTCCCTGTTTGAACCGATAAAGAACGTCTTTTTGAGATTACAGTCGACAAAGCTGCTTTTTTCGATTTCCGATCCGATGAAACGGGTATTGTACAGGTTGGAATCGTTAAAGGTGCAGTCGAAAATGGCCGCGCCCCCGTAATTAAGATGAATAAGCTCCGAGCCTTCAAAGGTACAGTTGCTTATCCGCGATCCGGCGAAGGAAACAAACTGAATGTCCCCGCCCGAAAAATCGCAGTCGGAAAATTTCGCGAAATCAAAAAAACACATGCGCATTACGGCGCTGGTAAAAAGGCACATGGAAAAAGACGCCCCCATAAAATTGCAGCCGTAATATGCCCGCGCCGAAAAATCCACGCTTACAAAAGAAAGTGAAGGAGCGTTAATGTCTTTAACGACCGGATGTTCCGTTATGTACGCGCCTATCCGGGCGGCCTCTTTCGCCGGGTCGGCCGAATGAAGGGCGCAGAGATGGGAACCGGAAAGCGCCGTTCTGCCGCAGCCTGCCGCGCAGGGGGTGAGCGTGAACATACAACCACTGTATCCGCAAGACAGATTCCGGTCAAGCTTGAAAAAACAGGCGTCCGGGATTATCATATTGCCATGTGCTGGTATTGTGGTTTGCCGATTGCCGAAAACGAGCCTCTGGGCCGCGGCGCGCGCTGTTCCTGCGGAAAGGATCTGCGATCCTGCCGGAACTGCCGTTTTTACCTTCCCGGCGCCAGGGGCAGCTGTTCCGAGCCGAACGCCGGCGAAGAAAGCGATCCTGAGCGCGGCAGCTTTTGCGACTGGTTCTCGCTCAATCCGAAATTCCGTTCCCGAAGCGCCGGGGAACAAAAAGCCCGCAGCGCCGCCGCCGGAGCGAAATCCGCCTTTGATGATCTTTTCAAATAATATCCGGTATTTATAGCATGAAAGGCCTTGTCATAAAAGGTTCGCGGAATCTTTTTACCGTACGCGCGGACGGCAAAGAAATGGAATGCCGGATAAAGGGCAAAGTGCTTAAAGGAATGGAAGGCTTTTACAATCCGCTCGCGCCGGGGGACAGGGTGATAGTGGAGCAAAACCCCGACGAGCCGGGCGCCGCGCTTGTCCTGGCCGTGGAAGAACGGAAAAACCTGTTCGCCCGCTTTAACCAAAAAGGCCGGAAACCCCAGATACTCGCCGCGAATATCGACCTTGTCGTCTGCGTTACCAGCCCCGTTTCCCCGCCGTTCAGGCCGCGCTTTATCGACCGGGTTCTGGTACAGGCCGAGGTTTCCGGCGTCCGGGCCGTGGTTCTCTGCAACAAGTACGATCTGTGTAACGGCGATCCCGATCTGGAAGAACGGCTTGAGGATTACAGGCGGATAGGCTACGGGGTTTTGCGGGTTTCGGCGAAAACGGGGCTTGGCATCGGGGAACTGCGGGAAACCGCCGGCGGAAAAACGGCGGCGTTAATCGGCCAGTCCGGCGTGGGAAAGAGCAGCCTGATAAACGCCCTTGCTCCGTCGTTTAACCTAAAGACCGGCGCGCTGAACGAAAAGTACGACCGGGGCAGCCATACGACAAGTCTTTCGGTGATGTTTGAACTGCCGGAAGACGGCGAAAAGAAAAGCTTTGTCATAGACACCCCCGGAATACGGCGCATGGTTCCCTGGATGCCGGGACAGGAAGAGCTTGCCTCCTGTATGAAAGAATTCGCCCCGCTTGTGGGACGATGCAGTTACGGCCTTTCCTGTTCCCACCGGACGGAGCCGGGCTGCAAGATACTCGAAGCCGTCTCAGCCGGGGTAATTCACGAAGACCGTTACGAAAGTTTTATAAGGATTCAGGATGAGCTTGAATGAAAAAACCATAAACCTTCTGGAATTTCACCGGATACGGCAAAGCGCGGCGGAACGGGCGCTCTGCGCCGGGGCGGCGCGGCGTATCCTGAACGAGACGCCGTCCGGCGATCCGGCGGCGGTGGCGGAAGCGAAAGAGCGCGTCGCCGCGATCTGCGATCTTGTCAAAACGGAAGACGGCGAAAACCTGGAACTGCCCGAAATAGGCTTTCTGCTGCCGAAGCTGGAAGTGGAAGGAGCGGTACTCGACGTTGACGAAGCGTTCGCGCTGGGGCTTTTTACCGAACGGGGCGGGGCCTTTCTCGGATGGCTTGCGCGGAGTGAAAAACTGCGGGAGCTCGCCTCTTCCGTGCCGGACTTGAGCGCGCTGCGCGGCGAAATTTTCAAGCTTATTGACAGGGACGGAAAGCTGCGCGATCTGCCGGAACTAAAGAAAATCCGCCGGCGAATACAGGACCTTTCACGGGAACTTGAAAGCCTTGCCGCCAAATACAGTTCCGGCGAAGAGACCCGCCGCATGCTGCAATCGCCCCTGCCGTCCCAGCGGGACGGCAGGCTTGTTCTCGCGGTAAAGGCGAACTTCCGGGGCAGGATCAGGGGCATTGTCCACGAAGTGTCTTCCACCGGCCAGACGATCTTTGTCGAGCCGGAAGAATCGGTAGAAAAAAACAACCGGCTTTTGATCGAGCGGGGAAACCTCGACGCGGAAATCCGCAGGCTTCTGCGGGAGCTTACCGGGCGTATCGCCGGCCGCCGTGAAGAGCTGGCGGAATTCTACCGCCGGATTATCTACCTTGAAACGCTTCGGGCAAAGGCCCGTTATTCGCTTGATACCGGGGGCTGTTTCGCGCTGGACGCGCCGGGGGAAGCGGGGCTCAGGCTGGTGCGGGCCCGTCATCCGCTTCTTGGGCCGGGCGCCGTTCCCGTCGATTTTTCCCTGGACGAAAAAACACGGATGGCGATTATTACGGGCCCCAACACCGGCGGCAAAACCGTGGCCCTGAAAACAATCGGCCTGTTCGCCCTTATGAACCAGGCGGCCCTTGCCGTTCCGGCGGGCGAGGGGACGAGCCTTCCCCTGTTCGACAATGTGTTTGCCGACATCGGTGACGAGCAGAGCATAAGCCAGTCCCTTTCGACGTTTTCCGCCCACATGCTCAACATCGCGTCGATTGTTTCCGCCGCGACCAAAGATTCCCTGGTGCTGCTTGACGAGCTTGGTTCCGGCACGGATCCCGAAGAGGGCAGCGCTATCGCGATGGCGATTCTTGATCACTTTATTGAAAAGAAAAACATCGTCGTCGTTACTACGCATCACGGTGTGTTGAAAAACTACGGTTACAGCAGGGAGGGGGTCGAAAACGCCTCTGTGGAATTTGACGGCAAAACCCTGTCGCCGACGTACCGGATTGTTATGGGGCTTCCCGGCGAAAGCAGGGCGCTGGACATCGCGGCGCGTAACGGCCTCGATCCGGATACGCTTAACCGGGCCAGGTCGTATCTTGACGAGGAGCGCTCGGACGTGTCGGCCCTTATCGCGGGGCTCAAGGAAAAACACCGGGAGCTCGACACGGTTTCCCGCAAAGCCGGGGAGGAACAGAAGCGGCTTAGGGAGGAACGGCGCAGGGCCGATTTAAAAGACCTGAGCCTGCGGCAAAAGGAGCATTACCTGCGTTTTCAGGGAGCGGGGGAATTCAGGCGGCTTCTTTCGGAAAGCAGAAAAAAACTTGAGAACCTGGTTCGGGAACTTCGGGAGGGAGAGATAAGCCGGGAAAAAACCGTAAAGGTAAAAGAATTTTTGCGGGGTCTGGAACGGGATTCCGCGGCGATAGACGCGGCTCTTGAAGCGGAAGAAGCGGCCCTGAAAGCGGCCGCGGACGGCATCGATTCGGACGACGGAAACGGCGCGGACGGAAAAAACGCGGACGGGAAAGGCGCGGCGGGAGGGATTGATTCACCGGCCGCCGCGGTCATTGTCCCCGGATCGGAAGTTTTGTTGAAGGAGGGCCGGCGGCGGGGCAGGGCGCTGCGAAAAGACAACAGGGGCGGCGATCCGTTCTGGGTTGTGGAAATAGGCTCGGTAAAAATGAGCCTGCCCGAATCGGCCCTGGTCCCGGCGGCGCCCCTGGCGGACCAAAAGCCCCTTATCGGCCCCGCCGACCTTGCCTTTCCCGCCGAGCCCAGGCTGGAGCTCAGCGTCCGCGGGATGCGGCTCGACGAAGCCCTGGACGCCCTGCGCCGCCAGATAGACGCCGCCGTACTTGCGGGTATGAAGGAGTTTTCCGTCGTACACGGCAAGGGCGACGGCATACTCCAAAAAGGCGTCCAGGATTACCTTAAACAGGAACGCGCCGTGGCGGACTATTACTTTTCCCGCCCGGAACTCGGCGGCTTTGGCCGAACCGAGGTGGTGTTGCGGGGTTAACACAGCGTCCGTGTCCGGGGCTGGTGGGCATCTTTGTAGTATAACAAGGCGGCGGGTTAACACAGCGCCCGTACTCTGAACGGGCGCACGAAGACGAAACTGGCGGGGCCTGTCCATGGGAACGGCACGAAGGGTTCGTGTCGTTCCCATGGACACCCGCCTCCGCTTTTTCTCTGTGTGCGCCCGTTATGTTCTCCGGGCGCTGTGCTATTTCGCAGTCCATGATACAAAGGCGTCCACCGGTCGATGGTTACGGGCGCTGTGGGGTACGGTGGGCCTTTCTCGGTATCAAGGCGACGCCGGCAACAGAACAATCAGGGCTTTCCCCCGTAAAGGTCGCGGTTATCAAATTACCGCTACGCTTCATGGCAGTTACAGGCGACAGTGGGCGATGATGTCTGTATTGTCATAGAATGCGCCGATGATTCTACGACCGTATATAACGGCAGTGGAAAACACCGTGCGATTCGTAGCGTCGGACGCCTTTGTTTAGACAGGGACGGCGGCAATTCCCCTGCGAAGGGCATACGGCGTCCGTAAGAAAAAGCCAGACCAAAGTCTGCGACAGAAATGGCGACGACCGTCTAGCCCGAGTAGGGGTTGCCGCCGCCCGTAGTGTTTACAAAAGCGCCCAACGGGAGAATTGCCCTTGTTTTTTCCCGCATACCGTGCTATACTGGCGGTCGTATGAATTCTTTGCCAGCGCTTGATAGTGACAATACGAGACAGCCTTTCGCGCTTCCCGCCTCCTTCCCGTTAGCCTCGGTAGTGTCAGCCCTTACAGTTACCCCCCCCCCCCCCCCCCCCCCCTACATATAGCGCAGATTTTTTCACATACCCCGCGTACTACACCATATATAGCGTTCTTTCGGTTTTACCCCGTTTTGCCCCCTCCGCTCCCCATACGGCGTATTTTCCCCCGGATCCCGTCCCGTTCTTCGGATCGGCGCGGCCGGAACGGAAACGGCGCGG
>JAIRSC010000175.1 GCA_031255645.1 Treponema sp. | reverse complement strand
TTTTCGTATTCGTTGATGATCATGTCGATCAGTTCTTCTTCGGCGGGATTCAGGCGGGTATATTTACTGTGGATTATTTGCAGATAGGTTCTGCGGATATTGGTATCGGTGATGGAAAGGAAGCGGACGTTTTCATAGCTGTAAAGCTGGGTCGCGTCGTCGGCGACAATGGAAACGCCGTGCCCCTGGTTAATCGCGCTCAAAGTGCTGTTGCGGCTGTTGGTCTCCAGGACAATCCGGGGTTTTATGCCGTGAAAATTCAGCAGATCGACCAGGGAACTTTTTTCCTTTGACGAGGTGTAGCGCATAATAAAGGGGGTGTCTTTAAGGTATTGTATGTCAAGATAGGGGTACGGGTAATCCGGCAAATGAACAGCTTTTGCCATAACGGGATCGTTTTTGTTTACGCCAAGTACGGCCTGCTGGTCTTTTACGGTTATGCTGGTATAATACGCGTGATGTTCCCAAACGGTAAGAACAATAGCGATATCAAGTATGCCGTTATTGAGTTTATCAAGGGATTCCGCGGCGTTGCCTTCATAAATTTGCAGATCGATACTTGGATAATATTCCCGGAAGATCGTATATATTTTTTCGAAAAAGAATTTTGTCCAGGTTCCCTGAAACCCCAGGCGGATTCTGCTTGTGTCGTTGTTAATGATCATCATAATGTCGTCGTTAAGACGGTTGTTGATCTGTAGTATTTCCCGCGCCGCCTCTATGCACTTTTCTCCCGCGTATGTTGGGAACAATTGTTTCCCCGCCCGGTTAAAGAGAAGTATCCCCAGTTCTTTTTCCTTCTCGTGAATAAACTTGCTTACCGCGGGCTGGGTCAAATATAATTGATCCGCCGCCTTGGTAATGCTGCCAAGGTCCGCAATGGCGACCAGGTATTCAAAATCGTGTACATCCATATCAAACTCCTCTCGTGTTTCTGCTTTTAGTATAACACATTTTTTTCATTTGCATGAATTATTTTCATGGAAACATAAATTTTTTTTATTTTTATTTTTTGATCGCCCGTGGTACAGTACAAACGCAGAACAGTTTTCATTCTCTTCCGTTATTTAAAAAAAGAGCATTATGAAAAGCGGTTTGTCGTTGACAGGCCGCTTTTCATAAAAACACAAGCAGGAGAAAAACGATCCTGTTTCCGAATTTGAATTTTCGGAACAGTCTCGTGCGAAAAAATTTATCTGTCTGCGACAAGGAGAAAAAACGATGGTAAAAAAAGTTGTTTTTGTCTGCCTGCTTTCCGGCCTGATGATTTTTCAGGCGGCGGCTTCGCCAAAGGCGGAAAGCAGGAGTCCGGTAATGCGCGGCAATTCCGGCCCGGTTGTTTCAGGCCCCATTACGGGCGGCGAACGCGGCTGGCCCTTTGGCGCGTATTTCGGCGACATAAAAAATGTCGGCTATGTGGAGGAAGAATACTTCCTTGAGGGAGTTGCGACGCGGTATTCCCCCGAAGGCGAATTGTCCACCGACGGTATGTGGAAGCTGAATCCCGGAAGCACCGGGCGTTACAAGACGCGCATTCTGGTGCGCCGCCCGTTAGAAGCGTCAAAGTTTAACGGCACGGTGATTCTGGAATGGGCCAATGTAAGCGGCGGCTACGAAATTCTTATGGCCGATTCTCCGGGCATCTACGAGAACGGTTTCGCCTTTGTGTCCGTGTCCGCCCAGCCATTGGGGCTTGTCGGGTTCCCCTCGAATCCCCGCGGCGTTATAAACTGGGACCGGACGCGCTACGGCGCCTTGTCCGTGCCGGACGAGGGCGTTTCCTACGACATCTTTACCCAGGCCGCCAAAGCCGTGGGGCCGGAAAGAGCGTCGTTCATCAACGGCCCCGATCCTATGGCGGGCCTTGCGGTAAAACGCCTGTTCGGCGCGGGGGGTTCCCAATCGGGCAGCAGGATAGCCGCGTATATCAACGGCGTCCAGCCCATAACCAGAACCTTTGACGCGCTCCTGCCTTTTGTAAACGCCGGGACCGCTTCCGACTTTGAATCCGCCATCGCCCACCCGGACCGCGCCGCGGGCCAGCGGACGCAGACCCGGACGGTTTTTACCAAATACCGGGAGGACTCGGGAGCCAAGGTATTTACGCTGAACACCGAGTCGGAGACGATCTATTACTCCCGGAACCGGCAGCCCGACACCGATAATTTCCGTTCCTGGGAAATTGCCGGAGCGTCCCACGGCCCCTACCGCCAGATGCAGTTTATCAGCCAGAAGACGGACCGGGAGGGCCTGACCAATTCCATCGGGAACTATCCGGCCACAAGGCCGAGCCAGGTAGAGTACCTGTATACCATTGACGCGATATATATGCACATCCAGAAATGGCTGGACGACGGTACGCCGCCCCCCAGCTTCCCGGTTATTCAAATAGCCGCGGACAACAGGGACTATGTTCGCGACAGCTACGGTAACGCCGTCGGCGGTGTGCGTCTCCCGGACCTGGAAGTACCGATAGCGCGATACGGAAGCCGCCCCGGACTCCCAAGCCTGGCCGGATACACCATCCCCTTTAGCGAGGCCCGCTTAAAGGAGCTGTACCCCACCCACGACGGCTACGTGGAAAAAGTAACC
>JAIRSC010000160.1 GCA_031255645.1 Treponema sp. | reverse complement strand
TTTCGCCGCCGCCGATCACTTCGGACAGCTCCTGGTTTTTACCAAAATCGCTCACGACTAAATCCAGACCGTCCATCATTTCAAGGGATGTAATATCCGGCGACAAGCGAATACGTTCTATCATTGCCGGCGCGTCAAAATCCCCGGCGGCAAAGGCCGCAATCGCCGCTTCCTCCATCGGCAGAAAAAACGTGAATACACAGAGCGGCGGCTCCAGCCTTTCACCCGATTCGGCATCGGATTCGTCCGCGTCCGGCGTGTCCGGCGCGTCCGGCGCGCGGGTTTGTTGTACCCTGCCGGCGGCGGCCCGCAGCGCGTCTTGTATTTCCATAACGGATATACCCTCGTTTACCAGGGTTTGGGTTTGCGCGGCGATATACGCGGATAACTCCGTCTGCAAGTCCAGCGCCTTTTTCCCGGACACGGTATCCACTTCCTCCATTTTTAGCTTTAGCTGACGGGCAAACTCATCCAACCGCGTATTCATTTCGGCCTCTCATTGCATAGAAGTTTCCCCAAAACTTCAGTTTTTGGGAAAGCAGCCTTATACTAACATGAAGGCCGCAATTAAAATACGGCAGGTGTTTCCTTTCAAAAACTGAAGTACGCCGCGCCGCGCCCCCCGCGTCCGGCACGCCCGGCGCGGACGCGGCGCTTTATACCGGGAAGCCGCCCCGGAGAATTGCGCCGTTTCCCGAAAAACGCTACGCTGTTGTCATGGTAGTTGCGTCAATAGACATACAGGGCGGAAACGTCGTCCAGCTTGAGCGGGGCTCGCGCCTCGTCCTTCAGCGGGACGACGCCGGCGCGCTGGCGGAAGAATTCGACCGTTACGGCGAGGTCGCGGTGATAGACCTCGACGCCGCGATGGGCCGGGGAAACAATCTTGAGTTGATAAAGCCCCTCCTGCGCAGGGCCGAGTGCCGGGTGGGCGGCGGAATCAGGACGCCGGAACAGGCAAGGGAACTGGTAAGCCTTGGGGCCGCGAAAATCATCGTGGGTTCCGGAGCGTTTCGGGATTCGGCGAAACGGGGCGCGGTCGCCGAGGGCGGCGTGGGCGCCACAGGCGGCGAGTTTGCCGTAAACGCCGCGTTTCTCGAAGGTGTGGCGAACGCGATAGGCCGCGAACGGCTTGTCGTCGCCGTCGACGCGAAAAACGGCGGCGGCGGATACGAGATAAGCGTTGACGGCTGGAAAACCCCGACGGGGCTTCCGCTTGTCGAAAGCGCCCGCGCCGTCGAAGCCTTTGCCGGGGAGATCCTTTTTACCTGCGTCGATCGCGAAGGAACGATGACGGGCCTCGACATGGCGCCGGTCAGGGCGCTGCGCGAGGGAGTGTCCTGCCGGATTACCGCGGCCGGCGGCGTTTGTTCGACCGGGGAAATCGCCGAACTGGCCGCGCTCGGCTGCGATGTCCAGCTCGGCATGGCCCTCTATACCGAAAAAGTATCCCTTGCCGAGGCCTTTATCGCGTCCCTCAACTGGAAAAAGGCCGCCGAAACTTCCGGGGGCCTTATCCCGCTTATCGCCCAGAGCGTCGACGGCCAAACGCTTATGACGGGCTTCGCCAGCCGGGAGGCCGTGGCGGAAAGCTTCAAACGCGGCAAACTTTGTTTTCACAGCCGCAGCCGGAACAAACTCTGGATGAAAGGGGAGAATTCGGGCAACGTGCTGGTCCTCCGCAGGCTCAGGGCGGACTGCGACCGGGACGCCCTGCTTGCCGTCGTGGAACCGGCCGGCCCCGTCTGCCATACCGGCGGCTGGTCCTGTTTCGGCGTCGGGCGGCGCTATACCTGGGAATACCTCCAGTCGCTTGTCGCCGAACGCTTCCGCAATCCCGTCCCCGGCTCCTACACGGCGACGCTGGACGACGAACTGGTCCGCGAAAAAGTAAGCGAGGAAGCCGGGGAACTCTGCGCCGCCAAAACCCGCGACGAAGTCGTCTGGGAGGCGGCCGACCTCCTGTACTTTACCACAGCCCTGATGACCCGCGAGGGCGTCAGCGTGGAAGAGGTGTTCGCCGAACTCGACCGCCGCCATAAAAAGTAAGTATGGATTATGACTGCGTCGTGATCGGCGGGGGCCACGCGGGCATCGAGGCTTCTCTTGCCGCTGCCCGGCTGGGTTTCAGCACCCTCCTTGTTACCCAGAACCCCGACCGTATCGGCGTCCTTTCCTGTAATCCCGCCGTGGGGGGCCTTTCCAAAGGCAACCTGGTCCGCGAGATAGACGCCCTGGGCGGCGAGATGGGAAAGCTTATCGACGCCAGTATGATTCAGTACCGTATCCTCAACAGATCGCGGGGAGAGGCCGTCCAGTCCCCAAGGGCCCAGGCGGATAAACAGCTCTATCAGGCCGCCGCCCGGCGCGCCGTCGAAAACCAGAGCGGCCTTTCGCTTATGATGGATACGGTAACCGCCCTTGTCGTTGATTCGGGGAAGGGCGCGTCCGCCGCGCCGCTCGGCCGCGTCGCCGGAGTCGTTACCGCCAGGGGCCGCGAAATCGGCGCGCGGGCGGTGATCCTCGCCGCCGGCACGTTCATGGAAGGCAGAATCTTTATCGGCGAATACGACGCCCCGGAAGGGCGGCTCGGCGAACAGGCCGCGATCGGCCTGGGGGCTTTTCTGCGCCGCGCGGGGTTTCCGGCGGGCAGGTTCAAAACGGGAACCCCCGCCCGTCTCGCGGGGGACAGCATAGACTACGACAGAATGGAACGGCAGGACGGCGACGATCCCCGGCCCTTTTCATTCGACGCCGGACCGGCCGCCGAAACGGCGAGACCGGCCAATCATCCCTGCTGGATAACCCGCACCACGCCGGAAACCCACCGGATCATCAGGGAAAACATTCACCGCTCGCCGCTCTACGGCGGAAAGATCAGCGGTACGGGGCCGCGCTACTGCCCCTCGATTGAGGACAAGGTAACGCGCTTTCCCGGCAGGGATTCCCATCATCTTTTTGTGGAACCTGAGGGGCTGTATACCAACGAGATGTATTTGAACGGCGCGTCGAGTTCCCTGCCCGAAGACGTTCAGGAAGCGTTTATTCACAGCGTACCGGGGCTGGAACGGGCCCGGATTGTGCGGCCCGCCTACGCGGTGGAATACGACTATATCGACCCGCTCGACCTGTTCCCGACGCTGGAATCGAAGCGCCTCGCGGGTTTTTTCGCGGCGGGCCAAACCAACGGCAGTTCCGGCTACGAGGAAGCCGCCGCCCAGGGCATTGTCGCCGGTATCAACGCCGCGATGATGCTCCGGGGGGAAGAGCCGCTGGTCCTGGGCCGGGCGGAAGCCTATATCGGGGTTTTGGTGGACGATCTTACGACGCTGGGTACGAACGAGCCCTACCGTATGTTTACAAGCCGGGCGGAACACCGGCTCGCGCTGCGTCACGACACGGCGGACAGCCGCCTTACGCCCAGGGGCCGGGAAAAAGGCCTGGTAAGCGGCGAACGCTGGGAACGCTTTCTCCGCAAAACGGAGGTTCTTGAAACGGTGAAGGAACTTCTTGCCGGCGGCTCTTCCGCCGCTTCGGCCGAAACCCCGCCGGCGCTCGCGGAGCTTCCCCCCGAATGGGCGGAACGTGTTCTCGCGGACAACAAGTACGCCGGCTATATCGAAAAAGAGAAACGGCTTGCCGCCCGGAACGCCAAAATGGACGCGATAAAACTCCGCCCCGATCTGGACTACGGCGCGATAACCGGGCTTTCCGCCGAGGCCCGGGAAAAGCTCAAAAAGGTGCGGCCCCTTACGCTGGGCCAGGCCGCGCGTATCCCCGGCGTCAGGCAGGGAGACACGGCCCTGCTCATGGTGTTAAGCCGGAAAGGGCTTTAGTGTTCTGTCCAAATCAAAGTGTCAAAATAGTAAAATCCACGTCGCTGGTTACGGGCGCTGTGTTATTGGGTGGGCCTTTCACGGTATAAAAGCGGCGTGGATTTTGGCAATAGACACTCTTTGATTCGGCCAAAACTATCAGAGTGGGCTTTTACTTGCAGAAGAGGGTCCTGTTGAATATGTTTTGGACAGAACACTAGTGTTCTGCAGGCGGGGAGCTTCTTTTTTCCGGCCGGTTCGGGTATGATATGAGAGCCTGCCCCAAAACCGTGCGCGCAGCGCACAGTCAGTTAGTTTTTGGGAAAGCCTCAAAGGAGAACAGTATGGGCGATTGTATTTTTTGTAAAATCATCGCCGGAGAGATTCCCGGCAAAAAAATTTACGAGGACGATGAAATGTTCGCGTTTCACGACATTTCTCCCCAGGCGCCGGTTCATTTTCTGCTTGTTCCGAAAAAGCACATCCCGAACATCATGGAAGTTTCCTCCGAAGACAGCGCGCTTTTGGGCAGGCTGTTCCACAGGGCCCAGGCCCTGCTTGCCGAACAGGGCTGCGCCGAAAAGGGGGGCCGCTTTGTGGTTAACTGCAAGGCGGACGGTATGCAGACCGTGCCGCATCTCCATATCCATGTCCTCGGCGGCAGGACGCTCGGCTGGCCGCCGGGATGACCCCCGCTCTCGCCAATCCGCGCTTCGCGTTCCCAACAAGGAGTTTTGATGATCCAGCGTAATGTAAACCTGTCCCGGCTCAAGGCCGGATACCTTTTCCCGGAAATCGCGCGGCGGCGGCGGGAATTCGCCGCGGCCCATCCCGAAGATCCGGCGCGGCCCGAAACCCGCGTTATCAGCCTTGGGGTCGGGAATACCACGGAACCGATCCTGCCCGTTACCTGCGCCGGGCTTGTCGACGGCGCCCGCCGCCTTGCCGGCGAGGCGACCTATTCCGGCTATACCGACGAAGGCTTCCTGGAACTGAGGGAAGGCGTTTCGCGGGTATGTTACCACGGCGGTTTTTCCCCGGACGAAATTTTTATTTCGGACGGTTCCAAATGCGACATCGGACGGCTCCAGCTTTTGTTCGGCGCGGGCGTAAAGGCCGCCGTCCAGGATCCGTCGTACCCGGTGTATGTGGACGGATCGGTACTTATCGGGGCGGCCGGCGGATGGACCGGCGCGGGCTACGGCGGCGTCAGCTATCTGCCCTGTACCCCGGAAAATTCCTATTTCCCCGATCTCGCGAAGCTCGAAAACGATTCGCTGTTTTACTTTTGCTCCCCCAACAATCCGACCGGCGCGGCGGCCACGCGGCCCCAGCTTGAGGCGCTTGTCGCCGCCGCCCTGAAAAAAGGCTGCGTCGTCGTTTTCGACGCGGCCTACGCGGAATACATACGGGATCCGGCCCTGCCCAAAAGCATCTTCGAAATAGAAGGCTCACGGGAATGCGCGATTGAGCTAAACTCGTTCTCCAAATCGGCGGGCTTTACCGGCGTGCGCCTCGGCTGGACAGTCGTTCCCAAAGAGCTGAAATACGCGGGGGGCGAAAGCCTCAACGCCGACTGGAACCGCGTCGTGGGAACGATCTTTAACGGAGCGTCCAACATCGCCCAGGCCGGCGGCATAGCGGCGCTTTCCCCGGGGGGGCTCGCGGAAATACGGGAACTCAGCGACTTTTACCTGGGCAACGCGAAACGTATCCGGGGGGCGCTTGAAAGAAAAGGCGTCGGCTGCGTGGGCGGGGACAATTCGCCGTATATCTGGGCGCGTTTTCCCGGCAGGGACAGTTGGGACGTATTCGCCGAAATCCTTGAAAAATGCCGGGTGCTTACGACGCCGGGCGCCGGCTTCGGGCCGTCGGGACAATCGTTTATCCGCTTTTCCGCCTTCGGCCACAGGCGCGATGTGGAAGAAGCCTGCGCCAGGCTGGAAACGTTTTTGTGAAAGCCGTATCTTCCGTAACATATAAGCGCGCCTATTACGGTACTATGCCGTCCCTTGACGATAAAACCCCGGCCCCGGGGCGTTTTGGGAACACCCCGGACGGTTTGGGGACGTCTTCAAATGATTTGGGGACATCTTCAAATGTTTTGAAGACTTCTTCAAATGTTTTGAAGACTTCTTCAAATGATTTGGGGACTTCTTCAAATGATTTGGGGACTTCTTCAAACCGCCTGGGGACTTCCCCCAATCGCCTGGGGACTTTCCCCCCCTGCCGGAGTTTGAACGAACAGCCAAGGGCCAGAGCGCGGATAAAAAACTACACGAAAAACATCCATCGCCGCGTAAAGCAAAATCCACGCCCGCGCCTTTATAACGGAAGGAGGCGGATATGGATTTTTTCGCGGACGCGGCCGGAACGGTCGTCGAATCGGGCGGCGCCGCGGAAGCGGGCGGCGCCTCGGGGGAGGGCGGTGATTTTTTAAGCCGGGCGGTAAAACGCTTTTTCGGCCTGGACTATCTTTTTCCCTATCAGCGGCTTGTTGTTTCAAACATACTCGAAGCCTTCGACGCCCTGAAACCCGGCCCGGTTTCCGAAACAACGGAACGTTCCCCGCCGGCGGAAACCCCGGACAGGGCGGTCCTGGGCCGCCAGATTGTGATACTTCCGACGGGGGCGGGAAAGTCCCTCTGCTTTCATCTTCCCGCGATGCTTCTGGAAGGGGCGACGCTGGTACTCTATCCCATACTGTCGTTAATGGCCGATCAGGAGCGGCGGCTTCGTTCCAGGGGCTTTAATCCCGCGCTGCTGCGCGGCGGGCAAAGCGAAGACGAGCGGGCCGGGATTTTCCGCCGCGTACAAAGCGGGGAAAGCCGCTTCATCATCGCCAACCCGGAGGTTCTTCTTACCCAAAAAATGATGAACGTTCTTCCCGAACTCAACATCGTTCACGTGGTGATTGACGAAGCCCACTGCGTCAGCGAGTGGGGCGAACGTTTCAGGCCCGCGTATCTTCGCGTTTCGGAAATCGTGGACGCGCTGCGCGGCGCGCCCGGCGCGGACGGCTTTTCCCTGCCGCTGGTTACGGCGTTTACCGCCACCGCGAGCGCGCCGGTACTGGAAAAAATAGAACGCGCTGTCTTCGGTTCGTCGTCCTTTCCCGTAAACCGTATCGTGGGAAACCCGGACAGAAGCAACATTGAATACGCGGCGCGGGGGGCGCTGCTGCGGGATGTGGCGGTACGGGATCTTCTTTTCAAAAACAGGCTTCCGGCGATTGTGTTCTGTTCTTCACGGGAAAGAACCGAAAAGCTTGCCCGTTATCTGCGGCGCTGGTTTGGGGAAAAGACGCGGTTTTACCACGCCGGTTTAAGCAGGGAAGAGCGCGGCGATACGGAGAAGTGGTTTTTCGAAAACGACGAAATCGTCCTTGCCGCGACCTGCGCGTTTGGCCTCGGCATAGACCGCGGCGACATACGGACGGTGATACACCGCGACTGTCCCCCCTCGGCGGAAGCGTATTTGCAGGAATCGGGCCGCGCGGGCCGGGACGGGCTCGCGTCAAAGGCGATTCTTCTCTGGGGCGAGGACGACAGGTTTGCCCTTGTCCGCGCGGGATCGGAAGAAAACAGGCGGCGCGTGGAAAAGCTTCTTGCCTATGCCCGGAACGTTTCAACATGCCGGCGGCAGGCCCTGCTGGATATGATGGATTACCGTCCTCCGGGGCCCCTTCCCGAAAGCCCGGAAGAAGGCTGCTGCGACGTTTGTTCGGGAACCGCTTCCGCGTATTACCGGGAAGAACGAAGCCTCGCGGATTTTTTCCGCCGTAACAAAAGGTGTTATACGCCGGCCGAAGCGGCGCGGGTTTTGGCCGAAGCAAAAGAAGCCGCCTGGCAGGAAGAGGACGCGAAACTCGCGCTCAGCTCCCTTGTCAAAATGGGGAAACTCACGATCAGGAACCGTTTCCCCTGGAAAGGAACGATAGAGAGCTAAGCGCGCAGCGGCTACAAGCGGCGGCTACAGCAGCGCGGCGGCTACAACAGCGTTCCTTTCGTGAGTATTATACAGGCATAGAGCGCCTGCTCCGTGGTGGCTACGGTTCCGTAGGCGTTTTCCGCCCGCGCGTAAAATTCGAAACGGTCAATCCAGCCGAATTTGACGTTTTTCTGGTGTTTATCCACGATTGAGCGAAAATCGTTCCAAATCGGAGGATCGCCGTCAAGGGTTCCGGGAACTACCTTCATCAGCGTAACCGGAGCTTCCACAAACGTGTCCAGCGGAAAAAGGCCGAGCACAGCGTCAAGAATTTCGGTTCCCCTGACCCCGTCGGCCCTGATACAGTGTTTCCCCATGGTTTCGGCGGGAAAATTACAGTCCCCGATAACCAGTTCGTCCCCGTGGCCCATGGCGGCAATGGCCCTGAGCAGATCCGGCGACAGTAACGGTGAAATTCCCTTTAACATAGTACGCCTCGCTTCGTTTTGTATTTCATTCGTCCGCTTCCTGAATCTTGAAGTTCTCCCTGGCTTTGATCACGTCGTCGGCGATACGGCCCGAAACCGGGGCGTAGTGGTCGAATTCCACGCTGAAAGAACCCGTGCCGCTTGTAATGGAGCGCAGGTCTATCGAATAGCGGAGAAGTTCCGCCTGCGGGGCTTCCGCCCGGATTTCCGCGATGCCGCCGGCCGAGTCCTGGCCGAGGATTTTGCCCCGTTTGCCGGACAGGTCGCTCATCACGTCTCCAAGGTACTTTTCCTCGACAAAGACGGTCAGGTTCATGATCGGTTCAAGCAGGGTCGGATTCGCCTGGCGCATGGCTTCCCTGAAGGCGTTCCGCGCGGCAAGCTTGAACGAAAGTTCCGACGAGTCTACCGGATGGTACTTGCCGTCCACAATCTTCACTTCAACGTCGACGACGGGGTAGCTTGCCATGGTTCCGTGGGCCATTCCTTCCAGAACGCCCTTTTCAACGCCGGGGATATAGTTTTTCGGAATCGCCCCGCCGAAGATCGCGTTGACAAACTGGTAGTTTTCGCCCCGGGGCAGGGGAGCGATCTCCATCACCACCTTGCCGTACTGACCGTGGCCGCCGGTCTGCTTTTTGTGGGTATACTCGGCGCCCGCCTTTTTGGTAATTGTTTCCCGGTAGGCGACTTTGGGAATATGGGTTTCAAGTTCTATTTTTTGATTTGTTTTGATTTTATCAAGGATAATGTTAATCTGAAGTTCGCCCATGCCGGAGATGACCGTTTCTTTGGTTTCCGCGTTAAACTGATAACGGAAGGTCTTGTCCTCGTCCTGGGCCCTGACCAGGGATTCGCCGAGCTTGTCTTCGTCTTTTTTCGCGACGGCGTTAACCGCCACCGAATGAACCGGTTCGGACAGTCTGAGTGGAAGAAAATTCAGCCCCGCTTCCCCGGCGCTCAAGGTATCGTTGGTTTTAAGGGTCGCCGATTTGGCGACAATCCCCAC
Source organism: Treponema sp. (assembly GCA_031255645.1). Classification (GTDB taxonomy): domain Bacteria; phylum Spirochaetota; class Spirochaetia; order Treponematales; family Breznakiellaceae; genus JAIROH01. The sequence continues at coordinate 3,794 of JAIRSC010000160.1, read as the reverse complement.
GTCGCCGGCGCACAGTTCCTTTACTTCTTCAAGCTTCTTTCCCTGGCAGACGTAGAGTTTGCCGATCCGCTCTTTTTTGTCTTCCGTTACGTTATAGGCTTCCGTATCGGCCGTGAGTTTTCCCGTAACGACCTTGAGCCAGGAAAGTTTGCCGGAAAACTGGTCGTAAGAGGTTCTTATCACCAGGGCGGAAAGAGGTTTGTCCGGATCAATGGGGATGTCCTGTTCCGTTCCGTCCGCGGTTTTCGCCTGGTCCCTGGCGGTTCTGGGATTGGGGCCTACGTCGGCGATAAAGTCCAGAAGCGGGAAGATGCCCGAATTCTTCAGGGCCGCGCCGGCAAAGGCCGGGAGGAATTTGTTTTCCGCGAAGGCTTCAATAAGCCCCGTGTGCATTTCTTCGGGACTGAGCGATCCCTGTTCGATGTATTTTTCCATGAGGGTGTCGTCGCCTTCGGCCGCGGCTTCTATCAGCTTTTCCCGCGCGGCGCCGGCTTCCGCCCTGAATTCGTCCGGAACGGGAACTTCTTTTTCCGCGCCGTCGGCCTGGACAAGGTAGGCCTTGTCGTTAAGCACGTCGATAACGCCGCTAAAGCCGCTCCCTTTGCCCATGGGAATCGTTACCGGCACCGGTTCCGTCTTGAACTTTCCCTTTATATCGTCAAGGACCTTTGTAAAATCGGCCCTGTCGTCGTCAAATTTATTGAGAAATACAGCCCGGGGTTTGTTCCTGCCCTCGAGGTTTCTCCAGAGCTTGATGGTCTCGATCTGGACCCCGTCCCGTCCGTCAACCAGAAGCAGGGCGGATTCCGACGCTCTGAAACTCAAAATTACGTCCCCGATAAAATCCGAGGACCCCGGAGTGTCGAAAAAATTGATCTTTTTGCCGTTCCTGTCCACATGGGCCAGCGCCGCGTGAATCGAAATTTTCCGTTCGATCTCTTCGGGACTGTAGTCCCCCGCGGTTTTGCCCGATTCTACCGTTTCGGGCCTGGAAATGACTCCTCCCGCAAAGAGGAGCCGTTCAAAAAGCGTGGTTTTGCCGGTACCTCCGTGTCCGGCGATGGAGACATTTTTGATGGTATCGGTATTAAAACTCATAGCTACTCCTTACGCCTATAATGAAGGCGAAAGCCGTCATTGTCAAGGAAAAAGAAAGCGGATATTGCCTTCGAAAGGCGATCGAGGCCGTTCCGGGGCCCCAAAACGGGGAGTCCCAAAACGGGAGCCCCAGGCCCGAAGCGCCGGGCCCGAAGCGCCGGCGGACTTGTTATACGATAAGGAGTTCGAGCCCCGCGTTCCGGATATACCGCTCATATTCCGGGGGGATACCCGAATCGGTAATAACGATTTGAAAATCGCTGACATCCGTCATGTGGGCCGAGCAGACCTTGCCGAATTTGGAAGAATCCATCAAAAGAACGCTGGTCATGCTGTATTTGATGGCGGCCCGCTTGGTTTCCACCTCGTAATGAAACGGAGTAGTGATACCCAGGTTCATATGGAACCCGCCCGCGGAAATAAAGACCTTGGAAGCCCGGCTGTTTTTGATGGTGTCCAGACCCTGCGTGTTTTCAAACATCTGGGTCTCCTGATGATAAATTCCCCCCTGAACAAGGATTTTATTCTGCGGTTTGCGGATCAATTCCTCGATTACATTCAGGGACCAGGAAATTACCGTTAGATCGCGATTGTCCGGGAGTTCCTTTGCCAGGTAGTAAATGGAAGTACCGGAGTCAAGCATAATCGTTTCCTGGGAAAGAAGCAGCTCCGAGGCTTTTTTGGCTATAAGGGTTTTTTCTTCCCGGTGAAGCAGGGTTTGCTGTTGAAGATAGTAATTGTTCGGGTTTGTGTCTTTTTCAAGGAAACGGGAATTGATTACGGCGCCCCCGTGGTAAAACTGAACCATACCCTGTCCGGCAAGGAATTCCAGATCCCTCCGAATGGTCATTGTCGAAACCTTGAGCATATCCGCCAATGTCGTAATGCTCAGAACATTGTTGGTTTTGAGAGCTGTCAGTATCTTTTCCCGCCTGGTGTCAATTTTTTCCATAAAAAGCCTTTGTTTGTTAACAATTTTACATTATAACAATGAAAATAACATTTGTCAAGAAAATTTTGATAAAAATATCGAAAAAATACAAAAAAATAGTTGACAATGAGCGATTTATCACATATCATAGGCTCGATGGAGGAAAAATGCGGGAAGACAGATTCACCGGCAAGGTTGTGTTTATAACCGGCGCCGCCCAGGGTATGGGCTATCAACTTGCTTTGGATATGGCAAAAGAAGGCGCAAAGGTTGTTATTTCCGATGTCGAAGAAGCAGCCCTTAATCAGGCGGGCGAGGCTCTGAAAAAACAGGGCGCGCAATACTTGACCCTTATATGTGATGTTTCCAGCCGCAAACAAGTGGAAGACGCCATCGACAAGACTGTGGCGGAATACGGCCGCCTGGATATTCTGGTCAACAACGCCGGGCTTTTAAAATCCTTTACGATAGAAGATACCACCGACGAGCTTATCGACGCTACGCTGGATATCAATATCAAAGGAGTGCTTTACGCGATTCGCAAGGTTACTCCCATTATGAAAAAACAGCGGTACGGCCGCATTATCAACGTGGCTTCCATTACCGGCAAGAACGGCGACAACAGCACCACGTTCGCCTACGGCGCGTCCAAGGGCGCCGTAATCAGCCTGACCCGTTCCGTCGCCCGGCAGCTTGGTCCTTTCGGCGTTACCTGTAACGCCATTGCCCCTCACGCGGTTATGACGAAGATGATGGAATATTGGGACGACGCCAAAAAGGCGGAGGCCGCCGGCAAGATCCCGGTAAAACGGCTGGGGACAATCCAGGATATGTCCGGTCTGATGATGTATCTGGCATCGGACGAGGCGGGATTCGTCAACGGCGAAACCGTTAATATTAACGGCGGATACTACATGGATTAGGAGTTGATGAATGTCTGTTATTGATAAAGATTTAATTGAGCGGATTACCAGGGAAGTTTTGGAACAGGTAGCGAAAGCCGGACTTGCCGCCGCCCCGGTTCCGGGGACTTCCGGGGCGGTATTGGCGCCTGCCGATTTGCCGAAATATATCGATCACACCCTGCTCAAGGCCGAAGCCAAACCCGCTGATATCGACAAGCTCTGTAACGAGGCAAAGCAGTATCAGTTTTTTTCCGTTTGTGTAAACAGCGTAAACGTTCCCCGATGCGCCAAAAATCTTCAGGGGACCGGGGTAAAGGTTTGTTCGGTTGTGGGCTTCCCCCTGGGCGCGATGTGCGGCAGGGCAAAGGCTTATGAAACCGGCGCGGCCATTGAAGACGGCGCGCGGGAAATTGATATGGTGATGAACATAGGCGCGATGAAGGCCGGGGACGTTAAAACCGTAGAAGAAGACATGGCCGCCGTCAGAAAGGCCTGTTCGGGCGGGACGCTGCTTAAGGTGATTATTGAAACCTGCCTGTTGACGACCGAAGAAATCGTTAAAGCATGTGAAATCGCGAAAAACTGCGGGCTTGACTTTGTAAAAACCTCCACCGGTTTTTCAACCGCCGGAGCGACTCCTGAGCATGTAGCCCTTATGCGTAAAACCGTCGGCCCGGTTATGGGTGTCAAGGCCGCGGGCGGAGTGCGTTCCTTTGACGACGCCGTCGCGATGATCAACGCCGGGGCGACCCGCCTGGGTACTTCCGGCGGCGTGAATATCATCAAGGGACAAACGATAAAGGGGTATTAGGCGGCATGAGCTGTTTTATGGGTATCGACATTGGGACTCAAAGCGTCAG
>JAIRSC010000043.1 GCA_031255645.1 Treponema sp. | reverse complement strand
TTCGGCGTTCCGGCGCTGTACGTCTACGACAGATACCCCGGCGGCACGGGCCTTGCCGAGGCCCTCTTCCACAGAATCACGGACGTCTTCGCCGCCGCGTTCCGGGTCGTGGAACGCTGCCCCTGCCGATCCGGCTGTCCTTCCTGCGTGGGGCCGGGCGGTAACAAGGCCGGAACGGGGGAATTCCTTTCCGCGCTGGCGCGGCGCTGACGGCGCCGATGGCCGGGAATCTGCGGAGCAGGCTCTCCGCTATCCGGCGTTTCCGGACGGCGGACAGGCCGGCCGGAAACGTTTCGCCGCCGGAAATGGCGCCGAAAGCGGCGCCGGAAACAGCGCCGAAAACACTGCCGAAAGCGGCGCCGGAAACAGCGCCGCCGAAACCGGAAAAAGGCCGCTCTTCCGGCGGCGCGCCGGCCGTTCCGGGCGGCGTTTTTTCCGCCTGGGAAACGGCCGGCGAAGGGCTGCTGCGCCGCAGACTCAGGCTGCCGCCGTCGCGGCCCGTCCCGGCCGCTCTTCCGGCGGCGCTGCCGCTTGTGCTGCCGGACCTTGCCCCGGCCGCCGGAAGCCGTTCTCCCGGCAGGATACTCTTTTTCGATCTGGAAACGACGGGCCTTTCGGGCGGCGCCGGAACCGTGGCGTTTCTTGCCGCCTTCGGAACCTTTGAGGGGGAAAATTCCCTTGGGGACTATAGCGCCCTCGTAATCGATCAGTTTCTTTTGCTTGATTATTCGGGCGAAACCGCTTTTCTTGACGCCGTTCTCCGCTTTATAAACGATCCCCGTTTTCCGGGCTCCTGCCTCGCGACGTATAACGGGAAAACCTTTGATACTCAGATACTAAAAACCCGCTGCCTGATGAACGGCTTCGAGCCGCCGAAACTTTTCCAGCTCGATCTGCTGTATCCTTCCCGCCGTATGTGGAAGCGTCTCCTTCCCAACTGCTCCCAGGCGACAATCGAAACCATGGTTCTCGGCCTCGACCGTTCCGGCGATATTCCCGGCGCCCTTGCCCCGGAGATATGGTTTGATTTTCTGAAATCGAACGGGAGCGGGGCCGGGCGGCTTTTGGGTATCTGCGATCACAATGTAAAGGATATCCAGGGCCTCGCGGCGCTGTTCGCCGCCTTTTGCGAAATCGCCGAACATCCCCTGGACGCTTCCGCCGTTTTTCACTGCGACACGGAACGGCTCGCGATGATCTGGCGCCGCCGGCTTATCCGCGGCGGCCCGCCCCTTTTCCGGGACGTTTCCGGCGGCGGCTTTGAAAGAACCTCCTCGGAGCTGCTTGAAGCCGCCGCCCGCGATTATCCCCGTTCGTGCCTTAGGCTGGGCCTCGACCTTTTCCGTAAGGGCCGCTTCCGGGAAGGCCGGGCGGCCCTTGCCCGCGCCGCGGACGAGCGCGTTTCCTGGCGGGTTTCCCCCGGCCCCGTCGTTCGGGCCATGGCGCTGCGTTCCCTTGCCCTCGACGCGGCCCGCAGGCTCGGCAGCGCCGAAAAAGCCGCCGCGTTTCTGGAAAAGGCCCTGCTGCTTGACCGCCGGGAAAGCGGCCCGGCCCCCCTTCCCCGAAGGCTGCGGGAGGATCTGGAACGGCTGCTGCGGCGCTGCGGCCCGCCGTAAGCGGTACAGCCGTTTTTTTGTCCGGCTTAACGGCGCGTCCCCGTTGTGCTACACTTATTCCATGAAGAAAGAATTTCTCTCTTATGACGTGGTGCGGGACAACGCGCTCAAACTTGCCCGCAAGATTTACAATGACGGTTTTACGCCCGACGTGATCTACGTGTCCCTGCGGGGCGGGGCCTATCTGGGCAATGTGATAAGCGAATACTTCAAGGTGATAAAGCCCCAGGGCCGGCCGGTGTACTATGCGGCGGTCGTCGCCCGTTCCTATACGGATGTGCGCAAATCGGATCAGATCAAGGTTGAAGGCTGGACCTACGCGCCCGAACATCTGCGCATTGGGGACAAGGTGCTTCTTGTGGACGATATTTTTGATTCCGGGAAAACGATCAACCACCTCGCGGGGATTATCCTGGAAAAGGGCATTCCCCGCGAGGACCTCAAGGTAGCGGTTCACGACTACAAGTATTTTTTCGACAAGAAAGACCAGCTTCCCGTTCAGCCCGATTACTGGTGCCGGAAACACGAACTGTCGGTCAACGACGAAGACAGCTGGATCCACTATATGAGCCACGAACTGGTCGGCCTTTCCCCCTCTGAACTGGAAGAACACTACTACAGCCGGGACGGGGAACTGCGGACCGTTCTGTCCGTTCTCGAAAAGCCGTGAGCGCCGCCGAAACGCTTCCCCCGGCGCCCGGCCCGAAGCCGGGTTTTAGGGCGGGCCTGGACGAGGCGGGCCGCGGGCCCCTGGCCGGGCCGGTCGCCGCCGCCGCCGTGATCCTTCCCGAAGGTTTCCCCCTGGATGTCCTTGACGATTCAAAAAAACTCGACGAAAAGAAGCGGGACGCGGCGGCGGCGCTGATAACGGAAAAGGCGGCCTGGGGCATAGGCTGGGCGGAGGCCGGGGAAATCGACAAAATTAACATACTCCGGGCAAGCCTTCTCGCGATGAAACGGGCCTGGGAAGCCCTGGCGGCGGCCTTCCCGGAATACGGCCGGGCCGCTTTTTCCCCGGCCGGGCCGCCGGACGCCGTCGCCGACGGGCCGTACTGCCCGGATCTTCCCATACCCTGCCGCGCCCTTGTCAAAGCCGACGCGCTGGTTCCCGAAGTAATGGCCGCTTCAATACTGGCAAAGACGGCCCGGGACAGGATGATGCTTCGTTATTCGTGGTTTTACCCGGAATACGGCTACGACAGGCACAAGGGCTATCCGACAAAACAACACAGAGAGGCGATTGTCCGGCACGGGCCTTCGCCGATTCAAAGACTCAGTTTTACCGTAAAGCCGGTTTAGCGGCGCTACTCTTCCCGTTTTTTTACCACGACCCGCCTGCCGGTCTCCCGGCGTTTCGCGGTTTCGTCGTGTTTCGCGCCGGGGTTCCGCCCGCCGCCTTCTTCCCGGCGTTTTCCGCCGCGTTTTTGTTCACGTACCGCCTTTTCAAACACCTTAAGGGATTTGTCGAATTCCCCCAGAAAGGCGGGAAGGTCTTCGGCGAACACAATCACCGACTGCCGTTCAAAGCCCCCCGAATCCTTGTTTTTGCTTTCCACAATGTTCAGGTAAAGGTCGCCCATGCGGTTTTCCTTTACGTTGAAAAAATACGTCCTGTTTTGAAGCAGCAGTTTGGTCGAAAAAACTTCGCCCCTTATTCCCATCTCAATTCCCTCCCGCGGCAAATCCGGGGCTTCCGCGAGCGGATTGCCGGATACCCAAGACTAGCACGGATTGGGGGATAATTCCAGTGACGGCCCGGACTTTCGCGGGTTTGGGCTTCCGGCCCGCAACGTTTCCTGTCTTGACATCCGCCCCAAGGCGCGTTGACTATTTTTTTGTTTTTCTTTACACTGGAAACATAAAATTCACACAGATTGGGGGTCTCCATGAAAGTCGCAATTAATGGTTTTGGCCGTATAGGCCGTTTGGTTTTTCAGTCCATCGTGGACCAGGGTCTTCTGGGAAAGGATAAAATCGACGTAGTCGCGGTTACCGATATAACAACCGACGCCAAATATTTTGCCTATCAGCTTAAATACGATTCTACCCAGGGCAGGATGAACGCCGTCATCGGCACGAAAAAAAGTTCCGGGGCCGCCGAAGACGATATCCTTGTCGTCAACGGCCACGAGCTTCAGTGCGTTATGGCGGAACGGGAACTCAAAAACCTCCCCTGGGGCAAACTTGGGGTCGAGTACGTGATTGAATCCACCGGGCTTTTTACCGGCGACGCCGCGTTCGGGCACCTGGACGCCGGGGCCAAAAAGGTCATTATTTCCGCGCCGGCCAAGGGCAAAGAAAAGAAGATTCCCACGTTTGTGATGGGCGTCAACAACGACAAGTACAATCCCGCCGGGGATCACGTTATTTCCAACGCCAGCTGCACGACAAACTGCCTCGCGCCGCTTGTGTACGTTCTTCTTAAAGAAGGAATCGGCATTGAAACCGGCCTTATGACGACGATCCATTCCTATACGGCGACCCAGAAGACCGTCGACGGGCCTTCCAAGAAGGACTGGCGGGGCGGACGGGCCGCGGCGATCAACATCATCCCCTCAACCACCGGCGCGGCCAAGGCCGTCGGCGAAGTGCTTCCCGAAACCAAGGGCAAGCTTACCGGCATGAGCTTCCGGGTTCCCACGCCGACCGGTTCCGTGGTCGATCTTACGTTCCGCTCGGTAAAAGACACGTCCATTGAGGATATCAACGCCGCCCTCAAAAAAGCGTCGGAAACTTACCTTAAAGGCGTTCTGGAATTCCAGGCCGACGAAATTGTCTCCACCGACATTGTCCACAATACCAATACCTCCATTTACGACAGCCTGGCCACGCTGCAGAACAACCTGCCCGGCGAAAAGCGCTTTTTCAAGGTAGTGTCCTGGTATGACAACGAATGGGGCTATTCCAACAAGGTCGTGGATCTGTTGAAGTACATCGACAGCAAAAAGTGAGCGGTCCGGAATGGAGAGCTTATGACCGTTAAGGCGCCGGAGGCGAAGACGGAAAGGCCGTGTCTTTCCCGTCCCTTCCGCGCCTTTTCTTTTGCGGCGAAGCCGTTCCAAAACTCCGGTTTTGAAACGGCCGCCCGTGTTTTTTGAACGGCGTTCCGCCGTTATAACAGGGGAAAAAAATGGCGATAAAAACAGTCAAATCGGTTGATTTAAAGGGAAAGCGAATTATCATGCGGGTGGACTTTAACGTCCCGATGAAGGACGGCGTTGTTCAGGACGACACCCGGATCATGGCGGCTCTGCCTACGATCAAGTACATTCTCGACCAGGGGGTAAAGAGCCTTACGCTGATGAGCCATCTGGGGGATCCGTCCAAGGATTCCAAAAAGGCAAGGGAAAAAGCCGAAAAAGACGGCAAGGCTTTTGACGAGGCGGCCTATATCAAGGGTAAACACCGTATGTCGCCGGTAGCCGCGTATCTGGAGCGGAAGCTCGGAAAGCCGGTGATCTTTGCCGGGGAAGACGGCTGTTACGGCAAGAAGGCTTTTATCGAAAGCCAGAAAGACGGCGCGGTGATCATGCTGGAAAATACCCGTTTCCACAAGGAAGAAACCAGCAAAGAGGCGGCGGAGCGGGACAAGCTTGCCAAAGAGTTGGCCGCTTACGGCGAGATTTTTGTCAACGACGCGTTCGGCACGGCCCACCGGGATCACGCGTCCACGGCGTCGATAGCCAAATTTACGCCGGTTTCCGTTGCGGGTTTTCTTATGGAAAAAGAGGTGCGGTTTCTCGAGCCTATCGTCACGAATCCCGTCAAACCCCTTGTGGCGATTATCGGCGGCGCCAAGGTGTCGAGCAAAATCGCCGTCCTTGAAAGCCTCCTTAAAAACGCCTCCGCGCTGGTTATCGGCGGCGGCATGGCCTATACCTTCCTCAAGGCCCAGGGCCAAAGTGTCGGGAAGTCGCTTGTGGAAGACGATCAGCTCGATACGGCCAAAAGCATACTTGCCGCGGCGGAAAAGGCCGGGGCGGAAATCGTCCTTCCCGTGGATCAGGTCTGCGCCGAAACCTTCGACGCCGCCGCCAAACCCGTGCCGGTTGACAGCCCGGATCTGCCGGAGAACCTTATGGGGCTTGACGTTGGACCAAAAACCGTTGCCGGATACAGGGATGTTCTTGCCGGGGCAAAAACCATTGTATGGAACGGCCCCGTGGGGGTGTTTGAATTTGACGCCTTCGCCAAAGGAACCGAAGAAGTCGCCAAACTTGTCGCCGAAGCGACGGGTCGGGGAGCCGTTACCGTTGTCGGCGGCGGCGATTCGGTGGCCGCGGTGAACAAGTTTAAGCTGGCCTCCAAAATGAGCCACGTCAGTACCGGCGGCGGCGCTTCCCTGGAACTTTTGGAAGGCAAAAAACTGCCGGGCATTGAAGTTACCAGGGAATGAATGAATAAAAGGCTGTTCCGAAATTCCGGTTTGCGGAACGGCCCCAAAAGATCAAGGAGCGTATAAATGAGAAACTACTACATAGCGGGAAACTGGAAGATGCACATGACCCGTTCCGAAGCGGCGGAGCTTGCGCGGACTCTTGTCGCGCAGCTTAAAGACGGGGAACACAAATACCTTGTGGCGCCGAGTTTTACGCTGATTGAAACGGTCGCCCCGATTGTCAAAGGCAGCAATATCGGTCTGGGCGCGCAGAACATGGCCGCCGAACCCCAGGGCGCCCATACGGGAGAAGTGTCCGTGCTGCAGCTCAAGGATCTTGGGGTGGATACGGTTATCCTCGGCCACAGCGAGCGGCGGCATGTTTACAAAGAAGACGACGCTCTTGTCAACGCGAAGGTCAAGCTTGCCCTGCAACACGGCTTTGAGGTTATACTCTGCGTAGGCGAACTGCTTGAGGAGCGGGAAGCGGGCAGGGCGGAGGCGGTCTGCGAAGGCCAGGTCGTCAAGGGCCTTGAGGGGGTAAGCGATCTTTCCCGGGTGGTTATAGCCTACGAGCCTGTCTGGGCTATCGGCACCGGCAAAACCGCCACGCCGGAAGACGCCGACGCGATTCACGCCTATATACGAAAGGTTATCGAAAAAACCTACGGCGCCGGCGCGGCGGAAAAGATCGTTATCCAGTACGGCGGTTCGGTAAAGCCGGAAAACGCCGCCCAGCTTATGGCGAAGGAAAACATAGACGGCGCCCTGGTCGGAGGGGCGGCCCTGAAAGCCGATTCCTTCGTGCCGATAGCCAAATTCGGCCGGTAGATGGTACGGTCTACCATGTTCGGGCAGAGCGTTTTTGGTTTTTAAAAACGGGGGTGCGGATGGCCGCGGCGTTTGGTTCAAGGCGTACATTTTACAACAAGTTTGCGGTCATGCTGTTCTTTATCTCCGCGATCATCGTTCTGGTTATTACGATCTATACCAGTCTCCTTATCGAAACCATTTCCTCGATTTTCAGAGACAACATTGAGGAGCGGCTTCTTGTTACGACCCGCCTGGCGGCCCAGATTGTAAGTTCCGAGGAACTGGATCTTCTCCGCGATCCCGAAGATATGGAAACGCCCCTGTTTCAGGATCTGCGGGACAGGCTTATGGCGTTCGGTAACGAACACGCTCTCCTGTTTGTCTACTATATGCGGCCCCTCGACGGGGAAATGGCCCAGTTTATCATCGACAACGATCCTGGCGAAGACGCGGTAAACCTTTCCACTCCGCCCCTTGAAATGGAAGAGGCCGTTTTGCGGGCGCTGCGTGAAAAAAAGGCGGCAAGCACGATGCTGGGAAGTTATTCCGAAGGCTACGACGGTCTTTTTTCCGCTTACGCGCCGGTTCTCGACAGGCAGGGGAGGGTAACGGCCCTGGCGGGGGTGGACATCCCCGACGAACTGCTTATAAGTACCCGCCGCCGTTTCAGGTTTCTTTCGGTTATGCTTGTTATCTCAATCGCCTTTACGCTTGCCGGCGGCCTGGGCAGCATGATCATCTTCAGGGGAAACGAGCGCGTCTTTGTGACAAGGCTCGATCAGCAAAAACTTATGTCCTCGCTGGCGGGAAGCTTTATTTCCGATCTGCCGATGGAGTCGCTTATCAACAACGCCCTGAAGCTTGCCGGGGAATTTCTCAAAGCCAGCCGCATGCTGGTCGGCGTGGCGGATACCGATTCCGATACCAGCCGTCCCGAATACCTGTGGTGCGCCGACGATTCCATTTTTACCGCCCCGGAGGCGCAGGGCCTTAACGATCTTATAAGGAACAGTTTTCCGGCGGAAAAGCCGGAGGAAGCGCCTCCGCTGTTCTGTCATGACGTGGAGGTTAATCCCAAATATCATATCATGAAGACCGTCGGGGTACGGGCCTTTGTCTGGGCGCCCCTCTATGTGGACGGAAAATTTTGGGCGATGTTGAGCGTCGAGGAATGTCTGCGGCCCCGGCTCTGGACGGACAGCGACCGCCAACTGGTAAGCATCGTGTCCAGCGTTATCGCCGGCGCCGCCGCGCGGGATCTTCGGGAGAAAGAACGCGACGCCGCCCGGAAAGCCGCGGAAAACGCGAGCAAGGCGAAAAGCGATTTTTTGGCAAACATGAGCCACGAGATGCGTACCCCGATGAACGCCGTAATCGGAATGACGAACATCGCCAAAATGTCAAACGATATCGAAAAAAAAGATTACTGCCTAAGAAAGATAGAAGACGCTTCGACGCATCTTTTGGGGGTGATCAACGATATCCTCGATATGTCGAAAATCGAGGCGAATAAATTCGAGCTTTCCTCGACGGAATTTTATTTTGAAAAGATGCTTCAAAAAACGGTGGGCGTCGTCGGTTTTCGCGTGGACGAAAAAAAGCAGAACCTCTCCGTGTATATCGACAAGGACATTCCCCCGCTTCTTTTGGGCGACGATCAGCGGCTTTCACAGGTAATTACCAACCTGCTTTCCAACGCCGTTAAATTCACCCCCGAAGGCGGTTCGATTCGCCTTGAGGCAAAACTTTCGGAAGATCCGGTTCAGCCGGAGACCCCGGTGGACCGCGCGGCGGACGGCCGGGATTTGTGCGCGCTTACGATAAGCGTCGCCGATACGGGGATAGGGATTACCCCGGAACAAAAGGCCCGTCTTTTTTCCTCGTTTGAACAGGCCGATTCCAGCACTTCCCGCAAATTCGGCGGAACGGGCCTGGGGCTTGCCATTTCCAGGCGTATTGTGGAGATGATGAACGGTTCCATCTGGATCGAGTCGGAGCCGGGAAAAGGTTCGACATTCGTGTTCACCGTACAACTCGAAAAAGGGAGCCGGCAGCAGCAGAGCCTTCTGAATCCGGGAGTTACCTGGAAGAATCTGCGGATTTTGGTCGTAGACGACGACGAAAGCACACTCAGCTATTTCCGGGAGCTTGCCGAACGTTTCGGCGTCCGCTGTGATACGGCGGAGGGTGGAGAGGCGGCCCTGGATCTTGTCCGGCGGAACGGCCATTACGACATATATTTTGTGGACTGGAACATGCCCGGCATGAACGGTATTGAGCTGACGCGAAAAATCAAGGGCTTCTACGCGGAAAACGATCCGCCGCGGGCAAAGCCGGTGGTAACGATGATTTCCGCTACCGAATGGACGATTATCGCCGACGAGGCAAAGGCCGCCGGAGTCGACATGTTCGTTCCCAAGCCGCTTTTTCCTTCTTCCGTCGCGGACTGTATCAACCGCTGCCTGGGCAGAGAGGCGTTCAAGCCCGGAACCGGCGGGGAACATAACGTCGATGATTTTTCCGGCGTTTCGATTCTTCTGGCCGAAGACATCGAAATCAACCGGGAAATCGTACTTTCCCTGCTCGAACCCACCGGCATTTCCATAGACTGCGCGGAAAACGGTAAAGAGGCCCTCGATCTCTTTGTCGAGAATCCCGAAAAATACCGTATGATTTTCATGGATGTCCAAATGCCCGAAATGGACGGATACGAGGCCACAGGGCGTATTCGGACGGTTGAGGCGGAACGGCGGATGGGAGAGTCCCCTCGGTTCCCGGCGGAATCTTCGTCCGGAATTCCGATAATCGCGATGACCGCCAATGTGTTTCGGGAAGACATACAAAAATGCCTCGACGCGGGAATGAACGGACATATAGGAAAGCCCCTTGATATCGACGAAATGCTTACCTGGATCAGAACAAGCCTGAAACCGGGTTTTTCCGCATAATTATTCGCAGTGGGGTCTAATACCCCGCCGCTTGCGGCGCGGAGGTTCATTCCCCCAATCTATGGTGTATATTACGGCTTTCCTTTTCCTACTGGACGCTTGTATACATATTCGATACTATGGCCTATAAAATCCTTGAGGAGGAAGAAAATGAAGAAGTGTTTATTGCTTTTAGCGGTGTTGCTTTGCGCCCTTTCGGCGGCTTTTGCGGGCCCCGGCGGACAAAGCGGCGATACGATTGCCATCGGCGCGGTATTTCCCCTTTCCGGCGGCGTAGCTTTTTACGGTACCGAATCCAGGGACGGCGCCCTGCTGGCGATTGACGAGATTAACGCCGCGGGCGGTCTTCTTGGCAAAAAACTCACGCTTATCGCCGAAGACGACGAAGGGGACGCGGCCAAATCGCTGAACGCGTTTACCAAGCTTGTCAGCAGAGACAAGGTGTCTTTTGTTCTCGGTTCCAGTACCTCCGGGGCGACGATGGCGATGACGATTCCCGCCCAGCAGGCGAAAGTTATCCTGATTTCCCCCTCGGCGACCAATACGGAAGTTACCAGGGCCGGGGACTATATTTTCCGGGCCTGTTTTATCGATCCGTTCCAGGGGGTTGTGGGCGCCGATTTTGCCTATGATACGCTGAACGCCCGCCGGGCGGCGGTTCTGTACGACGCCGGCGCCGACTACAATACCGGCCTTGCGGAGGCGTTCAAGACCCAGTTCGCGAAGAACGGCGGAGAGGTTGTCGCCGACGAGGCCTACCAGAGCGGCGACGTGGATTTTAACGCCCAGGTAACCCGGATTCGGGCGGCCAACCCCGACGTGGTCTATCTTCCCAACTACTACAACGACGTAGCCCTTCAGGCAAAGCAGCTTCGGGCGCAGGGAATCAACGTCCCGCTTCTCGGCGGCGACGGCTGGGACAGCCTTATCGACAATGCCGGCGACGAAGCCCTTAACGGTTTCTGGTCCGCCGGTTTTGCCGCCGACACGACCGATCCCAGGGGGCAGGCCTTTGTAAGAGCCTATCAGACAAAATTCAACAAGCCCGCTTCCCAGTTTGCCGCTCTTGGCTACGATACGATGATGCTGGTTATCAACGGAATCAAAGCCGCGGGAACCTTTGATACGGCGGCGGTAAAAGACGCGATGGCCAAACTTAACGGCCCCTATGTAACCGGAAACATCCGTTTTGACGCCAACCGCGATCCGATTAAGGGCGCGGCGATTCTGGAAATCGTCAGGAAAGACGGAAAACTCGTCAACGCGTACAAGACCACGGTTAATCCCAGGTAAAGAGGGAGTGAAAACGGCCGCGAACGGCGCGGACTTTTGTTTTGACAGCTGAGCCTGTCCCGAAACTAATTGACTGTGCGCTGCGTACACGGTTTTGGGACAGGATCTTGCGGTTTTTCGGGCCTTCAGCCTTGCAAAACCGCGAATTTCAAGATTGCTTTTGTCGTTTTTTGTTCGCGTCCGTTTGTGTGCTTCGTGCTTACATTTAAGCTGGGGGTGTAAATAATATGATCGTTTTACAGCAGTTAATAAACGGAGTGTCTCTCGGTTCGATTTACGCCCTTATCGCCCTGGGTTATACGATGGTGTACGGTATTGTGCTGCTCATCAATTTTGCCCACGGAGACATTCTCATGATCGGCGCCTATACGGCGTTTTTTGTGCTGAGCGCCATCGGGGCGGGACCGGCGGGCATGCTTGCCGCGTTTGTCGTTTCGATGATCGTCTGCGCCGTTTTCGGCGTCGGCATCGAACGCCTGGCCTACCGGCCCCTTCGTTCCGCGCCCCGGCTCAATTCCCTTATTACGGCGATTGCCATAAGCCTGATTCTTGAAAACGGCGTGCGGGTTCTGCCGTTTATCGGCCCCAATCCCCGCCAGTTTCCCCGGCCGGATGTGGTCAATTACCAGATTGGCGAACTTTCAATTTCCAATATTCAGATAATCGTGATTATCCTTTCGGCCCTTTTGATGCTTGGGCTGAATTACATAATAAACTATACCAAACGGGGAAAGGCCATGAGGGCGGTTTCCTTCGACGTCGGCGCGGCAAGCCTTATGGGGATTCCGGTTAACGGAATCATCTCCTTTACCTTTGCCCTGGGTTCGGTGCTTGCCGCCGCGGGCGGCGTACTCTACGCTTCGGCTTATCCCCAGGTTAACCCGCTCATGGGAATGATGCCCGGCCTCAAGGCCTTTGTCGCGGCGGTTCTCGGCGGTATCGGCTCCATACCCGGCGCCATGCTCGGCGGCTTTATCCTGGGCATTGCCGAAACCTTTACCAAGGGCTTTATCTCAAGCCAGTTCAGCGACGCCATTTCGTTTTCAATTTTGATTATTGTTCTGTTGATAAAACCGACCGGCATACTCGGCAGCAAAACGAGGGTGAAGGTATGATGAATCCCCAGACGCGCGGGCCAAAGTTCCCGGTTCGGACGACAATCATTCTTTGCGCGGCGGGTATTCTGGCCGCCGTTCTTCCCGTCGCCCTGATGAGGGTGGGCCTGCTTGACAACTACACCGCCCACATTATCGCGATGGGCGGGGTGAACGCCATTATGGCTATTTCGGTCAATATGATTGTGGGGATAACCGGCCAGCTTTCTTTGGGGCAGGCGGGTTTTCTGGCCATAGGCGCTTACGCCTGTATCTTCTTCCACATTGACGCGGGCTTTCCCCTTCCTTTGGCCGTGGTCTGCGCGATGCTTGTAACCACCGTCGCCGGTTTTCTTATCGGGTTTCCGGTGCTCAAGCTTTCGGGCGATTACCTCGCCATTGTTACCCTTGGTTTCGGCGAAATTATCCGGGTCGTGTTTATCAACCTCAAGTCCATTACCGGCGGCCCCAACGGCAGGCAGTTCGCCACGATTATGGCGCCGCCCAACTACGCGCTGGCCCTTTTTACCGTTACCGCCGCGCTGATTCTGACGCTGGCTCTACTGCAGAATTTTCTGCGCTCAAGTTACGGCAGGGCGATAATGGCCTGCCGGGAAGACGAAATTGCCGCCAATTCCTGCGGCATCGACATATTCCGTTACAAGATGACCGGTTTCGTGCTGGCGGCCCTTGTCGCCGGCATAGGCG
Organism: Treponema sp.; assembly: GCA_031255645.1. Lineage (GTDB taxonomy): Bacteria > Spirochaetota > Spirochaetia > Treponematales > Breznakiellaceae > JAIROH01. The sequence continues at coordinate 8,123 of JAIRSC010000043.1, read as the reverse complement.
GATCGTTTTACGCGATGGTCGTGGGCCTTGTTCAGCCGGCAAACGCCCAGTTCCTTAAATCAATCGACTTCCTGATTTATGTGGTACTGGGAGGCATGGGTTCAATGACCGGTTCGATTATAGCGGCCTATGTTCTTACCTACCTGCAGGAAGCCCTTCGTTTTCTCCAGGATTACAGGCTGCTTATCTATCCCCTCATACTGATCCTCGTCATGCTGTTCCGTCCCCAGGGGCTTTTGGGCATGAAGGAATTTTCGTTCGTGCGGGCCTGGGACCGCGTTACCGGCCGGGCCGGGAAAAAAGGAGCCGCCAATGCCTGACCCGCGGCTTAAAGTAACGGATCTTTCCATAGATTTCGGCGGGCTCAAGGCGGTAAGCGGCTTTTCCTGCGAGCTTGCCAAAGGGGAACTGGTCGGGCTTATCGGCCCCAACGGAGCGGGAAAGACCACGGTGTTCAACATGCTTTCGGGCATTTATACCCCCACGGAAGGCGAAATAGCTTTTTGGGACAGAAAGGACCGGGTTCACAACGCGGGAAAGATGAAAAGCTCCGCCCTTTGTCAGATTGGCATCGCCCGGACATTTCAGAACATCCGGCTTTTCGGCAAACTCAGCGTGGAAGACAATGTCCGCATAGCCCTTCATACCCAAAGAACCGAAACTCCGCTGGACGCGCTTTTCAGGCTCAAGCGTTTCCGCCTTGACGAACAGTGGATGACGGCCAAAACCGGCGAACTGTTGTCGCTGTTCAGGATAGAAGAAAAAAAACACGAGCTTGCCCGGAATCTTCCCTACGGCGAACAGCGCCGCCTGGAAATAGTCCGGGCGCTGGCGGCGAATCCCGTTCTTCTTTTGCTCGACGAGCCCGCCGCCGGGATGAATCCCCAGGAGACCGAAGAGCTTATGAGGCTTATCGCTTTTATCCGCAAGGAATTCAGGCTTACGATTCTTCTTATCGAACACGACATGCGTCTTGTTATGGGCATCTGCGAGCGGATTATCGTTCTTGATTACGGAAGAACCATTGCCGCCGGGCTTCCTGAAGAAATACGCCGCGATCCGGCGGTCATTAAGGCCTACCTGGGAGAGGAGGCTTTGCATGCCTGAGGAAATGCTCAAAGTCCGGGATCTTAAAGTCCATTACGGGGCGATCCGGGCCCTTAACGGAATCTCGTTCGAGGTAAGCAAAGGGGAAATCATCACGCTTATCGGATCGAACGGCGCGGGAAAATCCACGACGCTGAACGGAATTTCCAACGTGGTAAAAAAATCCGGCGGAAAGGTCGAATTTAACGGCCAGGACATAAGCGCGGCGGCGCCGGACCGGCTTGTCGCTTCCGGCCTTGTGCAGGTTCCCGAGGGCAGGCGCATATTCGCCAATCTTTCGGTCAGGGACAACCTCGAAATGGGCGCTTACAGCAGAAAAGATCGTCAGGGGATAAAGGACGATTTTGACGAAGTTTACGGTATTTTTCCCCGTCTCAAGGAACGGGCAAAACAGATTGCCGGGACCTTGAGCGGGGGAGAGCAGCAGATGCTCGCGATGGGGCGGGCGCTTATGTCGAAGCCCACGCTGCTGCTTATGGACGAGCCCTCGATGGGCCTTGCCCCCATTCTTGTGGACGAGATTTTCGCCGTCATCAGGCGGATAAACCAGGCCGGAACGACGATCCTTCTTGTGGAACAAAACGCCTACAAAGCCCTGGGCGTCGCGTCCAGAGCCTACATTCTGGAAACCGGAAACATCGTCAAGTCCGGCGCCGCGCGGGAATTGATGAAAGACGATTCGGTTAAAACCGCTTATTTGGGCGCTTAGGCGATGAACGCTTCGAAATTCGGCGTTTTGAAGCGTTTTGCATTATACTTGGATTATCCTGAATTATAACAAAGGCAGGGAGGAAGTATGATTATTTCCCGTGTAATGACCAAAAACCCCGTATACGTTCATCCGGACGCTTCAATAACCGAAACACGTTCCCTTATGGACAGGGAGAAGGTGGGCCATCTTCCGGTGCTCGATTATAACAGCGCCCTTGTGGGCATTGTGGCCAGGGAAGATCTGTTCAAGGCGAGCCCTTCCGAAGCGACTACGCTGGACATGTATGAAATAAGCTATCTGCTTGCCAAAATGAAAGTCCGGGAAATTATGGCAAAAAACGTGATTACCGTGGACGAAAACGAAGTCGTCGAAGAAGCGGCCCGGATCATGGCCGATAAGGGCATCGGCTGCCTTCCCGTTATGCGGGGTTCGTTGCTTGTCGGCATTATTACCGATACCGACCTGTTCCGCGTTTTCGTCAACGTGTTCGGCGCCCGTCACTCCGGAGTCCGGGCCGCGATAAGCATGGGGGAACAGCCCGGTGAACTGGCCCGGATTTCGGGGGCGATTGCCGAAAAGGGCGGCAATATTGTTTCTTTGGTTACCAGCGAGGGAGACGATGTTGCCCACCGCCGGGGAACGATCAAGGTGGAAGGCCTTTCCAAAACCGAAATGGAAGCGATTATGAAAAGCCTTCCCGACGTGGTTGTGGAGGATATCCGGGAATGACGCAAGGGAAATTTTCTTACTTCGCGTGCACTACTCCGCGTACACTATCTCGACGCCGTTTTGCTGGAGCAGGGTTTCCCACTGCGGGTTAAGTTTCTGGTCGGTGATAAGAATGTTGACCTGGGAAAACGGACAGATTTTGTAAAACGCCGGGCGGTCAAATTTCGTGTGATCGCAGAGCAGAATTACCTGTTGGGATACGGACATCATCTTTTTCCGCACTTCCGCTTCGGCGTCCGAATAGTCCATTGCCCCGTGGCTTATCCACATGCCGGTACAGGAAAAAAAGAGCTTGGCGCCCCAATAGTTGGTAACGTTTGTTTCGGCCTGGTTTCCTACCATCGAAAGGGAGGGCTTGCGGAGTTTTCCGGAAATTCCGTAGACGTCCACAGTGTCCAAAAGGGAAAGCTCGGTCATTGCCCGGATCCCGTTGGTTATAACGGTAAGGTTTTTCTTGTCCGCGAGAAAACCGGTAAGCTCTTTGGTCGTGGTGGAAGAATCCATAAAGATCGTGTCCTGGTCGGAAATATAGGCCGCCGCCGCCCGGGCTATTTTGCGTTTCGCCTCTTTCTGTTCTACCTCGCGGACGATAAGGGGAATCTCTTCCCGTATTCCTTCGACCAGGACGGCGCCCCCGTAGGTACGTTTGACCAGCCCCTGCCGTTCGAGTTTTTCAAGATCCCGCCTTATGCTGGCCGTACTTGTCGCGAAACGTCCTGAAAGCGCGGTAATGCTCACCGATTTTTCTTTGTGGAGAATGTCGCGTATGGCGTTTTGTCGTACCAAGGTTAACATTGAAAATACCAATGTCCAGTATACTGTCAATTGTTGTTAAATTCAAGACTTTTTATCGTAATGCGGCCCAAAAAAGTGTCAATTTTTGAGAACTTTGGGGCCGTTCCCCAATTTCGGCTTTTAACAGCCGGTTCCTTTAACCGGAATTTTTCGGCGTATCCCCGGCGCCCTGCCGCGCCGAAACTTTTCTTACCAGGGCCGAGACAAGACGCCGATCTTTGATTTTGATGCCGCTGATTACAAGCCCGCTGTCTTCAAGCTCCGGCTTTTCGCCGTCTTTGGGAATCCGGCCCAGCAGGGTAAATACATAGCCGCCAAACGTATCGTAGCTTTCCACCGGAAGGGCCGCTCCCGTTTCGGCGGCCGCCTTGTCCAGGGAGGCCGCGCCGCTTATCCGCCAGAGTCCGGGGCCTTTTTTTTCTATGGCCGGAAGCTCCGCCTTTTCCTCGCTGTCCGCGAGATCCCCGACAAGCGCCTCAAGCAGATCGTTCATTGTAACGATCCCGTCCACGCTTCCGTATTCGTCGACGACAACGGCAAAATGGTTCCGTCTGCTTTTCATCCGCTTGAAAAGCACGTTTGCCGGCGCCGTGTTGGGAACAAGCTGGGCCGGTTTTACCGCCCGTTCCATGACCGCCGGCCGGCTCCTGTCCCCGAGTCCAAGATAATCCCTGGCGCAGAGCACTCCCCTGATGTCGTCGATGTTTTCCCCGCATACGGGGTAGTAACTGTGCCTGTTTTCCAGCACAATCCGCTCCCATTCGCCGTCTTCGTCTTTAAGCCACAGAACCGCCGTATCCCGGCGATGGGTCATTACTTCTTCCGCCGTTATATCGTTAAATTCAAAAACGTTGTTGATAATTTCTTTTTCGCCCGAAGCGATAGAGCCCTTCTCGCTGCCCGCCTCGATCAAAAGCCGTATTTCTTCTTCGGTTACCGCTTCTTCTTCCGCCTCGGGATCGATCCCGAAAAGCCTGAGCAGACCGTTGGTGGATCGGGTAAGGAGCCATACGACCGGGGCGAACAGTTTTGAAATAAAGACGACGAGCGAAGAAAGGGCGAAGGCGAGGCGTTCCGCCTTGCGCATCGCGATACGTTTGGGGACAAGCTCTCCCAGCACGAGGGTCAGAAAGGAAAGGACGAGGGTGATAAGCACCAGCGATACGGTATTGAGGGTTGCTTCGGGGATGCCGGTTTTGACAAGCGCCGCCGCGAGGCGATCCGAAAAATTTTCCGCGGCGAACGCGCTTCCCAGAAAACCGGCAAGGGTAATGCCCACCTGAATCGTGGCGAGAAATTTCGCCGGCTTGCTGGTAAGGGAAAGAAGCCGTTTCGCCTTACGGCTGCCGTCCGAGGCGAGTTTTTCAAGCTTGACCGAATTGATGGATATGAGGGCGATCTCCGCGCAGGCGAACACGGCGTTTATCGCGATAAGCGCCGCCTGGAGAAGAAGCTGTAAAACAATCGTATCCATAGCGCGCCGGCGTTAACTCCAGCCGATGTCGCGGCGGTACGCCATGCCTTCAAAGGCTACGGCGTCCATGGCCGCGTAGGCTTTCCTTTGCGCTTCTTCCGGGCCGGCGCCGTATGCCGAAACGGCAAGCACCCGGCCGCCGGCCGTCCTGAGCCCCGAACCGCCGGAGCCTCCGGGGCCGCGAACCGCCCCGGCCGCGAAAAGGACGGCGCCGGTTTTGGCGAAAGCCGTTTCGTTGAAAGCTATCGCGTCGCCTTTGCGGTATTCGCCGGGATAACCTTCGGCAACCGCTACCGGCGCGCAGACGGCGCCGGGCTTCCATGTAAGCGAAAAAGAATCGAGGCCGCCGTTTACGATGGACAGGCAGAGTTCGGCAAAATCCGATTTCATTAGGGGAAGCACCGCCTGGGTTTCGGGATCGCCAAGGCGCACGTTGTATTCAAGAAGGCGGCAGCTTGCGTCTTTTACCATCAGCCCGAAAAAAATAAAGCCCCGGTAATCAAAGCCTTCCGCCTTTATGCCCTTAAGGGTCGGCTTGAGAATCGCCTCCTCAAAATCCCCGCGGGCGGCGGCGGAAAAGTCCGGCGCCGGGGCTATCGCGCCCATACCGCCGGTATTGGGGCCCTGGTCGTTGTCAAAGCGCCGTTTGTGATCCCGGGCCGGCGCGAAGGGCAGTATGCACCCGGCTTTGCCCGTACTGACCGCCGCGAGAACCGACACTTCGCCGCCCTCAAGAAATTCCTCGAGGACGACGGTTTTGCCCGCGCCGCCGAGTTTTTCGTCTTTCATAAACGAAACTATCGTCTCTTCCGCCTCTTTTATCCCGGAAGCGATAACGACTCCCTTTCCCGCGGCAAGCCCGTCGGCCTTGATGACAAGCGGCGGAACGGCGGCTTTTTCGCGGCTTCCGGCGAAATGCTTTTTTGCCGCTTCCAGGGCTTTTTCCGCGTCCGTAAAGGTGTGGGAACGCGCCGCCCGTACCCCGTAGCGTTCCATAAACGATTTTGCGTAGGCCTTGCTCGATTCAAGCATGGCGGCTTTTTTTTCGGGGCCCACGACGGGAAGCCCCGCTTCGTTAAAACGATCCGCGATACCCGCGGCCAGCGGAGCTTCGGGGCCGACTATGGTCAGTCCGATCTTTTCTTTTTTGACATAGCGGATAAGGGCGTTCTGTATTTCCGCTTCACAGATATCCCTGCCCAGAAGATCCACGTTTTCGCATTTTTTGCCGGATTCATAAACAAAACCGGCGGTTCCCCCGTTACCGGGCGCGGCGTAGACCTTCGAGACCTTTGGCGACTGCAGCAGTTTCCACACTATCGCGTGTTCCCGCCCGCCGGAACCAATAACAAGCGCTTTCATGCTTTTATTATACAGTAAAAACCACGGAGGCAACAACGGCCGGAAGGTATACGATATAAACGAGGCTGTTCCAAAACTACTTTTCTAATGGTGAAAATTATTTTAAAATTGAGTTGTTAAAATTGCAGAAACGAAGATACGCCTTCGCGGAACAAGCGCGTGAACATGGTTCGCGACGGGGTAGTAAACCAGGCTTTCGACTGAAAGGGAACTATGATATGAACAACGTAAATGCGAATTGTCCGTGTCCCTTTGACACTTGCAAAATTCACGGTCTATGCGATGATTGTGCGGCATCTCATAAAGGAAAGACTTTTTGCAAATCACCCCGATTGATTCGGAAATTTTTTCGCTTCATTGGGAATTTGCGGCGAAAAAAGCGCGGATAACGATTCCCGAAGATCAGGCTAAACGGCCTTGCGTCTAAACCAAGAAATACCGGTATCGGTCCCCGGTCTTCAGCGACGTAACGCCGCTTTTCATTACCAGGAAACGGAGAAACGGATTGTACATAAACGGAAATTTCAGGCTTTTGACAAAGAGCTTTAACGCCGTGCGGAACGACGCGCGCCGGTAGACCCGGTGGATCGCCCCGGGGGAGAGTTTTTCCGGCGGCGCGCCGGTTTTCCGGACCGCCTTCTCCAGGTTGGCGGCGCTTTCCAGCGCATAGCTGATCCCTTCAAGAGAGCTTGGATTGATAAATCCCGCCGCTTCGCCAATCAGGAAGACTCCGGCCTTTCCGGTACAAAACCGGAAAGGCCGGGGGCGCAGTACCATGCAGCTTTCGGTACAAAAGCCCCGGATTTCGGAGACGGCGGAATCCGATGATCCGGTGGAGCCCAGGGCTCCGGCGGAATCCGCGCCGGAAAAGAAACGCGCGGCCAACAGTTTTTGTTTAAGCTTTTTAAAAGCGGCCAGGGCGTGTTTGTGGGGAAACGCGCCGCCAAGGATAAAGGCGTCGTTTTTGGTAAGCCCCCAGCAGTAGAGGCCGGTTAGTTCCGGATCGAAAAAACAAAAATAGCCGGGCGCGGCTTTTTTCGCCGGAAACCATTCCTGGACGGCGGTATAGCTTCTAGTCGGAAAGGACGGGAAGAACGCCCGCCTTACCGCGGAATGCGCTCCGTCCGCGCCGACAATGAACCGCGCTTTCGCGCTTTGTTCCCCTTCCGCCGTTGTATAGCGTATCCTGAACCCGCCTTCTTCAAGGGCTTCCGCGCCGTCGAACGCGGCCCCCATGACGATTTTTGCCCGCCCGCTTTCCGCGCGGTCTTTTTCCGCGCCGCCGCGTTCCGTCTTTTCCATGGGTCCGCCGTTTATAAGCGAGATAAGCCAGCGGTCGAATTTGTCCCGATCCATGTTAAGGTACTGCCGCTGGTACGCGCGCTCAATACGGCTTTTTAGATCGACGGTATGTACGCTGAAAACCTGCGGGCCGGCCAAAAGCTGCAGGGGCAGGGTAAGCCCGAAAGACGCGATGATTTTTTGGGCGGCCGGGGCAAGAAGGCCCCCGCAGGGTTTGCCGTAAGCGCGGCCCGCGCCGCCGTTTTCCGGCGCTTCCTCCGGCTTTTTGTCCAGAGCCAGCACGGAACAGGAACCGGCGAGCAGCCGCGCCGCCGTCGCTCCGGCGGGTCCAAGCCCTATAACGGCAAAGTCGTACATCACAATCTTTCTGAACACCCCTTATATACAATAATAACCGGAAAAAAGACATAGCTGCTTTTGACCCGGAAGTAGTTACAGGCAAAACCGTTTTACACGCCCGGGTTCCGGGATTTCGACAGTTTGTTCAACAGTCACGGTATCTCCCATAAAGGTAAGCATAACATGAAGGAGGAAAAATTGAAAGTTGGACTTGTTCCGCGAACGGGACAGGCGGACACGGACTTGTTGTCCACCGTCTTTTTTCTGTCCGTATTGGTCAGTGTGGTTCGTGGTTAAAGAATT
>JAIRSC010000003.1 GCA_031255645.1 Treponema sp. | reverse complement strand
ATATGACGTTTTTGCAAGCCCGATAAAGGAAACCGTAGGTTTCCAGGGCTTGCAAAAATGTGGGTGGAGTGTGGCGTGGGAATGGAGCGTAGCGGAATGACCTAGCCATATGGAACCCCGAGCCGCTTCAGCGGCGAAGCATATACAGACCTGTTATGTGCCGTTTGCCCGTACAATAATACTGTTTTATGCATTTACAACTTTTTATTTCAAGTCTTATAATCATAAAATTAATCAACCCATTGTTCTTGAATACCGTTTAAATTTCCCCGTATCATATCCCATGGTATCTCAGAATCTCTAGACCATTCGTCATTACATTTTAATACCCTATATCTATTCCCAACCTTAATATTGAGCAACCAGAGACCGAAAATAGGATAATCACTGTTTCCATTCAATTTTACAGCGAGAAAACCACTGCTGTAACTTATACCGTCTTTTATAAATTCTTTATGGATATAATTCAAATACTCAATTCTATTCCAATTTATTACACCCTTCTCATTGGCAGTGAATATGATCCCGCGATATAGCATATTACCATCTTCTCTTTTCAGAAATAATGATACAAAATTATCTCCATTTGAATTAGAAATACTTTTCAATGCGGTAAATATTTCTCTACCTATTATGTCAGGTGAACTTACAGATTGAGAGTTAAGAATTGAACTCAAAAAACCAAGTGTAAAAGATAAAAACAAACGCTTTCTCATTTGACCTCCAATAGTTTCATTTCTTTTTATTTTCTATTTGTTTAATTTACTTATCTCTATTTGGTAATATATCAATTTGAAAAAATTAATGATAAACATTATTATCATAAAAGGGATTGTTAATAATAGAAATGAAACTATTCTAAGAATAATTCCCAAAAAACCATTATCAAGCCCAGTTCCCCTAAATATATTAGTATCAACACCCCAAAATTCTTTTGGCAGTGCAGATACTCCTAATGTACACAGTGCCTTAATAGATTTTTTGCGTTTCTCTTTCAATTCTTCTAATTTCATAAAGGATTCCTGTTTAAAGACTGCCAATAGTTGATTTCTATTGACCGTCTTCATTTATGAATTATATGGTGTTCCACCATGTGCTCTACAAATTTTTCCTGCCAATGCTACATATCTACATTCATCATAAATGTAGATATACCAAGGATCAGTATAACTAGGATAATCCCAATTAAGATATGAACTACCACCGCATTCAGAATAAAGACGATTTTTTGCGCTCGTCCACTGTTCATAATCTGTAAATTTGTATTCTGCAATCTTTGCTGCCATTTTTGTCTCCTCTTTTAGCTATTATACAATGTTATATTTTTTATGTCAATAGTTTTTTCAAAATTTTCATAAAATTTTAGGGCAAATGGCGCCTAACTCCCTATGTACGCGCCCGGTTTTACGCCACGTCAATGCCTTATCCGGCAACAAGCTCCTTTTGGCACTATACCATACGGTTACGCCCCCCTCCCCCTGCCCGTCAAGCCTCATGCCGTCCAACTCAACGCCGTAAGCGCGCAAACGCGGTTTGCGGCAGGATATCCTGCAAGCCTTGCGTTGTTTACGAGGCTGAGTTCTGTAAGGAAATTATTTAACCGCGGGGTCCTGCTGCCATTTTTTTATAGGCGCCGCCAGGTCTAACCGCCCCAGGGCCTCCCCGCGAAGTGAGTGAGCGGGTTCTTGGGTATTGGACCCCATTACGAATGAGCGGAGTATTTATCCAGATAAATGGCGTAAAGAGCGGGTACAAATTAATACATAGCGTCCGTCCGGTTCCTTGCCATTTACCGCTTATTCTCAGTATATTAAAGACAGGGAACGTGATATGGGCGAAGTACATGCGGAAGTTACCCTGGTAAATCTTAGGGGCGCGGATAACGCGGGGAGCGGGTTCATCCCGGAATCCGAGGTCAGACGGCTTGCGGTCAGCGCCCTGGTGGATACCGGCGCATGGCCCCTGGTCATCAACGAGGAAACCCGCCAAAAGCTGGGGCTGCGGGTAGAGGAACCCCGCGAGACTACCGTGACCGAAGGAGTAAAAATTCCCGGCCGGATAACCGAATATGTGGAGATTCGCCGGAAAGACCGGAAGACCGCCTGCGAGGCAGTGGTTCTTTCCAATAAGGAAGGCGTTCTCCTGGGCGCGTATCCCCTGGAGGGGATGGATTTAATGGCACATCCCCAGCGGCAGGAAGTTATCGGCGCTCACGGTGGCAAAATACGCAATGCGGTTAAGCAGCCGGGACAGGGCCCGGAGAATACAAACAGGCGCGGATCCTGTACATACACTTGAAATTCTTTGAAAAATGTGTATACTATCGCATAGACGAAAGTCATTTATTACGTGAGCTGTTCCGAAACCGCCGTTCCGCGATTTGACGGGCGGAAACAGCCCTATACAAGAGCGAATTGTCGTACAGCATAATCATTACAGACCGAATTCCTCTGTTGGTATTTTGGATTTTCGGGTGTAAAACGGGCTTTTTTTGAAGAAGCCCCAATAGAGAAGGAGCAATAACTATATGGGCATCGACATTACCAGGATGCGTAACATTGGTATCAGCGCGCATATCGATTCCGGGAAAACGACCCTCTCGGAACGGATCCTCTTTTACAGCAACAAGATCCACGCGATTCACGAAGTCCGGGGCAAGGACGGAGTGGGGGCCACGATGGATCACATGGAACTTGAACGGGAACGGGGCATTACGATACAGTCCGCGGCGACCCAGGTCGAATGGAAGGATTATACCGTCAACCTTATCGACACTCCCGGCCATGTGGATTTTACGATCGAGGTAGAACGTTCCCTCAGAGTGCTTGACGGGGCGATCCTCGTGCTCTGCGCCGTAGGCGGGGTGCAGTCCCAGTCGATTACGGTCGACAGGCAGCTTAAACGCTACCATGTTCCGCGTATCGCCTTTGTGAACAAATGCGACAGAACCGGCGCCAATCCCTTCAAGGTTAAAAACCAGCTTCGGGAAAAACTCGGCCTTAACGCGGTCATGATACAGCTTCCCATCGGCCTTGAGGACAAGCTTGAGGGGATAGTCGATCTTGTCACGATGAAAGCGGTGTATTTCGACGGCGATGCGGGGACAGAGCTGCGTTACGCGGAAATTCCCGCCCACCTCAAGGCAGAGGCGGACAGGCACCACGAAGAGCTTATCGACGCCGTTTCCATGTTCAGCGACGAGCTGGCGGAAAAGTACCTGGGCGGTGAGCCTGTCGGCGAGGAGCTTATCCGCAATGCTATCCGGCGGGGCACGCTGGAAGAAAAGTTCGTTCCGGTGATGCTCGGTTCCGCCTACAAGAACAAGGGCATACAGCCGCTGCTTGACGGGGTGGCCTACTATCTGCCCAACCCCACGGAAGTAAAGAACTACGCGCTCGATCTGGACAAAAACGAGGAGCGGAAAGAGTTGTCCTGCGACGACAAAAGCCCCACGGTCGCTCTGGGCTTTAAGCTCGAGGACGGCCAGTACGGCCAGCTTACCTATGTCCGCATTTACCAGGGCGCCCTTAAAAAAGGCGAAGAGCTTGTCAACACCCGGGCGCGCAAAAAGTTCAAGGTCGGCCGGCTTGTGCGCATGCACGCCGACAACATGGAAGACATCAACGAAGGATATCCGGGCGACATCGTAGCCCTTTTCGGCATTGAATGTGCCAGCGGCGATACCTTCTGCGGCGGCGGGATCAATTACGCGATGACGTCGATGTACGTGCCCGAACCGGTAATATCCCTTGCCCTTACTCCCACGGACAAAAAAAGCGCCGACCAGATGGCCAAGGCCCTGAACCGTTTTACCAAGGAAGATCCCACGTTCCGAACCTTTGTCGATCCCGAATCGAACCAGACGATTATCCAGGGCATGGGCGAACTCCACCTGGAAGTGTACATCGAGCGGATGCGCCGGGAATACAGGTGCGAAGTGGAAACCGGTATGCCCCAGGTCGCCTACCGCGAAACCATCACCCAGCGTTCCGAGTTTAACTATACCCACAAAAAGCAGACGGGCGGTTCGGGCCAGTACGGAAGGGTCGCCGGCTATATGGAACCGTGGAGCGGGGGCGACTACGAATTTGTCGACAACATCAAGGGCGGCGCCATCCCCACGGAATTTATCCCCAGCTGCGACAAGGGCTTTAAGGAGGCCGTCAAAAAAGGCAGCCTTATCGGCTTCCCCATTGTCAACATACGCTGCGTAATCAACGACGGCCAAAGCCATCCGGTAGACTCCTCGGATATAGCGTTCCAGCTTGCCGCCATCGGCGCGTTCCGGGAAGCCTACGGAAAGGCCAAACCCTGCATACTTGAGCCGATCATGAAAGTATCCGTAGAAAGCCCGACCGAATTCCAGGGCAACATCTTTGCCAGCATCAACCAGCGGCGGGGCATCATCTCCGCGTCCACCGAAGACGGAACGTTTTCCCGCGTGGAGGCGGAAGTTCCCTTGAGCGAAATGTTCGGCTATTCGACAAGCCTCCGTTCCCTTACCCAGGGCAAGGCGGAATTTACGATGGAGTTTGAAAAATACGGCAAAGCGCCGGTAAGCGTCAGTGAAGCGTTAATCAAAAACTTCAACGAAAAGAAGAAGGAGCAGAAGTGATGATAAAGGAAGAACTGATTCAGCGCAGCCCGGTGCGCATTTTTGAAAAATCCATACACGGCGGCCTCAAGCCGGGAGAAATCGGCGTTATCGCGTCTCCCTCGGGAGTGGGCAAAACATCGGTACTGGTACAGATTGCCCTGGACAAGCTGCTTCAGGAAAAAAAGGTAATTCACGTTTCCTTTTCCCAGCATACCCAGTACGTGCTTTCCTGGTACGAAGATATTTTCGATGAATTCACCAGAAAGAAAAACCTGGACCGGCCGGAAGAGGTCAAAAACGACATTGTTAAAAACCGCGTACTGCTGAATTTCAGCCAGGACGGTGTTACCGGCTCGATGATCCTGAAGAGCCTTAAAGCGCTTATTGTCGAAGGCGGATTCGGCGCGGAGGCGATCATTGTCGACGGTTTTGATTTTGGCCGGACCAGCCGCGAACGGATGGAAGAAGTAAAGGCCGGTGCGAAAGAACTGGGAATTTCTTTCTGGTACAGCTGTACTGTCCAGGCACAGGCCTACGATAAAGGCCGCGTTCCCCTTGTCCTGAAGGACTACGCCGATCTTCTGGACGTGATCATCGTGCTTGATCCAAAATCCGACCACATTGAGCTTTCCGCGTCCAAGGACAGGAACGAGACAAGCCTTGAACATCTGGCGCTAAAGCTTGATCCCAAGACGCTGCTCATTTTGGAAGAATAGGCCGCCTATACGTTGATTTCCGCGGCCCTGGCCGCCGCCGCTGCCTGGGCTGCCGCCGCCTGACGTTTTTTTAACGCTTGCCGGAAAATGGTTTCGGAGTCGATTTTGGTTTCTATCCCGAACAGAGGCCTTATTCCCTCACCGTTCTCGCTGCGAAAGAGGAACCCGGTTTTCTGGCTGTAGGCCCAACTTTCTTCATCGTTGATAAGGTGATCCAGCAGCGCCGTGACCGCGAGGGTAAAGAAAACAAGAGAGGCGTTGTTCCGCTTTTTGGGGGCAAGCAGGGCGTCGAGACGGGTCGAAAGGGGATTGGGCACCTGGAAAACGTAGGGGTCCCAGGGGTTGTCTATGCCGTCGCAGGGGGCGCGTTTTCCCGGGCCGCCGCGTTTGTTGCCCTGGTCGATTCCGGCCGCGACGGCGGTAAGGTATTTGCGGAGCTTCCTGACTTCGGGGTAAATCGCCGTAATGGAATTTTTCTGGAACGGCGGCGGCATAATCGACTCAAACTTATAATACGGAAGAAAGTACAGCCGCTTGATCCAGTGCAGCTCGTTAAGAAGCCGTTTGGCGTAATTGCTGGTTCTGGATTCGGCGGTGTTTTCCAAAAGACGGCAGTATTCGTCCAGCCTGGGAAAATACTCTTTTTCGAATCCTGTTTCGATGTTTTTCTGCCATTCGTTCACAATCCTGCCAATCAAACCGTCGAGACGTTCCGGATTACCGTCAGGACCCATAATCATGCCGAAAATCACATAACGAAGACCGAAGAAAAGCTCTTCGAGAATATGCATCAGTACTATAACTTGCTGAAGCGGATCTGTCGGGGCGATAAGTTCAACGCCTTTTTTAAAGCGGAAAACATCGGAGAAGTACGGATAAAAATCGGGATAAACCCTTATGCGTTCCCAGCCGGCTTTTGGGAACAGGACTTCCATCGTAGAAAGACTCCGGTCCACGGCTTTTTTTTCGCTCTCGCTGTGATGCCGCTTGATTCGGTCTTCTTCGGTAAGAGGCTCGTCCATGCCGCCTTCGTCAAACACATCTTCGGTTTTAAGTTCTTTTTCGTCGATTTCTTCAACTTCCTCGACCACTTCGTCCGCGTCCGCGGCCTGCTCCCCCGTATCTTCCGCAGTCTCGGCCGCGGCGGCCTCGGCATTCCCCATGTGGGGACTAATCCTGTTTTTTTCGCTTACCTGAAGAAAGGCCTGTATCCGGTTTTTTCTTTCCACAAAAAAAAGTTCGTAGGGTATCCAACAGTTTGAAAGCAGCTTAAGGAGCATCGGATAAAGCTGATAACGAATATCGCGGCGTACGATTCCAAAAGACAGAAGGGCGTTTCGTATAAGTTCCTGGTATTTGCTTTTCGCTTCCGCCGGGTTTTCAAGGTAAAGGATTTTGTAGAGAAGTTTGAAAGAACCCTTAATGTGGATTTCAAGGTCAAGTTGTTCCAGAATGTAAAGCGGCCTGTAAATATCCCTGAGGATATCCTGAAAATCCTGAACCTTCGCGTTTCGGGGGCGGGCCTGTATTTTTGAAAGATTGGCGGAAATCTGATCTATGTTCCAGTAGCGGATTGTGTCGAGGATCGAAAACGCGAACGGAGAGGCCTTTTTAAGCCGCTCGTTCCGTCTAAGGTTGTTCCGGGGAAGAAGCGAACGCACCGATGTTACCAAAAGCTCAATGCGCTTGTAATAATCGTTCATTCTGCGGTTTACGAAAACCGGGCTGACCATGTCCGGCGGATCGCTTAAGAAAGACAGCATCGAAAACAGCGTCTGGCCGGACGCTTTTATTTCAAATTCCGGCTGGGCCATGTACTTGTCCATCCTGATCCGTTCCCAGTAACCGGCCTTAACGGGAACCTGGGGATCGTCCACCGGATCGCTGCCCTTTTTGCGGGCGGGTTTTCGTTTCGCGGCGCCCGCAAACTCGCGCGCTTCCCCTTCCATTTCGACGGTTTCTATCCGGCGGAGCGGTTTTTTGCCGCCGACGGCAACCTCGACCGTTTCGTGCCTGAGCTTTCGTTTCTGGGGTTCCTGGGAATTTGTCCGTTCATAGCCGACTTCGCCGCCAAGAATTTGGGCCATGCGCTTGGCTTCCGTTTCGTCAATATTTCCCAGTTTGCCCCGGACTTTCGCAAGTTCACCGGGGGCGTATATCGCTTTGTTTTTTGACATTTTTACACTCGCAGCGAGAGTTTCTCTCCAAGCCCCCAAAGCCGGCGTATCTGAATACGCTCTCCCTTTGAATTTAACAGGAAGCCGGAAAAATGTCCAAGGGGTGTCTGGTATTCGGCGTTGAATATCAAAAGATTAAAGGCGCTGCGGGCCGGAACTTCGGGACTAAAACTCAGATCGACCATGCCTTCCAGGTCCTGTATTATCCAGCTTTCGCCCATGCCCCCGGGCATTGTGATACGCACCGGAGGCAGGTTGGTTATTTCGCCGTCAAGCCAAAACGCGTTTTCGTTGTGTTTACCCGAACTCCTCGCGGGCTGTCCGGCAAGGCTGAATCCGCAGAAACGGTTTTTTTCGTCGAAACCCGCGGCGGTACACCACAGACGCGAAGACATGTAACGGCAAAAACCCTTGCTGTCTCTGAAAAAACCCGTGGTTTCACCGGGCCGAAAGACGATATGATTCCCTCCCCAAACCATATCGCCCCTGACCGGCGAGACCATTTTATAGGTATAAAAGGGCAGGCCGTCCTGGAGTAAGGTAGTAACCTGGGGAACGGCGGAAGCGTCAAACATAAGATGGGCGGTAAAAGCGGGCCGTTTCCCCCGCGCCTCTATGTTGAGATCGATGCGGATGGTTTCGGTATCGAGCCAGTTGTGAATCCTGAAAAAAAAGCGCAGGGAGCGGGAATCAATCGAATCGTTGTAGAGGTTCCGGGGCAGACGCCAGCCGCTTAACGGGAGTATTTTGCGGAACCGGAACCGTTCCCCGCTTTCCTTGTCGTACAAAACCAGCTGGGCGATACGAAAGTATTTGAGGTTTGCCAGGAACGCGTCAAGGTGGTAACGGCTGTTCTGAACAACAAACGATTCCCATTCCTTAAGCCGGCCTTCACGGACCCATCCGGGCAGCGGAATATAGTAGGGTTTATGTATGTCAAGAAGGTTAACCTCCCTAAACGCCCTGTTCCAGGTTCCCTGAATAAATTCCCCGTTTTGCACCGGGGACAGGGAAGGTTCAAGGATTTCCCTTTCATACATGAAAAGAGTATAGCACGGGAAACCCTGTAATGGCTATTGCTTGGTGTTTTTGCGCCCGTTCAGCTTCTCACCGGCCGGGGACTTTCCGCTTTTCCGCCGATACACTAGACTTTTAGCCAATGGCCAAAAACGTGTACCTCTTTCAGGGGAACTATCTTGTCATACCCGAAACAATGGAAGACGGAGAAGTTTTCGGCGGAATTGAAGAGAGCCGGATCCGCGCCGCTTTCGGCGAATTTGACTACTACAGCGCCCCTCCCTTTACGGGGAAGATTCAGCCCGGCCCGGAACAGCCGCCGCCGGGCTTTTTGCTGCCCCCCTCGGCCGCGCTGCCTGCCGGCTGGCGGCTTTTTTCGGTACGGCAGGCGGCCGCCGAAACGGAAACCGGCGGGGCTTCCCTGCTCAGGCTCTACCACATACTCCAGTGGCGGGAAGAATCCCGCTTTTGCGGAAGCTGCGGCGCGGCAAACGGCGACTCCCCGGAGGAACTGGCCCGGCTTTGTCCCGCCTGCGGAAGAATCGAATATCCCCGGATTTCCCCGGCGGTCATAACGCTGGTTATCAACGACGCGGGAGAGGCCCTTCTTGCCCACAACAAAAAATTCAGGGACAACATATACAGCCTTATTGCCGGCTTTGTCGAAGCGGGCGAAAGTCTCGAAGAAGCGGTAATACGGGAAATACGGGAAGAAGTTAACATTGACGTGAAAGACCTGCGTTTCGTAACAAGCCAGGGCTGGCCTTTTCCCAATTCGCTGATGGTGGGCTTTATCGCCCGGTACGCGGGCGGGGAGATTGTATGCGATGGCGTTGAAATCCTTGACGCCCGCTGGTTCAGCGCCGAAACGGTGCGTTCGGGCGGAGTAAAGCTTCCCAATCCGGGGTCGGTTTCCCTGTTTATCATAGAAAAATGGCTTGCCGGGGAATTCGGACGGCCGTCAATGAGCCTCCGCAGGGCAAGCCCCGCAGTATCTTAAGCGTTGCGTTAATTTGATCGGAGGCTCGTTCGATAGGAAGTTTATAATACCGTCTGGTTTAACACCAAATTTTTGTAGGCATTGTCTTATTTGAGCCGGAGCAGAACGCGCAAACGTAGTTTGCGACGGGGTATTAAACCAGACTTTCGAATGAATGGAGCCTGTCCCAAAACTAATTAATTGTGCGCTGCGCGCACGGTTTTGGGAAAGCCTCAATAGTCGGCCGATTCGCGTTTCTTTCGGAGCAAAAAAATAGTTGTCTGCCTCTATTGACACCGGTGTATTGTTGGGTACGATCTATAAGTATGAAAACAAACAAAAGGCGGATACGCTTTTTTTATCCGGCGCTTTTTGCCGTTCCGGTTATGGTTCTTATCGCGGGAAGTCTTGTTTCCTGCGATAAAAAGGTTCAGGCGGCCGCCCCGGACCCGCAGCTGGTCTCCGCCTTTTCTTCGGGCGTGATAGACCGGAACGGGCCAGTAACGCTGGAATTTGTCAGGGAATTCGACATTTCAAAGCCCGTTCCACGGGAAGCGTTCCGGCTTGAACCCGCGGCAAAGGGAAACCTTTCCTGGAAAAACGGCTTTACCCTCGAATTCCTCCCCGACCGGCCCCTCAAGCCGGGGAAGACCTATACCGCGACGGTTGATCCCTCCAAACTCGCGCCCGCGGAGGAATTTTCCCAAACGGGCCTTTTTTCCTTCAGCTTCGACACCTCCGTGCCGTTTATGGAAGTGGCCCTCGATCCGGTCAGAGTTGACGAAACGGGACAGGTTACGGTTTCCGGCCATGTCCTGGCCGAACGGAACGCCAATCCCTCCAGGGTGGAAAAAACCATACAGGCCCCGGGACTGGGAAAAATCTCATGGATTCACGACGGCGACGAACACCGTTTCAGTTTTGACGGGCTGTTCAGGGAAGACAAGCCGAAGAACTATACCTTGAGCTGGAACGGAAGGCCCCTGGACGTTGACGACAAGGGTTTCATGCCGGTGCTTATCCCCGGCAACGGAAGCTTTGAGGTCGTGGAGATAAACCACCGGAACACCATGCTGGAAGTGGTTTTTTCCTCGCCGCTGAAGTCCAACCAGGATTTAAGGGGATACGTCAGCCTTTCGGGAAATACCGACATACGGTATTCTCTCGATGGAAACATCGTCCGCATCTATGGAGAAAAGGAAGGCAGCATCCCCTTCGGCGCGGTACTTTCGATTCAGGATCTTTCCGACGCCGGCGGCGCCGTTTTGGCGGAGCCGGTTCTGTTTACCGTTCCGGGCAGGTGGGATATTCCGGAAGTTCGTTTTGCCGGACGGGGGACAATTCTTCCCACAAGCCAGGGATCCCGAATGGTGATAGAAACCAGAAATCTGTCGGGCGTTCTTGTGGAAGCGTTCAGGATTTATGGCGACAACATGATCCACTTTCTTCAGGTAAACGCCCTTGACGGAGTGCGGGAACTTGAAAGAGTGGGAGAACCCGTCTGGACCAAATCATTTGATCTGGCGTGGAAAGATACCTACAAGAACACGTGGAGACGCCAGGGACTTGACCTTTCGGAACTTGCCCGCAAATACCCGGACAGCATGTTTCATATCCGCTTAAGCTTCAGGCCAAGGCACGTAAAATACGACAGAGAAGGCGTGGAAGATTTCGCGTCGATGGAGTTTCCCGACGACTCGTTTCCTCCCTTCGGGGACAACGGCGAGTCAAGTTATTGGGACTGGTACGATAATTCGGATTATTCCTGGTACAATAACCGCAACAACCCCTGGCATCCCGCGTTCTACCGGAACTACTACGACCACAATATTACCGTAGGCCGGAACGTTCTTGTTTCCGATTTGGGGCTGCTCGCCAAACGCGGTCTTGACGGTTCCCTGATTGTGGCCGCGAACAACATAAAGACGGCGAAAGGCGAATCCGACGTCAATGTGGAGCTGTTGAATTATCAGGGGCGTTCCCTGCAAAAACTCAAGACCGACGGCTCCGGTATCGCAAGCTTCGCCGACGCCGTTTCCGTGCCGGCCGTTTCGGAGGGCGGAACGATTGGAAACCAGACGCCGGCCTTTATCTACGCCTCAAGCGGCCTGGGCCGCGCCTGGCTCAAAATAGGTGAATCCCAGGCGCTTACGGTAAGCCATTTTGACATTTCGGGCGGCCGGCCGGCGTCCGGCATACGCGGGCTTATCTACGGCGAGCGGGGAGTGTGGCGGCCCGGCGACGATATTTTCCTCACCTTCCTTCTTGCCGATCCCGAAAAAACCCTGCCGGCCAATCATCCTGTTTCGTTTGAGCTTGAAGATCCGCGGGGACGGATCAGCGGCGAAAGAACCTTTACCTCGTCCATCGACGGCTTTTATTCGATAGCCGTTTCCACCCGCGCCGACGCTCCCACCGGAGACTGGACCGCCAGGGTCAAGGTGGGCGGCAGCGTTTTTACCAGAAACCTTAAAATCGAAACGGTTATTCCCAACCGCCTTCGTATGGATTTGAATTTCGGCGCAAAAGACTACATTGAAAAAGAAAATCCCGTAGACCTCGAGGCGGCGTGGCTGTACGGAGCGCCCGCGCCGGGGCTCAAGGCCGATATTTCGGTAACCTTCTCCGAAAAAACGGGCGGTTTCCCCGCGCAAGGCGACTATTCGTTTTCCGATCCTTCCCGAAGCGTCTCCGGCGAACGGCAGACTGTTTGGGAAGGAACGCTGGATGACGGGGGAAGAGCCGCGTTTACGATGAACCTCAATCCGGGCGGCGCGGTTCCGGGAAAACTCAACGCCCGGTTTATGACCAGGGTTTTTGAACCTTCCGGGGCGTTTTCATCGGAACAGATAACAAAGGAATTTTCCCCCTACAAACGCTATGTGGGGCTCAGGCTGCCCAAAGGCGACGCGGCCCGGAATATGCTCCTTACCGACGTGGATCACCGGGCGGATATCCTCCTTCTCGACGCGGACGGAAAACCGGTAAGCGGATCCGTCGAACTTGACTGCGCCGTGTATAAACTCGGCTGGAGATGGTGGTGGGAGAAGGGAGAAAACGAAGCGGCCGAATTCGCGTCGCTTCTTTCCAGAAGCCCCCTTGTCAGCGGCAGGATTACGGCCAGAAACGGCAGCGCGGCCTGGAATTTCCAGGTAAAGTACCCTGAATGGGGCCGCTATATGGTGGTCGTCCGGGATTCGGAAGGAGGCCATTCCGCCGCGACTATGGTATACATCGACTGGCCGGGCTGGGCCGGCAGGGCTGTCGAAGGTTCCGGACAGGGCGCGGCGGCGATGCTTGTTCTGAGCCCGGACAAACAGCAGTACAATGCCGGGGAAAAGGCGAGCGTCAGTTTCCCCTCGAACAAAAACGCCGGAGCGGTGGTGGTTCTTGAAAAGGGCGGAAATATCCTTAAACGGGAATGGATAGAATGTACCGATACCCAGACCCGCTATGAATTTACCGTGGACGCCTCGATGGTTCCGAACCTCTACGTTCATGTGACGCTCCTTCAGCCTCATCTACAGACGCAAAACGATCTGCCGCTCAGACTCTACGGCATTACCCCGGTTATGGTAAGCGATCCCCGCTCAAGGCTCGCGCCGGTCGTTACCGCGGCGGACAACTGGGAACCTGAATCGGAGGCGGCCTTTACGGTAAGCGAGGCTTCGGGAAGGCCGATGGCCTACACGGTAGCGGTTGTTGACGAGGGGCTGCTGGGGCTTACCCGCTATTCCCTTCCCAATCCTCTCGCGACCTTCTACGCGCGGGAAGCGTCGTTCCTTAAATCCTGGGATTTGTTTGCCGATTTTATGGGCGCTTATTCCGGGCAGCTTGAAACCCTGCTTGCCATAGGCGGCAGCGACGACGGAACGGACGACGGCGCCAAGGAAACCCAGCGATTTAAGCCCGTGGTGCGTTACTTTGGCCCCTTTGAGCTTAAAGCCGGCGAAAAGAAAACCGAGCGTTTTACGCTGCCGCCCTATGTCGGAGCTTTACGGGTCATGGTTATGGCGGCTTCCTCGACGGGTGGAAACCGGGAGAACCGGGCCTATGGAACGGTGGAAAAGCAAGTTAAGGTTTCTTCGGACATTATGGTTTTCGGGACGATTCCGCGGACCCTGTCGCCCGGCGACGAGGCGGTCATTCCCGTATCGGTAGCGTCGTACAGGGACGGCGCCCGGAACGTACAGGTGGAAATGAACGTAAACGGCGCCGCGCTTGTGGGCCAGGGGGCGGCCAGCGTTTCGTTTGACAAAACAGGCGAAAAAACCGTGCGGTTCAGGATCAAGGCCCCGGCGTCTCCGGGCGTCGTGCGTTTTAACATAAGCGCCTCGTCGCCGGGGCTCAAGACGGCCCGGCACGCGGTGGATTTGACCCTGCGGAGCACGGCCATTCCGGTAACCAATACCCGGATTAAGCTGCTTTCGCCGGGAGAAACCTGGAACGAGGCGATAACGTATCCCGGCATGAACGGAACCAACACGGCGACCGCCGAATTTTCACGGCTTCCCCCGCTTAATATGGAGGGGCGGCTCAAAAATCTTATACAGTATCCCCACGGCTGTATCGAGCAGACAACAAGCGCCGTCTTTCCCCAGTTGTACCTGGACAAGGTGCTTGACCTGAATGTCGAAAGGCGCGGCGAGATGCGGAACAACGTCCGGGCGGGTATTGAACGGCTCGCAAGCTTCCAGGTTCCCGGCGGGGGTTTTTCGTACTGGCCGGGAGAAGAATCCGCCAACGATTGGGGAAGCACCTACGCGGGGCATTTCCTGATTGAGGCCAGGCGGGCGGGCTATCTGGTTCCCGCCGATCTGCTTTCCGGCTTTATCGCTTTCCAGAAAGGGCGCGCGGCGGGCTGGGCTTCGCGGGACGGCAACCAGGCGGAACAGGCCTACCGGCTCTATACGCTGGCTTTGGCCGGCGAGGCCGATCTTGGTTCGATGAACCGCCTTAGGGAACGGCAGGAACTGTCGCCGCCGGCGCGCTGGCGGCTTGCCGCGGCGTACTGGTACGCCGGCCAGCGGGACACGGCCAGGCGGCTCGCGGCGAACCAGGCCCTTACGGTCGCCGACTACCGCGAATACGGCGGAACCTTTGGATCGGCCTTTCGGGACAAGACAATAATCCTTGAAACCCTCGTGCTTCTGGGCGGCGAAGACGCCGATGCCAAATCTCTGTTTGAGGAAATCGCGCAGACCCTTTCATCGGAAAACTGGCTTTCTACCCAGGAAACCGCCAATGCTCTGCGGTCGGCGATGATCTTTATGCAGGGTTCCGGTTCCCGTGACCAGGAAATGAATGTGGAATACAGTTTCGCGGGAAGGAACGGCAGCGCCGTATTCTCGTCCCAGGTTGTGCAGGCGGAATTAGGGAACCCACAGGGTTCTTCCGGGAACTTTACGGTACGGAACCGTTCGTCCGCTCCCGTCTACGTCAACATCGGAGTTCGGGGACTCCCCGAGGAAGGGAAAGAACAGGCTTTTTCCCGGGGTTTGAGCCTTGCGGTGGAATACCGGAACGCTTCTTCGGGTGCGGTGATAGATCCGGCCGCCCTCAACACCGGCGAAGATATGGAGATACGTGTCAGCGTTACCAATACCAGAAGGGTCAAGGTCGAGAATATAGCCCTTGTGCATCAGCTCCCCGCTTCCTGGGAAATCATCAATGAGCGGATAGGCGGCGGGGCCTCTTCATCTTCCTTTGCGTACCAGGATATCAGGGACGACAGGGTTATGACCTACTTCGACCTGGACGCCGGGGCGGTAAAGACAATACAGATTAGGGTAAACAAAACCTACGGCGGCTCGTACTTCAGGCCGGCGATTCACGCCTATGCGATGTACGACGAATCGGTGGCGGCGCTGATACCCGGGCTTCGCTAAAGCGGCGTCGTGGTTTTAAGGTTTGGACGGGAAACGTTCCGCTGTATGGATAATGGATTCAGGTTTGTCAGGTAGGGAATAATTCCTTACCTGACAAATTATCACCGGAATCCCTGATATTTACATCAGGGATTCCGTTACTTTACGGAAATCCAGCTTGTTTTAACGATGGACTGTCCGGCGTCCGTCAGAATCCAGTCAAGAAAAGCCCGTGTTTCACCGTTAAGGGTTTTACCTTTTTTGGTAAGAAGGAGGAAGGGCCTGGCGATTTTGTAGCTGCCGTTGACCACATTGGCGGTAGTGGCGGGAACGCCGTCCACGTTCAGCGTTTTTACGGAATTGTCTACCGAACCGAGAGAAATGTAGCCGATTGCGTCGGCATTGCGGGATATCTCGGCTTTTATCGCGCCGGTTCCGTCAAACTCCGTGGCGCCCAGGACAAGCTTGTCCTGGAATTTGACGATCTCTTCAAAAGCGCCCCTGGTCCCCGAACCGGGTTCCCGCGAAACAACGGCAATTTTGCCGGCCCTGCCCCCGACCTGGTTCCAGTCGGTAATCGCGCCGGTATAAATATCCCGTATCTGGCCAACGCTAAGGCTGGAAACGCCGTTGCCGGGGTTAACGATAACCGCAATACCGTCGATGGCGATAAGATGTTCCTCAATACCGCTTCCGATTTCCGCCGGGCTTAATTCGCGGCTGGACATTCCGATTTCCGCGGTTTCGGCCGGAACCGCCTTGATACCGTCGCCCGAACCTGTCGCGCTGATGTTGAAGGACACATTGCCGCGTATTTTTTTATATTCGGCGGTCAACAGTTCCATCAGTGGACTTACCGAGGTAGAACCCGCCGCCGTTATGGTATAGGGCGCGGGACCTGAAGTTCCGCTTTGTTCTTTTCCCGGCCCGGCAAACACGGAACCGAGAAACATAACCGTTAACAAGAAAACGGCAGAGATTTTTTTCATGAACATTACTCCTTATGCGTTAGATGGAGTAAATATATTGGGACACTGTTAAAGCGGCATGAGTGAAGCGTTAAAATTTGGTTAATCGCGCCGGTTATAATCCGCGTCTAAACTGTTGTAGGCTGCCGCCCAACAAGCGGGATCGTCGTAACGAGAAGCTGTGTCATCTTCGAGGCGTTTTCCGCGAAGACCTGGAAAACGGCTTCCCAGGTAACAGGCTCTTCGTCTGTTTTCCAGCAGTCGTAATCGGTGCTCATCGCGACGGCGGCGTAGGGGATGCCCGCCTCGTTTGCCAGCGCGGTTTCCGTGGCAATGGACATATTGATGATGTCCGCCCC
>JAIRSC010000190.1 GCA_031255645.1 Treponema sp. | reverse complement strand
CTGCGCCACCAAATTCTGGGGTTTGAAAACAATACGAAATTTTACAACGAGCAAAAATTTGATGAATTTTGGACAAGCCTGTATGAACGGCTTAACGCCGGCGCAAAACAGCTCGTTTTCGAAAACACCCGCAAAAATGAGCAGTCGCCGGAAACCCGTATGGATACCGCCGCCAAAATATGGACCTTCCCGGATACCATTAACCGGCTTAACGAAAACATCAAAGTATACCTTGATGCCCTGTTCGGCGAGGATAACTACCACGGAACCGGCAATACGTATTTTGAGGGGCTCTATTTTACTTCCGCGCAGAATATGTTCCTTTCCCTGAACCCCGCAATGGCCGGCTTATTGGGAATATCGCCGGAGGAATTGATCATTCCCGGCAGCGCTTACCAGAGCGCCGCTTACGACGCGCAGGCCGGAACGGTAAATTTCGATGCCGGAAACAACCTTATGGTGATTCCAAGCCGCCGGCTTGCCCTGGCCCCGGTAACCAGGCGTTCCAATTTACGGCGCGGTTATTTTATCCGGGATACTTTTCACAAGCGTATCTTTAGGGAATCCGAACACACGTCTCTTCTTAAAAGAAAGGCGTTAGCGATCTACCTGCCCCACTACATCCTGTGCGCCGTCCTGGCAGCGGCGGGCCTTTATTGGGGGTTTGCGGCGCTGTTCAACAGGGATAACCTTTACACTAATTTATTGCAGACCACAACGTATTACACCTACCTTGACGGCATTTTACAGAAGGGCTCTCATTTTTATTCTCCGCTGATCAAGGAAGATCCCCCGGGGCGTTTCTTGCTTAACACGGACCCCGTCGCGGGGGAATCGCTTTCCTCACGAGTGCAATTTTTCTACAACGCGGTTGCCTTTCGGGACATGGCGGTGGTGATTCCCCGGGGCTTCGGCCTTGCGCGGATAGTAACGGACGGCTTTCAGCCGAATTACCGGTACAGGGACAAGGCGTTTATTACCAACCAGCTTTACAGCGCCATGGTGCGGATGCCCTTGATCCGAAACACCGGTAACAAGATCATTGAAAATGAAAATACCGAGGTTCTTACTTCCGGCATAAAAGCTGTTTTGACCTCTTTCCTGGAACTTGATACGGTTAAAGGCGCCGATTTTAACCAGCTTTTCAGGTCTTCTCAATTTAAATTTGATTCCATGCTGCGTTATCTGATGCCGGGACTTTCGAATGATACGACAAACCTTTTGAAGCAGTACAAAAGCAAATACGAGCGGGATTATTCCTACAGTATCGACGCCGCTTATATTTATTCCGATGAGTTTACGCGGGCAAAAGACGCGGCCCTTAACACCATTATTTCGGCCTGGGACCGCTATGCGGTTTACCCTGATTCTATCTACGGGAAAATAAAACGGCTGGCCTCGATTTCGGAGGAGATCCTCGAAAATTATGACGGCATCAACCGGGCGCTCCGGCGGGTCAATACGGTGGCGACCCTGGACCAGGTCCGCGATCTTGTATACGAATGGAAGACCCTGACAAACCGGCAAAAGAGCATATTATCCGAAGGGAGGGCCATCTTTGCCGAAATCAGGGAACAGCTCCGCGCCGCCCATATTCCTCTGGCATTTGACAACCCGCTGCCGGTGATCAACATCGACGGAGGGGGAGGGGCGCTTATCGCCGCGAGGCCGACGCCGGATCCCTACCGGGATAACCTTATCAACGATTATCTTTTTAACGACATGGTTATTGGTTTTGCGGTGAGGGAATACACCGCGCTCTTTGAAGCGGATATGGCCTTTGTGCTGCAGAAACTCGATAATTCCGGCCAGGAACGGATCGGGCGGATCGTCGCGCTGCAGGGCGAATTCGGGAACAGACTGGCCGTGGAAGTGCGGAATCTGCAAACCAGGGCGGCAAAACTCCAGGACAACGAGCTTCTGGCGGACAAGGCGGACGAAGCCCCCAACTCCCCGTCGCTTTTTTCGGTTGTCGAAAGAATCCTAGAGCTTTCCTCCGAGATTGCCCTGCCCGCCGAAAAAAACCTTGCAAGCGCGGGGTTCGAAGCAAACTGGCAGGAAGGACAGGGCAGTATCAAAGCCGCGTTTGATGATTTTGACGCCTATGCCGGCGATTATCTTGAAAACAAAAAAATCGGAACCTTTGCCGCGGACGCGCGGACCATGCTTTTGGCCCAGGCTTACTTTAACCGGTATACCATTTTTACCACAACCCTCGACTTCCTCTATAGTTTTGAATCGAATATCGCCGGCCTTATCGAAACCCGGGCCGGACTGGAAAGCGCCGTTGCTTTTTCCGATAGCGCGCTGGAAACTACCCTGGGAATTTACAGTTATAACCGCGTCTATGATCCGCCTGCTGTTGGGAGAATTATTGAATATGTCATGTCATTTGCCTCGCTTTTTTCCGCCGGCGGCGAAGAAAATATGCCGTTGTTCCTGCGGAATGTTCCGGTTAGCGTCTACAAGCCCGAAGGGTTTTTAAGATACCTTGGCAATTATGTCCGTTACTGGGGCCGGTATCCGGATTCTGTTTATAAGCCGGAGTACGAATGGACCGGCTACCGGAACAGGCTGCGGACCATAAAGGCTTTTCAGATAAACGCCGCATTGCAGACAATTTATCTTAAGAGTATTGAAGCCCTGAACATTGCTGATAATTCCATATTGAACGATGCCCTTATCGCCGAAAAAGACGGGTATATCGCTGCCCTGAACGACAAGGCCAATATACTTTCCGAATTCCTCAGTACCGATGCGGAGCGGATGATCGCCGCGTGGATGAAGCTGCCCGAGGAGCCCATAAGCGCCTTTAGGATATTACAGGCGGCGGCGGAAGAAGAACTGAAAGAAAATTATCTTTCCGTTTATACGGAAGATTCCGCGCTTGCGATTGGCTGGTGGAACGATTTTTCTTTTAATGGCATAAAGGTTCTATCCGACGAGTTTAAACGGACAATGGAAACAACACTGTTGGCGCAGACAGAACTCCTCAAACAGTATCCTGTCTGTGCCGATGCCACGGTGGAAAATCCCCTGTCTCTGAACAATATCAAGGATATTGCCGCCCTTTTTGATTCCATGGGAGCGGGTATAGCCGAAGCGGCGGAACCGGTAAAGCAGGCCTTACATCCGGCGCTTTTCAAAGGAGCCGCCCTTCCCTGGGCCGAAAAAATCTACCAGTTTGCCCGGGCTGCGGCGGATGGTCAAAAGCCGCTTGCGTGGACCATGTCCCAGCCCGCAATCGCGGTGCAGAACAGTCTTCCCGCGAACGGAAAGCTTCTGGCGGCAAACCGTTTCCGCTATGTTGAGGCGAGGGTGGAGAATGGAGCGGCCGTGCGGGTGAACGCCTACATGAATCAGAAGACAACCCTTGCCCAGGGTTATTCCGACGACGGTAATATCGTATTAAGATTTTTTAGAACCTCGGAGGATTTAAACCCCCAGGCAACGGTTACCATAGGCAACAAATGGGCCGTGTTCAATCTGTATTTCCGGCAAGACGCGGTTAAAGGCAGCAACGGGGACAACAACGAAGTATACTACACGCCGGTCATCGTACCGGCGGACGGAACCCAGTATGTATACTTTGTGGAACTGTCCTTTAACCAGGAAATCCCGTCACGGGAGGAATGGAACACGGTGCGGACGACTCCCGACCTTGTTATTCGTGACGGGTTTATAGCCGGAAACACCTTTGCTGTCGAATAACCGGGGTAACAGGGTGAAGCATAGCGTTGTTTTTGTGTTTTTTGTTTTCCTCTGCGGGGCGGTTCACGGGCAAAATATTGTTATGACCCAGGCCGACTGGAACTTTCTGTCCCCGGACAACACCTACGGCGGGGGGCCGACCTGGCTCTCCGGCTCTATCGGGACCAATATACTGCTCTACCGGACGCTTGTCCAGAACGATATTCTGGTTGGTTTCGGCGGTATCCAGGCGATAGGGCCCTTCAAAATAAAAAAACCGCCCGTGGAGGACGGTGAAGACGAGAC
>JAIRSC010000151.1 GCA_031255645.1 Treponema sp. | reverse complement strand
CGTTCACTGCGCCCAGACAGCCGCCAACTCCACAATTAACCTGCAGGCGGCCGCCATATCCGGAACCGAGACCCATTCGGCGGCGCTGTGGAAATTGCGGCCGCCGGTGAAAATGTTGGGGGTTGGGATACCCATTTCGGTGAGCTTTGAGCCGTCCGTTCCGCCCCGAATCGGTTTCAGGCTGCAGGTTATTCCCGTCCGCCGGGCCGCTTCTTCCAGTTTGGCGAGAACGGCGGGGTTTTGGCTGATTTTTTCCTTCATGTTGTAGTACTGCGGCCGGGCTTCTACCGTAACGCTTCCTCCGGGGAACTGGGCTTCGACGGCGGCGGCAAACGCGCGCAGGGCCGCGACCCGCTGTTCCGCGCGGGCACGGTCAAAATCCCGTATGTAGACCTCAAGTTCCGCCTTTTCAAGATCGCCGGTTATCTCCGTGGGGCAATAATAGCCGTAGTACGTGTCGGTGGCTTCGGGGCTTTCCGAGCGGGGAAGCATAACGGCAAACGACGCCGCCATAAGACAGGCGTTGGCGAGCGTTCCCCGCGCCTGGCCCAGGTGTATCACCCGGCCCGAAAAACCTACCCGCGCCGACCAGGCGTTAAAACACTCCGCCTCGAGCTCGCCCAGAGCGCCGCCGTCAACGGTATAGCACACGGCGGCCGTGAGTTTTTCCAGCGGGAAAAACGGGAGCCCCTTGCCGGTTTCCTCATCCGGCGAAAAAATAATCTCTACCGGGCCGTGTTTGATTTCAGGACGGGAACACAGATATTCGACGGCGCCCATGATCTCGGCAATGCCCGCCTTGTCGTCCGCCCCCAGAAGGGTAGTTCCGTCGGTGTGGATAATGGCCTTTCCCCTGTGGGCGGCCAGGCCGGGATCGGTTTCCGGGTCAAGGCAGACACCGCCCGCCGTCCCGGCGCGCCCCGGCTGTCCGGGAACGATCTTTTTGCCGTCGTAGTGTTCCACAAGAACGGGCTTTACATCCTTCCCCGAAACATCCTGGGCCGTATCAAGATGGGCAAGAAAGCCAATCGCCGGTTTTGCTTCAAGCCCCGGACTCGCGGCCAGGCGGGCGACAACATAACAGTGATCGCTTACGGCGGCTTCCAGGCCAAGGCCCTCAAGTTCCCGCGCCAGCAGCCGCGCCAGATCCCACTGGCCGGGGCTTGAGGGGGTTTCTTCTATATGTCTGTCGCTTGTCGTCCAAATCTTCACATAGCGAAGAAAACGGGGAACGACAAGCGCCGTAAAATCATCGTCCAAAATCCGGTTTTCGGCCCGAGGCTCCTGCATAGCCCAACTATAGCATTTTCGGCCGTTGTGGAATATACTTGCCGTACATGCTCATACCCGAATTTCCCGATTTTGTCCCCATAAGTTACGAGCTGCGCGCGGAGATGCATCCCCAGCTTCCGATGACGCCCGACGGGGTATCCGAATATACCTTCGCGAACCTGTACCTGTTCAGGCGGCGTTACGGCTACCGTATTTCCAAAGTAGTCGACAAAACCTTTGTCATTTCAGGAACCCAGCCTCCACACGAAGAGGGCGAAACAGCGAAACGCTTTTTTATGACGCCCTGCGCCGTACCCGGCAAGGGCATTCTGGACGAGCTTTTCAGAACCCACGATTACTGGAAGGGCATTTCCGATTCCCTGCTTACGCCCAGCCGGGATCGTATGGAAGAATGGGGAATTCAGTTTGACGAAGACAGGGACAATTTCGACTATCTGTACCTTCGTACCGACCTCG
The DNA here is from genome assembly GCA_031255645.1 of Treponema sp. Classification (GTDB taxonomy): domain Bacteria; phylum Spirochaetota; class Spirochaetia; order Treponematales; family Breznakiellaceae; genus JAIROH01. The sequence continues at coordinate 14,158 of JAIRSC010000151.1, read as the reverse complement.
CGGAACTGCCCGGCAAAAAGTACCACAAAAAGCGGAACCTGGTAAACGCGTTTCACGCCCAGTATTCATCGTGGGAAGAAAAACCGCTCACCGTGGATCTGGTTCCGACGGCAATGGAAATACTTTCCCGCTGGCGGGAAGAAAAGGGCTTTGACGGCGATTACCTTGCCGCTTCCGAGGCGCTTGAAAACTTCGAGGGCCTGTACCAGAAAGGAACCCTCTACTATGTGGAAGGAAAACCCGCCGCGTGGTGCCTGGGGGAATCCCTTGCCAGAGGCAGGATGTTCGCCGTTCATTTTGAAAAAGCCCTTGAGGAATTTAAGGGTATTTATCAGTTTATAAACCAGGCCTTCGCCGCGTCCCTGCCGAAGTATTACATCCACATTAACCGCGAACAGGATCTGGGGGACGAAGGGCTCCGTCAGGCAAAGATGACCTACAGGCCCTGCGGCTTTGTCAGAAAATTTACCGGACTGCGTCAGGGCGCCTCCCTGTAGGACCGTCCTGTTGGATCGTCCAATCCCGCGCGTTTGCGCGCGCGCCGGGGAAACGCGCTTTGTTTGTCCGCGTATTGTAGAAAAATCCGGCCTTTTGGTATATACTCGATTTTCAGGAGTAACGCATGAAGAAGAAAATAGTCCTTGCCTATTCAGGAGGACTGGATACGACGGTGATCATCCCCTGGCTCAGGGAAAACCACGACTGCGATATTGCGGCGGTCTGTGTGGATTTGGGCCAGGAGGCGGACTGGAAAACAATCAAAAAGCGCGCGCTGGATACCGGGGCCGCGTCCTGCGTGGTAATCGACGCGCGAAAGGAATACGTGGAACAGTACATCTGGCCGGCCCTCAAGGCAAACGCCCTGTACGAAGACAAGTACCTTCTGGGAACCTCGACCGCCCGCCCCCTTATCGCGAAAATTTTGGTTGAGCAGGCGCGGAAAGAAAAAGCCTCGGCCATTGCCCACGGCGCTACGGGCAAGGGAAACGATCAGGTTCGCTTCGATCTGGGAATAACGGCCCTTGCCCCGGATATCGAAATAATCGCTCCCTGGCGTACATGGCGGATCAAAAGCCGGGAAGAAGAAATACGGTACCTGAAACGGCGCAAAATCGCTGTCCCGGTCACCAAAAAAGATTCCTACAGCAGGGACGACAATCTCTGGCATATGTCCCACGAGGGCCTTGAACTGGAAGATCCGGCCAACGAGCCGTCCCTGGGAAAAATGCTGAAAATGACAACGCCGCCGGAAAAAGCGCCGGCAAAGCCGGCCTATGTGGAAATCGGTTTTGAAAAGGGAATCCCCGTTTCGGTAAACGGTAAAAAGATGGACGGGGCCGGCCTTGTCCAAACGCTGAACAAAATCGGCGGGGCCAACGGCTGCGGTATTGTCGATCTGGTCGAAAACCGGGTGGTGGGAATGAAAAGCCGCGGTATCTACGAAACCCCCGGAGGCAGCATTCTCTACTACGCCCATCAGGAACTGGAACACATCTGTCTTGACAGGCAGACTTATGCCTTTAAGCAGCAGGTCGCCCAAAAAATGGGAGAAGTTATCTACGGCGGTCTGTGGTTCACCCCTCTCAGGGAAGCCCTGTCGGCCTTTGTGGACTCGACCCAGGAAACGGTTTCAGGTACGGTGCGGCTTAAACTCTACAAAGGTTCTATTTCGGCGGCCGGGGTTTCCTCACCCTATTCCATGTACAACGCTTCGATAGCGAGCTTTACCACGGGAGATCTGTACAACCACGCCGACGCGAAAGGATTTATCCGGCTTTACGGCCTTCCCGTTCTGGTACGGGCGCTGATGCGGCAGCCGGAGCAAAAAGCGCCCCGGCAATCCGCGAAACCCGGTAAACCGGTTCCCGCGAAATCGAAAAAGCCGGGCGCCGGCGCGAAGACGGGCTTCGGCGCGAAATCGAAAAAGGCAAAAGATACATAATGCCGAAACAGGTACTCTGGGCCGGAAGACTCAAGGAAAAGCCCGAAGCCGAAGCCTTCGCGTTTCAGGCTTCCATCGGCGTTGACAGGCGCCTGGCCCTTGACGACATTGCCGGTTCCAGGGCCCACGCGGCGATGCTGGCAAAACAGGGGATAATCCCCGCCGCGGCCGCCGCGAAAATCGACCGTGAGCTTGCCCGAATCGCCGGGGAACTTGGTTCAGGCAGACTCACGGTCGACCCGGACGCGGAGGACATTCACTCGTATATCGAGGGGGTTCTTACCGAAAGGCTCGGCGACGCCGGACGTATGGTTCACGCCGGCCGCAGCCGCAACGATCAGGTAGCGACGGACTTTCGCCTTTACCTTAAACGGACTATTCCCGAACTGCGGAACGGGCTTGCCCTGACCGTATCGACCCTGCTGGACAGGGCGGAGGAACACGCCGAATCGGTCATGCCCGGCTACACCCACCTTCAGCGGGCGCAGCCGGTTACGCTGGGCTTTCATCTCTGCGCCTGGGCTTCCGCGCTTGTCCGGGATCGCGGCCGCTTCGGCGACGCCCTTGACCGCCTTGACGAATGTCCGCTGGGTTCGGGCGCGCTGGCCGGATCCGGCCTGCCCCTGGACAGGCGCGCCACGGCGCAGGCTCTGGGCTTTGCCCGGACAAGCCTGAACGCGATGGACTCGGTGGCGGACAGGGATTTCGCCCTGGAAACCGCCGCGGCCGTTTCGATAACCATGGTACACCTGTCCCGGTTCTGCGAAGACACCGCGCTCTGGGCAAGCGAGGAATTCGGCTTTGCAAGCCTCGCCGAATCCTGGAGTACCGGCTCTTCGATCATGCCCCAGAAAAAAAACCCGGACTTTGCCGAACTTATCCGGGGCAAAGCGGGCCGGGCCGCGGGAAACCTTGTTACCCTCATCACGGTATTAAAGGGGCTTCCCTATGCGTACAACAAAGATCTCCAGGAAGACAAGGAAGCCCTGTTCGACAGTATCGACACCCTCCTTTCCTGCCTTGCAATGTTCCGGGGGATGATCGGATCGGCGGCCTTCAACACAAAGCGGATGGAAGCGGCCTGCGGCGGCGGTTTCCTCGAAGCGACCGACGCCGCCGAATACCTGGTGCGCAAAGGGATGCCGTTCCGCGCCGCCCACGAGACGGCGGCGCTTGTCGTGCGGGACTGTCTTGACGCGGGCCGGCGCTCCATAACCGAACAGAGCCTCGAAGAACTGCGGGGCCGCTCCGCCCTTTTTGAAAAAGACATTTTCGGCGTCCTTGCGCCGCTTGCCTGCGTCAGGGCCCGCGGCCTCCCCGGAGGGCCCGCCCCAAAGGAAGTACGGCGGCAGATACGGGAATTGCGCAAACGTAGTTTGTCTTAATCATTCATGTCTTTCCGTGCGGTCTGTGATTTCTTCTTCTTCCGTGTAAGGTGAGTTAATACAGCTAATGCGGGGCGGGCCCTGGCTTAGGCTTTTACTATCCGGGCGAGTTCGCGGCCCCGTTCCTCAAGTACGGCAAGTTCCTGCCCGGTCGGAGCGCCGGCCCATTCCATCGAGGGAAGGCTTTCCCATTTCAGGGCTTCTATTGCCGCTTCGTATTCCTTTTTCGCGCCGCCGACCCAGCCCCAGGAACCGATGCGGAGAACGGTTTTGCCGAAAATGTGCTTACGCCTGAAAATATCCAGCACATAGGCCATCGGGGGAAACATCGCGTATTCGTAGGTGGGCATCGCCAGGACGAGGGCTTTTGACTTAAACGCGGCGGCCAGGGAATACGACACGTCCTCGTCGGGGATACGGTGAACACTGTAGGGCAGGCCTTCGGCCTCTATGCCCCGGATAACCGCGTCCACTCCCTGCCTCGTGTTGCCGTACATCGATCCCCAGATAACGGCGATTTCTTTCTCCGCGGCGCCTTTTGAATAGCCGGCGTATTTCAGATAGCGATCCACAATCAGCCTGGGGTTTTTCCTCCAGACAATGCCATGGCTGGGGGCCACGCACTTAATGTCCAGGCCGGAAAGTTTTTCCACGCCCCGTTCCACGAAGGTCGAGAACGAAGAAACAATATTGGAATAGTAGCGGAGGCTCTCTTCTTCGTAAAAAACGTGCTCTTCCGGGCTGAATTCGTCGTCAAAAACCTTTCCCCCCAGCGCCCCAAAGGACCCAAACGAGTCGCAGGAAAAGAGGGTTCCCGATTGTGGCTCCCAGGTCATCATCGTTTCGGGCCAGTGGATGTTGGGCGTTTCAAAAAACGTTAATTCCAGCCCGCCAAGATCGAGGGTTTCCCCGTCTTTGACCGCCCTAAGGCCGGTTTCTTCCTTGTAAAAGGTCTTAACGAGGTTGACCCCTTTGGCGGTGGAAATAATCTCGGCTTTTGGGTTGATTTTACGGAATTCCCCAAGCCAGCCGGTATGGTCCGGTTCAAGGTGGTTAAGGATAAGATAGTCAACCTTGTCGAAAGCCGCCCCCGCCGAAGCAAGGGCCTCTTCCAGTTGTTTCGGCGCGTCGGACCAGTCCCTGACAAGGTCAATCAGGGCGGTTTTTTCGCCCCGGACCAGGTAGGAATTAAGGGAAACTCCCCTGGGAATGGGCCAAATTCCCTCAAAAAGATCGCTTGTCCCAATATCGGCATAAATGCAAAAGATCGACTCGCTTATCTTATGGGCTTTCATTTGAGAATGTAGGGTTTTTTTAGCCTGTTTACCGTTTAAGTACGGAAACGACCCGCTCCAGGACCTTTTTCCGATCCAAGGGCTTCACAATATAGCTTTTTGCGCCCATCAAGAGTGATTTTTTTACCACGTCTTCCTTGCCCAGGGCGCTTACCATGATAACACAGGCTTCTTTGTCAAATTCCAGTATCTTTTCCAGTGCCGAAACGCCGTCCATAACCGGCATGGTAATATCCATGGTAACCAAATCTACATTTGGGTACAATTCTTTGTATTTTTCCACACCTTGAGCACCGTCACCGGCGGTATCCACTACCTCAAAGCCTTCGGACGTAAAGATTTGACCAAGCTGTTTGGCGATAAACATGGAATCGTCTACCACAAGAACCCGGTAAGATCCCCCTTCCGGCTTTATCCCTTCAGGCGGCTTTTCGTTAATACTGGGCATATCACTCTTTGCAATCATGCGGCACGCTCCTCATCTTTATACTATCCTATGCCGTAAAAAAAAGCAAGTCAAGAGCGGCGCAAGGGCGGGCGCAAGCTCTTTACAAAGCGGGGATTACCGCACCGCTTCGATGATTTCCCGTATCACCCTGTCGGCATCGTCATAGTCTACCTGACAGGTCCCCACCTGAACATGGCCGCCGCCGCCGTATTTAAGGAGAAGGCTCCCCACATTTACCGTGGCGCTGCGGTTGATAATGCTGTAACCCACGGTAATGGCGCAGTTTTGCCGGTTCCTGCCGTCAACAATAAAGAGGGAGATATTCTGTTCGGGGAACATTGTATAAATAAGAAAGCGGTTGCCTACCTGTATGGTTTCTACCCCCCGCAGATCCACGATAATCACGCTGCCGTCCACACGGGCATGTTTTTCGATCATCTCGCGGAAAAGCTCCCCCTGCCGGTTGTACAGCTCGATGCGTTCCTGGACGTCAGGCAAAGCGAGAATCTCGTCAATGGATTTTTCCCTGCAGGCCGTCGCGAGTTTCTTCATTAGATCGTAGTTGCTTATCGTAAAATTCCGAAACCGGCCAAGCCCGGTACGGGGATCCATGATAAAGCCCAGCAGTATCCAGCCTTTGGGGTGGAGTATTTCCTCGCTGCTAAGGTCGCCCGAATCGACCTTGTCCACGAAATGTATCATTTCCTTAAAGCGGCCAAGCTTTTCGTCGCCCCCGTAATAGTCGTAAATAACCCGGGCGCAGCTGGGAGCAAGCCGCGAGACGCCCTCGAAATACGTCTCCGCGCCGACCCTTTCGGACTCGCTGTAATGATGATCAAACCAGAGTTTGCAGCCCTTGCTATAGGGTATGTTCGCCAACACATCCTCCGGGCCCGTTTCCACAAGACCATCCTGTATATCTTTGGGATGCACAAACTTCCAGTCATCAATGATGCCCAGATATTCAAGAAGGGCGCCGCAGGCTAAACCGTCAAAATCGGATCTGGTTAATAGGCGCATAATACCTCCGTTTCTTTTTTAAGTATAACATTATATTTAATTTTTGAGTATACTTTAGATTGAGGTTTTTATGAAACGACATCCCTTTCTTCCGGTATTTGTCCTTTTTTGGACCTTGGCCGCGCTTCCCGCTTATCCGGCGGATCTGTTCAGTCCCGTTCCCGATCCCTACGGGGGGCTCGGACTGGGGAGCGATCCCGTCCCGGCTATGGAAGATTTGCTGACGGGAACCCTTCCCGGCGGTCTAAGGTATTTTATCCTTGAAAATTCGCTTCCCGCCGAACGCGCCTATCTTACTCTGGCGGTCAGGATAGGCTCCGTTCTGGAAAATGAGGATGAACGGGGACTGGCCCATTTTATCGAACACATGGCCTTTAACGGCACCGAAAATTTCCCCGAAGCCGAGCTTGTAAACTATCTGCGTTCCCTGGGAATGCGCTTTGGGCCGGAAGTAAACGCCTATACAAGCTACGATCAAACGGTTTTCGGCATAGAAACCCCGACCGAATCCGGCGAGGACGGCGTAAAACGTATCCCGGAAAAAGCCCTGGCAATACTGGACGACTGGACCCATGCCATTACCTTTGCCCCAAAGGACGTGGATGACGAGAGGGCGGTTATTCTGGAAGAACTCCGCAGCCGGCTCGGAGCGACCGAACGGGTGGGAGAAAAAATGATGCAGGTTATCCTTCGGGGCTCCCGTTATGTTCACAGGCTTCCCATAGGGCTTCCCGAAGTTATCAGGAACGCCCCCGCCGAACGGCTCGAAAATTTTTACAAAACCTGGTACCGGCCCGAAAACATGGCGCTGATCTTTGCCGGCGATTTTGACGGGAAAGCCCTGGAACGGGAACTGGTATCCCATTTCAGGATTTCCGGGTCCGCGTCTCCCCAAAACAGGCCCTACTACGAGCTTCCCGGCCCCGCGCCGGGCAGCGCCGTTATGGAGGTCATTTCCGATCCTGAACTGCCCTATTCGACGGTCTATCTGTACTACAAACGCAATTATATGGAAAACAAAAGCGATTTAAGGCAGTTCAGGGAAAGCGTCGTTGATTATCTTGTCTCGTCGATGATCGACGTGCGGAACGAGGACGCCGCCCTGAAAGAAGAAACGCCTTTTCTCGGCGCCGGCGCGTGGCTTTCCCGCTACGGCAGAATGTCCCGGTTTTACGTGATGGCGGCCCAGGCAAAAGCGGATCGGACGGAAGAAACCCTGCGGGCCCTGCTTCTGGAAAAAGAATCGCTGGAACGCTTCGGCTTTTCCCGGGAAGAACTGGACAGGGCCAAGGCAAGCCTTGTTTCCTATCTGGAATTTCAGGCTTCCGAAAAAGACAGGCGGGAGTCAAGGTACTTTATAAACAGTTTTGTCAGCGACTTTCTGCATGACGAAAAAACGCCGGACATTGAGTGGGAACTTGAGGCCGTAAAACGGATACTGCCGGGCATCAGCTTCGAAACGGTAAACGCGGCGGCCGCGTCCTATTTTGCCGATGACGACCTGACGGTCGTTATCGCCGCCCCCGAAAAAGAAGCCGTTCCGGATCGGGACGCTTTGGGGCGGATGATCCAGGAAAGCCGCGAAGCCGCCGTTCTGCCCGCCGCCGCGGTTTCGCGCGGCGACCTGGTAAGCCAAACGCCGCGGCCCGGCCTTGTCGTAAACGAGGAGCAGGATCCTTCCGGGGCCCTGTTGTGGACCTTGAGCAACGGCGCCAAACTTATCCTGAAAGAGACAACAAACCGTAACAACGCCCTCAGCCTGTACGCCCTGGCAAAGGGCGGCGAAAGCAGCGCCGCCCTGGAAGACGATATTTCCGCCTATATGGCGCGGGAAATGCAGAACGCGTCCGGCCTTGGACCGCTGGACAGACGGGAGCTTTCCCTGTTCCTTTCCGACAAGCAGCTTTCCCTTTCGTTCTGGACAGATACCTATACCAGGGGAATCAGCGGGGAAACGTCGCTCGGCGACATTGAAAGCTTCTTTCAGCTTTTATACGTGAATTTTACCCAGCCCCGGATTGACGAATCGGGCTTTAAGCTTGTCCGGGAAGCGCGGCGGACCAGTCTTTTACAGGAAGAGGACGACCCGGAAACGATCTTTTCGCGGGAAGTAACCAAATTCGTATACGGCGGCCATCCCCGCTTTAAGCCTCTGGAGCTTTCGGATTTGGATCGTCTCAGCGCGGAAAAAGCCCTTTCGTTCCTGAAAAAAACTTCCAACCCCTCCGACTATACCTTTGTTTTTACCGGCAGCCTGGGTCCGGCGGACGGCGGACGTTTCCCGCTGATCCGCGCGCTGGCGGAAACCTGGATCGCCAGTATTCCCGGAACGGGAAGCGCCGCGTATCCTGAAGCGTGGAACAACTGGGACGATCCGGGCGTAAAAAGGCCGGGAAAGGCGGAAATAACCCTGCGCAAGGGGAAAGAACAAAAGGCTCTTGTGTATATGACATGGTTCGCCAAAACTCCCTGGACGGAAAGGGCCAACGCCGCGGCCCTGGCGCTGAACGAATACCTGGACATCGTTCTTAACGACGAAATACGGGAAACTCTGGGCGGCGTTTATTCGATATCGGAGCGTCTTGCGCTCGCGGCCGCGCCGGAAGGCGAACTTTCCCTGGGCGTGTTTTTTGTCTGCGATCCGGCGCGGGCCGGGGAACTGCGAACCGCGGTCAAGGCGCGCCTGGCCCTAATCGCGGAAGGCCGCGTAGACGAGGAGATATTCGTCCGGGCAAAAGAAGCCCTGGTTAAAAGTTTCGGGCAATCCATGGAAAACAACGGATTTATCGCCCGGAATTACGCCAGCTTCAGCCTTATGCTCGACATTCCCCTCGTCCATCTTGACAGGCGGCCGGAACTTTACCGTTCGGTTACGGCCGGGGAAATCCGGCAGATACTGGAACAGGTTTTGGCAGGCGGCCCGGGAGAAGTAGTCCTTTTTCCGGAATAAGGATATACTAATATGCCCAACTTACCGGAGGTTTTATGAGTACACTGGGTATTATTAATTCCGATCCAGAAACGAAACAAAAGATTGAAACCGCGTTCAGCCAGGCCCCCGCCGGTAAATACGATCTTTTTTTCCTTGTAGAGAAAAAGGATATCCTCGAATTCCTTAACTACGCGCTGCCGGAATTGGTGATAATCAACTTTTCCGATCCTTCCATCAACATCAGCGAAATTGTATCGCACGTTCAGAACGACAAATGGATACTTAACTTCGGTATTATCGGTCTTTTTTCCCACGAGAAAGACCAGGAAGAAGCCCTGCTTAAAAAATACAAGGCCATTAACATACTTACCCTGCTGGACAACTTCCGGCTTCGTACTCATCTGGTAAAAAACATTCAAATTATCGAGGAAAATTATCAGATTATCTTCCAGAGGGAATTTACCAAAAACCTTCTGGACGGCGTTTCCGGGAGCTTTAGCATAGAGAACGATCTGCTGGCCGTTCCCCTTTATTCCGGTATCGGCGCGACCATTCTGGCCCAGCGGGGCCTTATTACGCCGGACAGCAAAATGCACCTGCAGCTTTCCCTTTCCGAGCTTATCGTCAACGCCATCGAACACGGCAACTGCGGCATAACCTACGAAGAAAAAACAGAGGCCCTTGACCGCGGCGTTTCTCCGATAGATTTGATTGCCGAAAAGTGCAAAGATCCCGAAGTCAGCGCGAAAAAAGTGATGTTTTTGTGGGAGATAAAAACCGACAGATCCATTTTTATCATCCACGACGAAGGAAAAGGCTTTGACGTCAAGGCCCATATCAAAAAAATCGCCCAACAGGACCAGCTTAGCCTTCATGGCCGGGGCATACGCATGGCGGCGAGCCTTTCCCACGAGTTAAAGTACAACAACAAGGGTAATCAGGTTGCCCTTGTTATAAAACACGATATGTCCGTAGAACACGAGGTGCCCGTCGGCTTTTCCAGGGAACAGATTGTCAGGGTAAAACCGGGAGACACGGTGATTCAGGAAGGGGATCCGAGTGATTCCCTCTATTATATAGCTTCGGGCAATTACGGGGTTTTTCACAACGGCCAACAGGTGGGAACGCTTTCTCCCCAGGATATTTTTATGGGCGAAATGTCGTTTCTTCTTAACGAACGCCGTTCGGCTACGGTAAAGGCCACGACTCAGGGGAAACTTATTTTGCTGGCCCGGGAAAGTTTTATCAACGTTATACGGGAATATCCCTATTACGGTATCTTCCTTTCCAAACTTTTGGCGAAACGGCTGGTCAGAAGCAACGAACAAAATTCCCGAACCATGGATTAGTGTCTGATAAAATTAAATGGCGTAATGCCAGTAAAACCCGTCCCCGGGACAGGTTCGGGCGCGGCGTCAAAACCCGTGTTCGATGCTGAAAATAGCGAGCTGGGTTCTGTCCCTCAGCCCGGTTTTTTGCAGCAGTGACGAGATATAGTTGCGAACCGTTCCCTCTCTTAGTTTCAGTTGTTCCGCGATTTCCCTGTTGGTGAGCCCCTTGCCGACGCATCCTATTACCCGCAGTTCCGTGTGGGAAACGTTTTGGGGCAGACAGGATGTTTCCCTCCGCTGAGACGGGTCGCTTTTGTACGTAAGAACATAGTCGGCCAGGACGGAAAAAGCCCGGGTTGTTCCGGCGGCAAATTCGGGGGCAAGGAGGTTCCCGCCGCGGCAAACCGTCCGTATTGACTGGAAAAGGAAGTCCGGCGCCGTTTTTCTGGACAGATAACATGAAACGCCGCTGTAAAAGGCGCGGAGTATATGGCGGTAGTCGTCCACATCCGAAAAAACGATAATCGCCGCGGACGGAGACCGGGATTTGATAAGCGCGGCGGTTTTGATGCTGTCCGCGTAGGACAGATCAATATCCAGCAGAATTACATCCGGTCTGTTACGATCGACAAGACGGACGGCATCGTATCCGTCTTTTCCAATACCGATAATCTCAAAATCATCCTGACAGTTTAAAATGCTGCAAAGCTTTTGTCTGTGCTCCTCCTGACTGTCAACAATAACAATACGTATCATCGTCAACCCCGCATCCACATCAAGAATGTATAGAAAACAACCTCCAAAACGCCGTTTTGGAGCTATTCATGTGTGACGATTAAATATTATGACTAATATAATCATATATTTGCCGCAGGGCAAGTATTCAGGTATTTTTTCCGCTGAAAAATGACAAATATAAACAGCTACTGGCTATAAATACAGCCAATAGCTGAAATCGGCCTTCATAACGCGAAAAACCGCTTTTTCCTCATATTTTGTTTGACATTTGCAGAGAAAGGCGCTATACTATGTTTTATCCAGTTTGGAAAAAGTTATCTAATCTTTGGACTATAAATCATGCAGTATTTCGATACTCACGCCCATATAGGGCTCATTGTTGATGACCCTATTGAACAGTTGATTGTTATTCAGGAAGCCCGTCAGGCTCAGGTTACCCGGCTTGTCTCGATTTGTAACAGTCTCCACGACTTTGCTGTAGTATATGAGAACCTAAAATCGGCGGCAAATGTGTATCACGCGGTCGGAGTTTCCCCTTCGGAAGTGCAAAATCCGGGGAAAAACTGGCGGGAAACCATTGAGCAGAGCGTCCATCTTCCCAGGGTGGTCGCCATAGGCGAAATCGGTCTCGATTATTACCGTAAATTTGGGGATAAAAATTCCCAGATAGAGCTTTTTATTACCCAGCTTGATATGGCCGCCAAGCTGAATCTGCCCGTTATTATCCACAACAGGGAGGCCGGCCACGACGTGCTGGAAATCCTCAAAGACAGGCTTCCCGCCAAAGGGGGCATACTTCACTGCTATTCGGAAAACGCCGAATACGCGGAAAAGGCCCTTCGTCTGAACCTGTACTTTTCGTTCGCGGGAAACCTGACCTACCGGAACGCCAGGAACCTGCACGAAACCCTGGCCGTCCTTCCCCTGGACAGGATACTTATCGAATCCGAAAGTCCGTTCATGGTTCCGGCGGATTACCGGGGCAAGCGGAATATGCCAAAATACCTCCCCCTGACGGGCCGTTTTATGGCCGAAATGCTCGAAATGGACGAAGAAGAGCTGGCCGCCCAACTTTGGGAAAATTCCAACCGCTTCTTCGGATTGTCCGTCGAGTAATGGAACTCCGGGAGCAAGGTCCCGGGCATAATCCCGATACGCGGAATGATCCCCTCCTGAAAAGCGCGCGCCCGCCCCGGACGAAAACAGGGTTTGTCGTACTAAATCCGGCCCGTAAAGATGCCGATATAGGAAGTATGAAAACCTTTAGCTTTGTTATGGCGTATGTTCTGGTTATAACGGCCATCGTTCCGGCCCAGACCGGAGCGACAAAAGTATCCATGCCGACCGGTTCATTCAGCCAGGAGGGAATCGCTTCCTGGTACGGAGCCGAATTTGAGGGGAAGCCTACCGCGTCGGGAGAGATCTTCAACGCCTCCCAGCTTACCGCGGCCCATCCCACGCTGCCCTTTGGTACCATGCTCAGGGTAACAAACAGGCATAACAATAAAACGGTAACCGTGCGGATCAACGACAGGGGGCCTTTTGTTTCGGCCCGGATTATAGACCTTTCCAGGGCGGCGGCCCAGCAGCTTGATATGATCAAGACAGGAACCGCCCCGGTATTTTTGGAAAGCGTCGATCCGGGGGAAACCGCGATTGCGTCTCTGGAACCGGGCGCCGCCGCTCAAATCCAGCCGGGATCGATACAGCCCTTAAGCGCGGAAAAGCCGGCGGTAAATCAGCCGGCCGTTTCTTCGGACCGGCCCGCGCCTGTTTTCCTGTCCCAGCCATCGGCCCCGCAGCCGGAATCTCAGCCGGGCCAGGTACGGCTTAAAGGGGCCGTTCCCGGCGAAAACCCATCGGGCGACAAGCTGTACCGTATCCAGGTCGGCGCTTATATACAGCCGAAAAACGCCGTGGAAGCTTTTGACAGGCTCAAGAAGGCCGGGCTTAATCCCGTCTATGAAAAATACAACGATTTTTACCGGGTTGTGCTGGCCGGGATCACAAACGCCGAAGTCCAAAGCGTAGCCGAAAAGCTTAGCCAGGCGGGCTTTCGGGAAGCGATAGTCAAAGAAGAATAGCCGCCATTAGGGAAGGGGCGCCGAAAACGCTTTACGGTGTTTTCGGCGTTTTTTTGCTAAAACCCGGCAAGACCGGCTTCGTCCCCGTCGAGGAGCGGCTCATCCTCCGGGGGAACCGGTTCGTCCGGGACGGCAGCAGGCTCATCGGGAACAGGATCGTCCGGAACAAGCTCGTCCGAGACGGGATCGTCCCCGGCGGAAACGGGTTCGTCTGCCGCGTCAATAAGCGGCGGCGCCACGATCCAGCCTTTGGAAAAACGCTGCGCTTCCTGAAACATCGCCGTTCCCTGTTCGTCCGGCTCCGTGGCAAGCGGCAGACGGTCGCTTAAGGGGACGCCGTACAGCGAAAATCCATCCAAAAGGACTTTTATGTAGGAGGTTTCCGCGCCGGAAACGGGAATGGTGTAGCTTTCGTTTTCCGCGCCGGAAATCCGGTTCTCCGAACGAAGCAGAATCGTAAGAAAAGAGCCGGTCAGGAAACGGGCGCGTTTCGGGAGCGCCGGAGCGTCAACAAAAACAAAGAGCGATTCTCCCGCGTCGTAACTTTGTATATAAAGGCCCGATACCGGAATGTCCGGGCCGATGATCCAGGGATCGGAAAAAACAACGCTGACAACGGGCCCGTCGCTTCTTTTGGCGGATTCTTCACCCAGCGCCTCACCGGCGGCGGCGGAAAAAGCGCCGGCAATCTCCGGCGCGAGGCCGGAAAAGTCCGCGTTACCGGGGTTTCCGGCGGCGGCCGGTTCCTCGGTCCCGGACGGGACAAAAACCGTTTCCGTTTTGTTGACGACAATGACGCCCCCGCTAAAGCGCTGAACCGCCGAGCCGTCCCGGAAAAAAACCTCGCCCGTCGGGTACCCGTAACCCTCGACGCCGTTCCCGATATTCGGGCCGGGATTCCGGCCGTAGCGGTCGAGGATCCGGCCGGAAACCGTATAGACCCTGTATGTTTCGCCGGGGTTTCCGGCGCCGCCGATTGCCAG
>JAIRSC010000137.1 GCA_031255645.1 Treponema sp. | reverse complement strand
AACAGGCTCTATATTCATAATTTTTTTATAGAGGAGATAGAGGAGTATTCCCATGATTGACGTAATTGCCGCCCAACATATTGAAGACCGTAAATATTTTCCCCGCCATACCCGTATATACCGTATCGGGCAGCTTAAGCAGTATCCGGTCCGCAAGAAACGCGCCCGCCTGAAAAAACACGGGGGCGTTTTCGAGCGCTTTAAGGGATTCCTTAACCCGCTTTTGGGCGTGTCTGCCCGAAAGCAAGCTGTAGAATTAAACGTCAGGGAAATCCCCGTTCCCCCGAAAGAGAAGCAGGCGGATTCCTCCCGCCGAAAGGCCGCTTTCTTGTGGAATAAGCCCGCCGTAAAAAGACTCAGAGAAAAGACTGAAAGAAAGCCCCTGTCCGCAACGGCGGTCTTCCTGTGCCGCACGTTCGTCCTTTTGCTCCTGCTTTCGGCGGCCTTTTATTTCCTTTTTGTCTTTGACTGGTCCCCGGTTTTTCCCCTGCCTTCTCCGGTAGACGTTCCGGAAGACACGCGCTTTGAACGCGACATGATCTCTTACGCGGGAGTCGCGGCGTGGGAACAGCCGCCTGAGGACGGCGAAGAGATACCCCTAGATATGGTAGAAACCTTTAGGTGGCACACTTACCGGGTAAATCCGGGAGATTCGGTTTACAAGATAGCCTTGGATAACGCCGTCAGTATGGATGCCGTTATCGCGTCCAACGGAATGACCAACGCGAAAAAGCTCTACGAGGGTCAGGAACTCAAGATACCCAACATGGACGGCATACCCTATACGGTAAAGCGGGGCGACAGCCTCCTTAAGATTTCAGATGCTATGGGGGTTCCCCTTACGGCCATTCTGGATGCCAATGACATCGAGAGTGATGACATAAGCCCCGGAACCGTGCTCTTTATCCCCGGCGCGCGCATGAGGACCGAAGACTTAAAACTCGCCCTGGGCGAATTGTTCCGCTATCCCTTACGGGGAACGCTCACTTCGCAGTTTGGCTGGCGGAACGATCCGTTTACCGGGGTAAGGCGTTACCACGGCGGCATTGATTTAGCGGCTCCCTCCGGGACAAGGATCAACGCCCCCATGGACGGCAACGTGGCCACGGTGGGGTACAACGCCACGTACGGAAAGTTTGTCATTCTTAACCACACCGGCGGCTTTCAGACTCTGTACGCGCATCTGAGCGTTGTCTCGGTATCCCAGGGGAGCTACGTTTCCCAGGGAACAAAGGTCGGAGAAGTGGGAAGCACCGGTTACAGTACCGGCCCCCATCTTCATTTCTCGATATACAAGAACGGAAGGGCGGTAAATCCCCTTGATCTTCTTAATTCCTGATTGTAAACTGAGTTTGTTCCGAAGCTCCGTGCGCTTAACGTGCCGCCGTCCGGTTTCGGAACAGGTTCGATGTAGACAATATTTATCCCAAGAAATCCCCGGGAGGGATCGTGCGTAAACTTGTTTTTATTTTAATCGCTTTTATTGCCGCCATAACTTTTATCAGGGCGCTGGACTCCGGAAATAATTCCATCGCTGCCGGCGAGAATGTTCCCGCCGTCGTTTTTAATCAGGGGTATTAATTTTACCATGATAGATTCTCCTGATGAACCTTCCGGCCGGGTGTTCGTGTCTCCGAATTTCGACCGGGTGCTGGACGATGCCTGTGCCCGGCTGGGGAACAAGAAGGCGGAACTTTCCGTAAAGAAGATATGCCTTCTTGAGGAAGAACTTGCCAAAATGGAGCAGGAACTTGACGAATTCATCGCACGGAAACCCTGAATTCGGCGTTTTTATGCTAAAGGATGAAAGATAATGTGGTGTAAAACAAAGCCGTTCCGAAACCGACTGCGTATGGCGCACAGCCGGGTAGTTTTGGAACAAACCCAAACGGGCGTATGTTCAGGCAAAGCGGCCCTAATCGTTATCGCTTTTATCGCGCTGGCCTGTCCGCCTGTATTTGCCAAATTGACTTTTTCGGACCTTGATGTTTCCGCCGATAACCGGATGCTCTTTCTGGCCGATACCGGCGGCAGCCGTCCGCAGAACACGCTGATTCTTTCCCGCCTGACCGATCTTTCACTTCAGCAGTTGACCGTCATTCCCGAAAAAATCAGCCTTATAGAGAACGGGCGCGCGCTCCAGATACGCAACGCCTTGGGCGCCATGCGGCTTTCCCTGACAGGCGGCCTTCCCCGAGGCATTGTCGGACAGCCCTCCTTCGCCGAAGGCGCTCCGGTTTTGGGCAGCCGCATTGACAACTCCGCCACTTCCGCCGACGGCAGATGGCTGCTCGTCGTAGACCCGGTCAGTTCGGCCTACGGCAATCTGGTGCTTGTAAACACCCTCTCCGGGGTCCGTACCGTGATTTCGAACAACATCGAGCGGCCGACTTCGATGTTCGTTGCGGACTGGAGTCCCGATTCAAGGGTTTTTGTCTATACCAAGGAAGGAAAGCTTTACTATTATACGGTTACTTCGAATACCCCCCCCTCTTATCCGGTGGACGAACGTTACCGCCTTATCGGGGACGGAACCATAAACTCAATATGCTGGAACAAAACCGGGGATCTCTTTTATGTCAGGGACTCTACGGTGTACCGTATCCGGGGGACGGAACTCTTTGCCCGTTCAATCTACGTTGACTTTATGGAAGCGGGAATCGTCGTGGGGAAAATCCCCTTTGAGTTTGATCCCGGTTTTGACACCTTCTGGATCGCTCCGGATTTTCAGTCCGTACTGCTCTCGAAAGGGGGCAGGAATATTTTCTACTTTCCCCTGGGAGCGGACGATTACGACAGCGACAAGGTTATAGCACTGCCCTATTTGATGCTTCCCCGTTCCACGTACAATGTCGTTGTTTTATGGCCTTTGGGCGGGGCGCTTACCGTATTGGCGGCGACGCCTCCGGACGCGGAGGGAAGAACCGCGATAGCCTACCGGCTTAACACAAACACCAATACCGCCGGGAACAGCGACGGCGTGGTCGGTTTGGAAATGGCCTTTGAACTACTGGAAGTTCCGCCGGGGCCTGCCGGGGCCTTATCGGACGACGGCAGTAAAGTGGTCTTCTGGGGCGAAAAAGGATGCGTGCTTTACGACTATATCAACTGGAGATATCTTGGGGATATTTCCAGCAGGCCGGTGTGGGACTGCCTGTGGCTTGCGGGCGGGGATCTTGTCGTAGGGGACAGCTCACGGCTTGAGCGTATCAAAATCACCATAAGCGGGGGTAATGTAATACTTGTTCGCGCGCTGCTCTGCCTTTCCTCGGCGGACCTCTACGGCTACGATGAGAGGACCGGGCAGATTGCCGCCAGTGCCGGAGGTCTGTGGTTCACCACCGACGGACTGAACCCTTGGACGGAAATTGGGCGGCCGACATTGCGCGCTCGTTCCCAGGTGTCGGGCCGTTACCGGGTGTACCTTGAGAACCAAAATTCCGGCCCCTACACGAACCTTCCGATGATCCGTAACATCACCGCGTCGGGTACCTTGCCCCTGTTGAACAACGCCTCGTACACCGGCGGGGAAGAAACCGGCGCGTCCGGTCTCCGCGAAGTGGCCGTATGTTTCGACCTGTACGATGACGTTAC
>JAIRSC010000074.1 GCA_031255645.1 Treponema sp. | reverse complement strand
CCTATATCCCCCAGCAGTTTCAACGACCTGGTTTTGAGAATCGCGATGACGTGGCCAATGGACAACTGGAACAGGGCCAGCGTAAAGCAGAATATCATAAGATTCTGCCGGACAATGGCCGGAACGGTTCCCGCCCTGACCCAGGGATCGTTGGTAAACACGGGCCGCAGAAAATCCGGCAAAGCCCCGATGTCGGCGCCAAACCAGGTGTAGGAACTTTGGACATTGGAAATAAGCGGCAGGGAAATTTGCCGCAGCGTTTCGGGCAGATAATCGACGCCAATGCCGAACCACGAACAGGTTAGAAGCCCCCAGAGAAAGTTTGAAAATCCCAGGAGGCACAGAAGCTTTACCGCGGCGGGAACGCCTTTTTTTGCCGTTTTGACAAGGCCGATAATTCCCGCCAGAAGAAGGATCGCGCCGTAACCCGCGTCGCCGAAGATCATCCCGAAGAAAATAACGAAAAAGAGGAGAAACCACGGCGAAATGTCAACTTCGTTGTAGCCGGGCACGACCTCAAGAAAATCGGTCAGGGGGTTAAGAAGGCTTACCAGTTTGTTGTTTTTAAGCAGGGTCGGAACGGGATCGTCCGGGCCCGGCTCGTCGGCGATAAAGGCCCAGCCGTTTTCCGAGGCGCCCCGCTTGAGTACGCCGAGTTTTTCCCGGGGAATATAGCCGGTAAGCCAGGAAATGCCCCGGCCCTCAAAATCTTCGTTTTCGCCCTTGTCTTCCTCAAGAAGAACCATGCCCGCTTTCGCGGTTTCAAATTCAATGTTTTCCAGAAGCGCTTCGCGTTCGGCGGCGACGGCCGCAATCGACGGAACATAGCCGGCCAATTCGCCGCTTATCGAGGCGATTTTCTCTTTTATATCCGCCATCTGCCGGACGATTCCCGACAGGGATTTTTCGGGAAGAACGAACGGAGTCTCGCCCGGTATTTCGGCGCCGGCGGCAAGCAGCCGGACAAGGGTCTTTGTTTTTTCAAGAACGACACACCGCGTCCCGTCTCCAAGCGACTGGTAGGCCTGAAGGCTCAATTCGTAGGGAACAAGAACGACGCCGTTTTCGGAAAGGAACCTAAAGGCTTCCGGGTCAAAGTCTCCCCATTTTTCGATACGGCCGCATTCCCGGACAAGGGACAAAAGCTGCTCCTGAAGGTTTTTCCGTTCTTCCCCCAGGGCAAGTACCGCGTTGATGTCTCCGGCGGGATCGCCCGCCGCCCGGTCCGGCGCTTTCCGCGCGTTTTTATCCTGTCCGTCTTTCCGTTTTTTCAGGGTTTCCGCCGCGGACCTGAGCAGGGCGAGGGCGTTTTCGGTTTTTGTCTTTCGCTCAAGCAGCGCGGAAAGCGCGTCGGACTGAACCTGCTTTTTTTCAAGGTGCAGTACGCCAAGTTCCCTGAGCTTTTCAAGGGCCGTCTGTTTTTCCTTGTCCATGACTACAAGAGAAACCTTGTCCATCGGAACAATCATGCCGATCCTCCCCCGGCCGCCTGGGCAAGGCCCCGTTTTGCTATCTTTCCGCGGACTACGGCGGCGGTCTGCTGATCGCCCAGGTAGACCTGGATTTTTTTGATACTGTTTTTTGTTTCGGGGATCTTTATCTTTTCAAACAAATTGACCCGCTGTGTCGTTACCCTAAGCTCGTGGTCGAGCCGCCTGCGCTGTTCTTCCAGGGTCCGGGCTTCGAGATCGAGCAGCAACACCTGCTTCATCCGTTCCACCGCGGCGTCAAGCCACAGGGGCGTCCGGTACAGGTCGTAGGAGGCGGTCGTAAAATCGGCCCCCTGGAAAATGGGAATCGAAACGCCGGCTATGTTGCCTTCCGCGGTGCGGATATTGTCGATGACAAGAATGTCCGGGGTAAAAACCCCTTTTTCGCCGTAAACGGCAATCCAGGATTTAAACGCCTCGTCAATGCGGTTCTTTTCGCGCTTCAATTCCTCAATCCGAATCTCCGTACCGCGAATCTCCGCCTGAAGCTGCTGTTTTTTCAGCATCAGCGTCGGCAGATAACGCTGGAACATTTTAAGGGAATCCTTTTGTTTTTTAAGCTCATTCTTGGTAAGCTTTATCTTCGCCACGCCTTACTCCGTTTTTACGCTTCTTTTCAAACGCACCTTTTTCCCGCGCCTACCCGCGTTTCGGCCAGAATTTTTCGATAAGCTCGGTACGAAGCCCGGTTTCTTCCGGGTTGAAGCAGTCGGCAAGTATTTCCCAGCCCAGGTCCAAAGCCCGTTCAAGGGGAATGTTGACCGAAAGGTCCATCATCTGTCTTTCAAAACTTTCGCCGTATTTAAGAAGCTTTCCGTCCCAGTCGGTCATGATAAAGCCCATCGCCTTTTTTTCCAGGGTGTCCCGGTAAGCCGAATACAGTTTGATCATGCCGTCCATAAGGGCGCGGTGATCCTGCCTGGTTTTACCGTTGACCTGCTGTTTAAGGCGCGAAAGGGAACCGAAGGGTTCTATGCGGCCGTTTTTAAGGTAGTACTGGCCTTCGGTGATATAGCCCGTATTGTCGGGCACCGGATGGGTTACGTCGTCGCCGGGCATTGTCGTTACGCCGAGAATCGTAATGGAACCGGCGGTATCGAAGTCAACGGCTTTTTCATAGCGGCTCGCGAGCTGGCTGTAAAGATCGCCGGGATAGCCGCGGTTACTGGGAACCTGTTCCTGGATAATCGAGATTTCCTTCATCGCGTCGGCGAAGTTCGTCATGTCGGTAAGCAGCACAAGAACGTCTTTTCCCTGGAGGGCGAACTGCTCGGCCGCGGCCAGGGACATATCGGGGATCATAAGACATTCCACGGTAGGATCCGAGGCGGTATGGACAAACATTACCGTCCGGGAAAGAGCGCCGCCTTCTTCCAGCGTATCCCGGAAAAACAGGTAGTCGTCGTATTTAAGCCCCATGCCTCCCAGAATGATAACGTCAACCTCGGCCTGCATCGCGATACGGGCCAGAAGCTCGTTGTAGGGTTCCCCGGATACGGAGAATATCGGGAGCTTCTGGCTTACGACGAGGGTGTTGAACAGGTCGATCATCGGGATGCCGGTACGTATCATCCTTCGGGGGATGATACGCTGGGCGGGATTTACCGACGGCCCGCCTATCGGGATAAGGTTTTCGCGCAGGGCCGGCCCGTTGTCCCGGGGATTCCCGGAACCGGAAAAAACCCGGCCCATAAGGTTGTCGGAAAACGAAACCTCCATCGGATGACCGAGGAAACGCACCGTGTCGCCGGTAGAAATGCCCCGGCCGCCGGCAAACACCTGAAGGGCGACAAGCTCGCCTTCCAGACGGTTAACTTCCGCGAGAGAAGTACCGAACGCCGTGTCCACTTCGGCAAGGTCGCCGTAACGGACTCCGTCGGCCTTGACGGTAATAACGCTTCCGGTTATCGACTCAATTTTGCTATAGACCTTTTTCATGCTTCCTACCTGCGCTTGTTGAGGCCGCGCTTCCAAAACCCACGCTTTTGGAACGGCCCCGGTTTATTCGCGGTGGGGTCTACTACCCCGCCCTTCAGGACGGTTGAAATTGGCAACGCCAACGAAAAGTGGTAGTAGACCCCACAGTTAAATAATTTCCTTACAGAACGAACCTCGTAAATAATTCAACGCTTACACGATACCTCGTCATAAAAACTTTTCCGCGTCCGGATCGATACCGCTTGAGCGTTCCGAAACGGCGGCGTCAATTTCCTTTTCAAAGCCGTCAAAACGCTCACTCTTCCATTCGGAACCGTTAAAATCGAGGAACTTCTGCCGGAGCCGGTTAAACCAGGTTCTGGCCTCGTTTTTGTCGCCAAAGCTGAATTTACTCGCCATGATTACAAGCAGCTTGGCGAAAACGTATTTCTGCCGTTCCGGGCTTACCGCCGCGTCGACGGCGTCGAACGAGTTCTGCTGGAAGAACACCGAATCGACAAGTTCACCTTTCAAATAGATGATATAGTCGTCAAGGCTCGTTCCTTCCTCGCCGACGACTTTCATCATCTGTTCTACCTCGCTGCCCCGGCGCATAAAACCGTGGGCGTAGCCCACTTTTTCGGCAGGGATAATTCCCCTGTATTTGGACCATGAATCAAGCGGATGAATGGCGGGGAATTTTCGCGCGTCGGAACGTTCGCGGGAAAGGCCGTGGAACGCGCCGACGACTTTCAGCGTCGCCTGGGTTACCGGCTCCTCGAAGTTGCCGCCGGCGGGGCTTACCGTGCCGCCTATTGTAACGGATCCCAGGGAACCGTCTTTCAGCCGGACAAGGCCGGCCCGTTCGTAGAAGCTCGCGATTGTCGATTCAAGATAGGCCGGAAAGGCTTCTTCGCCGGGTATTTCCTCAAGGCGACCGGACATTTCGCGCATGGCCTGGGCCCAGCGGCTTGTGGAGTCGGCGAGAAGCAGAACGTTCAGCCCCATTTGGCGGTAATATTCGGCCAGCGTAACGGCGGTATACACGGACGCTTCGCGGGCGGCGACGGGCATGGAGGAGGTATTGCAGATGATGATCGTCCGTTCCATCAGCGAACGGCCCGTTTTTGGATCAAGCAGATCGGGAAATTCCTTGAGGGTTTCCACGACCTCGCCGGCCCGTTCGCCGCAGGCGGCAAGGATTACAATGTCCACGTCGGCGTGGCGGCTGGTGATCTGCTGGAGAACGGTCTTGCCGGCGCCGAAGGGTCCGGGGATACAGTAAGTCCCGCCCCTGGCTACGGGAAAGAACGTGTCGATAAGCCTGACCCTGGTAACCATCGGTTCTTCCGGCCTGAGCCGTTCCCGAAAGCAGTTGATGGGCCGTTTTACCGGCCAGCGGAAACTCATCGTAACCGGGATAAGGTTTCCCTGTTCGTCTTTCAACTCGGCGATTTTTTCGCGTATCGTATAGGAACCGGCTTCTTTAACCCAGGAAACCGTATAGGTCCCCAGCAGATTGAAGGGCGTCATAATCCGGTGGATAAAGGCGCCTTCGGGAACGGTTCCCAGCGTATCGGCCCGTTCGACAATATCCCCGGCTTTGGCCACGGGGGTAAAATCCCAGCGCGTATCCGCCGGAATCGGGTCGAGGTAAATGCCCCTCTCAAGGAAATAACCCGCTTCCTCGGCGAGTTTGGGGAGGGGATTCTGGAGGCCGTCGAACACTTGGCCCAAAAGCCCCGGCCCGACTTCGACGGCGAGAAGATCGCCGGAATACTCCACCGGATCCCCTACGGAAATCCCCCTGGTTATCTCGAAAACCTGGAGCTGGGAAATATCGCCCCTGACTCGGATTACTTCGCTCTTTAACTGTTTACCGGCGACGCTGACGTAGCCCACCTCGTTCATTGAAACATTTCCGTCAAAGCGGACGCTCACCATATTGCCGTTAACGGCTACAACTGTTCCTTTTGTTCCGGTCATTTCGTTGCCCCCGGCCCGTCGCTTCCGGCAATAGAAGCGTCACTTCCCGCAATGGAAGCGTAGAGTGTTTTATATTCCATAAAGCCTTCCTCTGTCTTAAATGAACTTCGCCGTTCCATCAGAAGCAGCTTGAGAAGATACGCAAAAACCATGTTTGATCCTACGTCGTCAAGGCCCTTGAGCCGTTCAATCGCGTCCCAGCGCGCCTTGTCGAGAAAAATCTCCGCATCGAGCGGTGAATCCATGGACGAGGCCGTTTTTGCCGCCTGTACCGCGTCCGCCGGATAATCCGGGGCGGCGGCGGCGCTTTCCCGTTTCAGGCGCTGGGAGCGGAAACGGACAAGGTTAAGCCGCAGCGCCCGTTCCCATTCCAGCCAGCCTTTGATAAAGTCCGACGCCAGGGCTTTCGGCTCTCCCGGAGCGGGAGGAAGAAGCGGCGGCGGTTCGAACGGCGGCAGAAGAACGCAACGATCAATCTGCGCCCTGTCTTTGTCGTTCAAAAAACCCGCCGCCAGTTCCCGAAAGGCCGCCGCGCTCATCGGCGGCTCCTGGGCAAAGACAAGATAGGGAAGCTGGGACGCGAGATAATAGTAAGCCGCCACGTCAGCCTTCTTTCACGGCGTTTTTCAGGGTCTCCGCGAGCCGGGGATTAAGGTAGGCGGAAAGAAGCTCGGCCACGGCGGCGGCGGAAAAATCGTAGTAGGCGGCGCCGTCTTTACCGGCGATACGGAACCCCGCCTGAAGCCCCCTGTCGGACTTGAATTCAACGCCTTTTTTCAGTTCGGCGGAAAGTTTTTCTTTTAACGAGGATTCAAGCCCCCGCAAATCGCCTTCGGAAAGCAGGACGGCCAAATCGTCCCCTTTCGCGGCCCAGTTTTTGATGATTTCGGGGAGCAGTTTTTTCAGGGCGTCGCCGTCGAAAGCGGCGGACACCTCTTTAACCACAATGGCGTCCAGAAGCCCCTGGATTTTCGCCCTGAATTCCAGCACCAGATTCCGGGACGCCTGGCCGACCGCGGCGACGCCCGCTTTTTCGGTACGTTCCGCGTCCGCCTTTGCCCTGGCGAGAATCGCTTCAGCCTCTTTTTTCGCGGCGTCCACAACACGTTTCGCCTCGGCTTCCGCCTGGGCCTTCAGCCGGGAAGCCTCTTCCGAAGCCGATTCAATGCCGTCCTTCTTTATTTTGTCAATAAGTTCATGAAGTTGGATATCCATACGTTCCTCTTTAAATATTATCGAATTACGCCTGTGCTCTATCAAATCGCGCCGTTTTATTCACCGGTACGAACGCCCTTTTCAAAGATCTTGCTGAATTTCGAGATACCGCAGGGTTTTTTCAAGTTTTTTGTTCACAATACGGTAAACCGCCTCGGGATCCTCGTAATCCTTCATCTTCTTTTTTATCACATCTCCTATCAAAATTACAATATCTTCCGGGGTTTTTACATCGGGAGATATCGAGGCGATAAACGCGAGAAAGCGGCGCAGCCCCGCCGTTTCCTGGGCAAGAAAGGCCTCGTTTTCGCTGTAAACATAATTGGTTATTTCCCCGTTTTTGAATTTTCGCTCGTAGGAATCGGCCAAATACCGGACACCGTCAAGGCTTTCTTCTATTTCTTCCCGAAGCATTGCCAAAAACAGACCAATTTTGTCGGACATGACAATTCCTCCTGGGGAATCTCAAAATTGAAACATCCCTTAGGTTATTCTAAGCGATTCCGGGCTTTCTGGCAAGCTATTTTTGCGAAATTTGTCAATGTCCGCCGGAAATTTGCCGCCGGCCGGCGGAAATGTCCTCCTTTTCGTCCGGCGCGTCGTATTCTTCCTCTATATAAACTGGACTTGCCCCATTAGGCAGCCCCCCGTACGTGGCCCATTTGTAATAGGCGCCGCAACTGACCCCGAAAAGTCCGGCCATCTCCCTAATGGTGTACTGCTTTTGACGCGTTTGCATGAAAAGGTACGCCATTACCGGGGTTCTCCCTGCACGAAGATGACTCGGACTAAAGGCTTTTCATGTTTCTCTGCCTGCGCTATCGCCTCGGCTTTGAACTCCGTGGCGTATACCCGCCGTTCCTTGTTTTTCTTGCTCATCTTTCCTTTTCTCCCCTTCTGTTGTATTCTTCTCTTGTCTTTGTGTCTACCAGAGGGGGTAAGGTCCAGGGCTTGACCGTTGGGTGGAAGAACAGAAGTACCGGATGGGAGAGAAAGAATATCTGGATTTGTTGTGTACATACAGCGATTGGCTGGAACATAATCGCTGATAGTTTAAGAAAA
>JAIRSC010000018.1 GCA_031255645.1 Treponema sp. | reverse complement strand
ATGCTCGATCCAGTGCGCCGCGCCGAAGGACCGGAGGTCAAGCTCCATGGCCTGAGTCTCCCCGGAGATGTTGACACAGAGCACCGCCACCTCGTTCCGCTCCCCGTCGAAGGACGCGGCGCAGGCAACGGAAGGCACTTCGCCGTACGCGGCGCTCTCCAGCGCCGGCGCCCTGGAGAAGACCTTCAGGGCATCGCCGGTACAGTGCCGGGCGGCCATGGCAAAGGGATAGAAGATCGTCTGGCGTATGGCCCCGCCGCCCTTTTCGGTGAGGATGGGGGCGATAACATTTACCATCTGGGCAAGGCAGGCGATGCGGACCCTGTCCACGTTGTTGATAAGGGTACACAGGAGCCCGCCGAACACGATAGCGTCCAGCAGGGAATAATGGTCCTCGAGGATGGGCGGGGCAAATTCCCACTGCCTGAGCCGGGTCCTGGCCTGGTACCAGATGTTCCATTCGTCGAAGGAAAGCATCATGGTCCGTGTGGATCGCTTGAGGGCCTTGACATAGTCGGCCGTGGCGGCCGCCGTTTTGATAAAGCCGTCCATCTCGTGGAAGGACGCGAGAAAGTCCAGTTCGTTCCCCAGGTTTTCGTAATACCGGTGGAGGGAAAGATAGTCGACCTTGTCATACGTGTATTCCAGCACGACACGATCCCATTCGGGATAGCTCGGCTGCAATGACGTGGAACTGCCGCAGACCACCAGTTCGATGGAAGGATCCACCCATTTCATGATCTTCGCCGTCTCCAGCGCCTTTTTCCCGTAGTCCCGGGCGTCCAGGCTGCAGGTCTGCCAGGGACCGTCCATCTCGTTGCCGACGCACCAGAGCTTGATGCCGTGGGGGTCCCGGTACCCGTTCTTGACGCGCAAATCCGAATAGAAACTGCCCGAGGGAAAGTTGGCGTATTCCACCAGATACCCCGCCTCCTGGGGAGTCCCGGTGCCCATGTTGACGGCGTACATCACCTCGCCGCCCACGGACGCGGCATAGCCGCAGAATTCGTCGATGCCAATCTCGTTCGGCTCCATGGAGCGCCACGCATAGTCCAGGCGCACGGGCCGTTCCGCCCTGGGGCCAATCCCGTCGCGCCAGTCGTAGCCCGACACGAAGTTGCCGCCAGGATAACGCAGGGCGCCGACGCGAAGCTCCCTGACCAGGTCCCGCACATCCTGGCGGAAACCCTGCGCGTCCGCCCGGGGATGCCCCGGCTCGTAAATCCCCCCGTACACACATCGGCCCAGATGCTCCACAAAGGAAGAGTAAAGCCGCCTCCCTATGGGGCCGATCCTGTAATCCCTGTCCAGCATCACACGAACCTTCCCGCCCACGCGCCCCTCCTGTTTCTTTTCCGGAAATGCTGCATGTATTTTATGCATAATCGTTACGGAGTGCTACCGCCGCGGAAACCGGACCGGTGTCCGGCAGGTGTATGGGGCCGCAGGCCGCCGCATGATCCGCATGCCGGCATCCCTGACCCGGTTTTTCCCCCGGCGTCCCGGGGGCGTAAGGCGTGAAGGTGACCGCGCAGGCGGCACAGGCGGCGAGCCGGCGCACTTCCGGGCCACATACCGGCGGATATGCTTGAAAAACCTGCCGTAATCCGCGTCGCCGGGGGGGATAAAATCCGTATCATTGGGCATTTTCGTCTCCTTTTGCCGCCTTTTACGGCCTTATGCCGTTTGCGGAAGGCCCCGCACAGGCCTTTGCCCGAAAAAATCGGACGTCCGATTTGGGAAATTTTAGGTCCTATTCGGAAAATTCTAGATCCTATTTTGAAAATTGGACGTCCGATTTGGAAAATTTTAGATCCTATTTGGGAAATTCTAGATCCGATTTGGAAAATTTTAGGTCCTATTTGGGAAATTTTAGATCCTATTTTGAAAATCGGACGTCCTATTTGGGAAATTTTAGGTCCCATTTTGGAAATAGTAGGTCCTATTTTAGAAATAGTAGGTCCTATTTAGAAAATTTTAGGTCCTATTTGGGAAATTTTAGATCCTATTTTAGAAATAGGAGGTCCTATTTGAGAAATTTTAGGTCCTATTTTGGAAATAGGAGCTCCCATTTGGGAAAAAGGAGCTACTGGAGCCTGTCCCACACCAATTGACTGTACACTGCGCGCCGGGTTTTAGGACAGCTCTTTGTGTTTTTTGGCTTTTGCCCGGAAGCCACGGCTTTTACGACAGAACACTAGCTCATACAGAGGCTTTTTACTATTATAGGGCGTATGTGTGATACAAGTCATGAATTCGACCTGCTTATCCTGGGAGCGGGCCCCGCCGGGCTAAGCGCGGCCCAGTACGGAAGCCGGGCGAATCTGCGGACACTGGTCGTGGAAGAGATGGCGCCCGGCGGACAGGCGCTTAACATAGCGGTTCTGGAAAATTATCCGGGAAACGTGGGCCGGGACGGCGCGCCGCCGAAAGGCGGTTTTGAATTCTGCGAAGACCTCCATAAACAGGCCGAAGGTTTTGGGGCGAAATTTATCATGGAGGGGGCCGCCGCCCTTGTCCGGGACCCTTCCGGGGCGGGGGGGTTCGCCGTTACGCTGTCGGGCGGCGGAGTGCTCCGCGCCCCGGCGGTGATACTCGCGACGGGGGCAAAGCGCCGCCGCCTGGACGTACCCGGCGAGAAAGAGTTCGAGGGCCGGGGCGTTTCCTACTGCGCTGCCTGTGACGGCCCGTTTTTCCGGAATAAACGCCTACTGGTAGTCGGCGGGGGAGATTCGGCCTGCGACGAAGCCCGCTACCTGAGCCGGCTTTCCACCACGATTACGATGATCCACCGCAAAAGCATGTTCAGGGCGCAGAAAGCCCTGGCGGAATGGGTATTGTCCGACCCGAATATCGGCGTGCGTTTCAACACCAGGCTCGTCGAAATAAGGGGCGAAGGCAAAACCGGATCGGTGATCCTCGAAGGCCCGCGCCCCGGCGGAACCACGGATTCAGGCGAAAAACCCGTCGAATACGAAGAGCCGATGGACGCCGTTTTTATCTTTGCGGGATCCGTTCCCCAAACCGATCTTGTCCGGGATATGGCGCGCCTTGATCAGTCGGGCTATGTCCTTACCGATCAGTCCATGGCAAGTTCCGTGCCGGGCCTTTACGCCGCGGGCGATGTCCGGGCCGGAGCCTTCCGCCAGGTTGTGGTCGCCGCGGGCGAGGGGGCCGTCGCGGCCCATTGCGCCGCCGCCTACATCGACAGTCTTCGGGGTACTGTGTACCGTTGAAAAAAAGGCTGGTTTTCTTTTTGTTCATTCTCGCGGGTTTCTTTTCCGCTTCCCGAAACGGCGGCGGCGAAACAAAGCCCGCCCTTGACGAAGCGGCCGGCGATTACGCCGCCTTCGGCGATTTTGCCGCCGCGCGTACAGCCGCGGACACGACGCCGGAAGAAAGCGCCGCGGCCCTGCTTGAAAAGATGAGCGACGACGAAATCCTCGCCCAAACCTTTATGTTCGGCTGGGAAGGCCAGCGGCCGTCGCCGCTTATCCTTGAGTGGGTAAAGAACCGCCGTATCGGCGGCGTCAAGGTATTCGGCTGGAACGCCCAAAACGGAGAAATCCTCGCCGAAACAATCGCCGCCCTTCAGGAAGCGGCCCTCGCTTCGCCCCCGGGCGTATCGCTGCTTGTGGCGACGGATCAGGAGGGAGGGATAGTCCGCCACGTGAAAGGCTCTACAAGCGATACGCCGGGGAACATGGCCATAGGCGCGTCGGCCTATCCGGAAGACGCCTACCGTTCCGGCCTTTACATCGCCGGGGAACTTTCGCGCCTGGGGATCAACATGAACTTTGCCCCGGTCGTCGACCTTGCCACCCGGCGGGATTCGCGGCTTATCGGCCCGCGTTCGTTCGGGGCCGATCCGGTCAACGCGGGGATTTTGGGCGCGGCGTTTATGAAGGGCCAGGCCGCCTCGGGGATTATCTCCACGGCAAAACATTTTCCGGGCCACGGGGACACGAGCCTCGATTCCCACGGAACCCTTCCCCGTATCGCCGCCGGCGAACAGACGCTGTGGGAACGGGAACTTGTCCCCTACAGAATTATGGTGAAAGAAGGGCTCCCGGCGATCATGAGCGGCCATCTGGCGTTTCCCGATACTCCGGCGGGGGAACGTCCCGCGTCCCTTTCGCCGTGGTTTTTGACCGATCTGCTGCGAACCCGGATGGGCTACCGGGGTCTCGTTATTACCGACGATCTTCTTATGTACGGAGCGGTACAGGCCGGCGGGAGTCTTGCCAATACCGCGAAGGAAGCCCTTCTTGCCGGAAACGACATGATCCTCGTTTCCTCGACCCCGGAACCGGATTCCCTGTTCTGGACAAGCCTGCTCGCGTCTATGCGAAACGAACCGGCCTTCAGGAACAGGGTCAGGGAGGCCGCCGGACGGGTGCTTGCCCTTAAACGCGGCTGGCTGGAAAACCCGGGGTCTGTTCCGGCAATCCGCCGCGCGGCCCCCGCCGGTCCGGAAAGCGCCGCGTTTTTTCGCGACCTTGCCGCCCGGAGCGTTACGCCGCTTATAAGCGGATCTTCCGCGCCCCTTGTTCCCGCCGCCGCGGGCAGGGTGCTTTTGGCCGGACAGTATTCCACCTTTTTCAGGGCCGGATTACAGGCCTATCCCGGCGCGGCGCTTTATTCGTTCGAAGAATACGGCAGCGCCGCGGAATTCCGGCGCATGGCGGCCGCCGCGGATACGGTCGTTTTCTGCCTTGCCGACAGCGAAGGCCAGCGGCTCCTTGAGGCGCTGCGGTATCTGAACAAAAGGGTGATTGTCATTTCCGCCCTTAATCCCTCCTGGGTCGACGAGGTCCCCTGGGTCGACGCCGCCCTTGCCGTGTACAGCTATTCCGCCGATTCCTTTACCGCCGGATTTTCGGCCCTGCTGGGACGTTTTGTCCCCGGGGGACGGCTGCCTTGAAAAGCCGTTTCCGGGAAGATCGCCTTCGTGACGATCGCTTCCGGGAAAAACGGTTCTGGAAAACGCCCGGCCTTTTTCCCTCCGGCGAAACGGAAGCTTTTCTGCGGAAACGGGAACGCTACTGCGTCGGCGCCTGTTTCCGCTATCTTGCGATGAGGGAAAAGAGCCGCTGCTGGTACGCGGAGGACGGTTTTTTGCTTTATGCCCGGCGCATACTTTTTCCGGTGTTTGATTTTGGGGAAGAACCGCGCCGGCTTCCCCTTCCCCGCGGCCTTGAAAAGTTCCTCCTGAAAGAGCGGCTTCACGCCGTCCAGGGGCTTACGCGGGACGTGGAACTTCTCGAGGCCGCTCTTTCCGGCATTGTCCCTTCGGAACCAATCGACTACGACCTTATGGAATTGGGGGATACCGGAGATTCCCGAAGCCCGCTTTCCGTTTTTTTGGCGGAAGCCGAAAGCCGCGGTATCCGTCTGCGCGTTCCCGGCCCGGAAGACGCGGACGCCCTTTTCCCGCTCCAGGCCGGTTACGATCAGGAAGAGGTACTGCCGCAATCCGCCGTGTTTAACCCCGCCGCCTGCCGGAAAAACCTTGAGGCGATTATCTCTACGGGTCTTGTCCTTGCCGCCGAATACAGGGGCCGTCTTGTGGGAAAGATAAACGCCAACGCGGAAAGTTTTACCCGGCTCCAGATAGGCGGCGTCTATGTGGAGCCGGCCTGCCGGGGACGCGGTATCGGCGGCGCACTGACCGCCGGGTTTATCCGGCTCTTCGCTTCCAGGGGAAAAATCTTTACGCTGTTTGTAAAAAAGCGGAACGGCGCGGCCCGCCGGATTTACGACCGGATCGGCTTTACAAAACTCGCCGATTACCGGATTGATTATTTTTTGTGAGGCGGCGTCCCCGCCGTTTTTCGCCGCCGCGCCGGATCAGAGTATGGAAGACACGCTGTTAAAGTCGTTTTCCTTTCCCATCATTTCAAGGTACAGGGAGATCATGGCCCGGTGATGGGTTTCATGGTTCAGGAGGTGGAGGACAAGGCCCTCCATTTTTCTGGTCCGGGTAACTCCCCCGGAATCGGTATAGGTTAACTGTTTGCCAGGATCTTCCGGGCCAAGCTCGTTCACAAAGGCGATGATCTTATCGTCCAGTTCCGGCCGCATAGCGAGATATTCGTCCCTGCCGGAAAAAATCGTTTCGTCAAAACGGTAATTTTTGGACAGGAATTGTTGATCCAGACAGGCGAAATCCCTTAAGCCTTTATAGCGGACAAGCCACGCATAGTCGCAGACATAAATATGCGAACATAGTTCGTGTATCGATTTGAAATAGCCCGGAAAGGTTTTGTCCCACTCGGCGCCGCTCAGCGTTTTGATGACGGCGTCCATCTTTCTGTTCGCTTCCTTGTTGTAGTCCGCCAAAAGACCCAGGTGATAACTTGCCATATGCACTCCTTTTTGGATACGTCGAATTTGGATACGTCGAAAATTTAACGTTTTGCGGCGCGGCCGGTTTCGCGGCCGGACCGAATCAGCCCCTGATATCCACCAGCGAGGCGGTTTCCGCGGAATAAACCGAACGGCGCAGGGCATAGGGATTGGCTCTAAGGCTTTTCATTTCAAAACGCAGCGTTTCCATGCGGTTCGCGAGAAGTTCCCTGTTCCGTTCGGAACGGACAACCGCTTCTGCCTTGAGTTCCTCAAGGGCGGACTTAAGGCCCGGAAGTTCCTTGTCTTCCATTAAGGATAACGAACCCGGCGCGGAAACAGGATCCCTCGGCGGAAGGAGCGTCCGGTACATATCTTCAAGAGGATCGATGACTTTCTGTATGGAAAAAATGTCGGTAACGATTTTTTCTTCAAGCTCCACATGGGCTATCAGCTCATCGGCGCTGCCGTTTTCAATCACGTTTTTCTGTTTGTCCAGAACCTCAAGGTACTGGGCAAACCTGTCCCGCTGCTGGCGCAGCAGTTCGCGGAAACGCTTCAGCACCGCTACCCGGCGCTGAACTTCTACAGGATCGGGACCTGTTTCGTTTTTTGCAATAATGGTCTTTTCAGCTGTAGTCACGCTTACCCCGCTATGTTGACGCCTTCTCTGGGACGTCCGGCCTCGGCAGCCTTGAGCGCGGCTTCGCTCCAGGCTTCCCTAAGTTCGTTTATCTGGTTCCGCACAATCGCGACGCAGGACAGATTCTGGCTTATATGGGCTTCCAGGAGTTCCTTGTTGAACCATGTATACAGGGCAAAAAGGCTTTTGGCAATTTCCCCGCCCTGTTCAAAATCGAGCGACACCATAAGTTCCGTAACTATGTCCTGGGTCTTGCCTATCGCCTTCCCGATATGTTCTATTCTTCCGGGTTCCTTCTTTTCCGAGGCGTTAAGCCCCATAAGCTCAAGGGCGCTGTCCAGCTGCCGGACGGCTTCATCGTAGAGCATGATAATAAGCTGCCCCTGGCTGGCGGTGCGTATCCTTGTTTCTCTGTAGGCCGATAATGCGTTTGTATATGCCATTTACCCCTCCCGGAATCCCGAAAAAAGACGGTTTCAGGATATTTTGCCGATCAACATCCTTAAATATACTATATATTATCGGCAGGGATAGCCGCATCTTAAGCCTTTTTCGGCCGTATTCGAACCGGTACTATCGGTTTTCAGGTATGGAAACCCCCCGGATTTTACGATATATTTTTAATTACTGTTAATATGTTCTTTATTAAGCCGATAATCAATCGAGGCTGTTCCAAAACTTCAGTTTTGGAACTGGCTGAATCATATCCTCCGCAAGCCGGGCTTGTGGAAGATGAGCTTGATTCGCGGGCGGGATTTGGCCTCCGTATCCTTTCAAGAGGAATGCCGGAATCGAAACCGCGTGTATATCAGCTGAATCTCTCTTAGGCAGGAGCCGGTGACAGTTTCGCAAAAAGCAGCTCTAAGTCTCCTTATTTCGGTCGTGGTAATTGCTGTCTTTTCCGTAATTGCCTTTACCGGTTTTTTTAATCTGATAGAGACCCGTTTCTATAATCCGTCGATTGCCAACTCCCAAATCAGGGAAGTAAACCGGGACGCCCGGACAATTCAGGATTTTCTGACGGAACTTGAAAAGAATTTTTTCGATACCCTTGAAGACGACGCGGTTAAGCGGAGTTTTCTTCCCAACCAGAGCGCCCAGGATATTTTTGAGCGTACCAGGATTTACGGCCTGCTTTTGGAATCCCAAAAAGGGCTCCACTCGGTGCGTTTTGTGGATTCCGGCGGACTGCGCATCCACTTTTCAACCAATCCCGAGGATATTCTCAGCCAGGAAGAAAGCCGGATCGCGTACCGGAACTATACCGATCTGAGCCCGTTCAGCCCTTACGACGAACTGGCCGTTCCCGATCAGGGGCCGTCGAAGCTTACCCTGGATCAGCGAAACGATCGCGTTGTTTTTTCGTTCCCGTTTTATGATTCGCTGGACGTATACCGGGGTACCGCGCTTTATTCCCTGTCGATACGGGCGGTGGCGGACATGCTTGTTATGGCCGGACGGCTCAAAATAGGAGAAGACCTTTCGCTTATTTCGGTTCCTCCGGGCATGGTGTCGGGAATGTCCGTTTCCGACAAAGATACGATCATTCCGGTTATTTCTTCCGTCTGGACCGAAGACGCCGCCGAGCTCAGTACGCTGGACTCGGAAAATTCCTCGTCCTCTTTCGTTCTTGTTTCCGCCAAAACCGAAACGGGGCTTTTTATCGGGCGGATTGTGGAAGAACGGATTTTCGCCTTTCCCGGCGCGATGAAGCTGATACTGCTCGTTTCGCTGTTCCTTACCATGTATCTAAGCATTTTCCTCTGTTTCAACCTCAGGGCGGATACCGTAACGGTAATCCAGAACCGGCTTAAAAACCTTGAGCTTTCCCTTATAAGGGAATACTACGAGCGCAAGGGCGAAATGGACTGGAACCACTGGTACCGCGAACTGGAAAACAGGCGCGAAGACGTGCGGGCCGAACTCAAGCGGGGAATCAAAACGAAAAACGCCGCGGCGCTTATGGAAGATATTGACGTTCTTATCAACAAGAGCTGGGACGAGATTCTTGTCGCTATCGGCGGGAAACGCGAAACCAGGCTGGCCATTGATGAAGATAAACTCCAGAATATTCTTAACCGGGTATTGCTTGCCGCCGGAACTTCCCCGGTGCTTCCCGGCGGGGGCGTTCCCCAGACGCTTACCGTTCCCGCCGCCCAGAAGGCGGTAGCGCCGGAAACAGCCGTTGAGGCGGTCGAAGAGGCCGAAGCGGTTGAGGAAGCTGAAGCGGTCGACGAGGTTGAGGAAGCCGAGACAATTGATGAGGCCGAAGCGGTCGAGGAAGCCGAGGCGGTCGAAGTAACTGAAGCGGTTGACGAGGTCGAGGAAGCCGAGATCGTTGAAGTAGCTGAAGCGGCTGACGAGGTCGAGATCGTTGAAGTAGCTGAAGCGGTTGACGAAGCCGAGGTGATCGATGAAGCCGACGAGGTTGAAGTAGCCGAGGCAGCCGAAGTAGTTGAAGTAGCCGAATCGGCCGATGAAGCCGAAGCGGTGGACGAGGTTGAGGAAGCCGAGGTAGTCGAAGAAGCCGAAGTGGTCGATGAGGCCGAAGCGGCGGATGAACGGAAACCGCCCGCTCTGAAGCCCGAAGAAATTGCCGACATAAGCGCCGAGCTTGCTTCGCAACCCAGAAAAAAATCCAATATTCAGCTTGTTTTTGGGGACGACGATATTCCGTATATTGTCGAATCTTCGGGCCTTGAATTAGTCGATGACAATGCCGCTTCGGTAACCAACATCGGCGCGGAAGACGACCTGGAGGAACTTGAAGAGCTGGATGAGGGCGATTTTGAGGAATTGAACGCGGACTCCGCAAAACCGGCCGCCGCTCCTCCCGTTTCAAAGGCTCCGCCGGTAGTCGACGCCGCGAGCATGATTGAATTCAGCGAAACCGACGAAAGGCCGGCGGAAGAAGCGGAAGTTGACGGAGAGCTGGAAATTGTATCGCCGTTTGCCACAATGCTTTCCCGGTTTGACGATGACGGCGTTTTCAGGCCCTCGGATGATGACGACAGCGCGGAAGGAGTAAAAACCTCCGGACGGCTTGAAGAGCTCAGCGCCGAAGGCATGTCTCTGGTATATAAGCCTTTCCAGAACGAGGAAACGCACAGTCCCGAACTGCTTGATTCTTCGGGGCCCGCGGGAATCATAGAAGAAAAAGACGGGATCAACTACGTAAACGAAACCGTAAAGTCACCCAACAAAGAAACGGAAAAAAACCTCGATCCGGGCCTTAAAAGCCTCGTTAATTCGGTAATCAAAAAAACCTAAAAAGCGCCTGTCCCAAAACTAATTAACTGTGCGCCGCGCGTACGGTTTTTGGACAGGCTCTTGCGGTTTTTCAGGCTTTCAGAATCAGCGTGTCCGTTCCCGGCCTATAGTCGTCGTTTCTCCGTGTCCGGGATAAACCCGTATATCGCCTTCCAGTTTGAAGAGCCGTTCGAGGCTGGCGTTAAGAAGCCCCCAGTCTCCACCGGGCAGATCCGTGCGCCCCATTCCCGCGCGAAACAGGGTGTCTCCGCTTATAAGGATTTTTTCTTCTTCCCACAAAAGGCCGATGGATCCGGGGCTGTGGCCGGGCAGATGCAAAACCCTGAAAGGCCCCAGCGCGTCCCCCTCGTCAAGCGGCACGGAGACTTCCGGCATCGCCGCGCCCCGATCCGCGTAAGCGTCGAAAAAAGCGTCTACATAGGAAGAAGCGCCCGCCGCGGCAAAATCCCGGCGGTGAAGTTCCCGTGAACCCGGCCCGAGTTTTGAAGCTTCCGCCCGGTGAATGGCGATTTTCGCGTCCGGATAGGCGGCCGCGATGTCCGGCAGGGCGGCTATGTGATCGAAATGAGCGTGGGTAAGCGCGATGTACGCCGGCCTGAGAAGCAGTTTCCCCAGCCGGGCTATGATTGCGTCCCCGTCGCCGCCCGGATCCACGAGGACGCAGGCGCCTCCCGTATGGGGAAGGGGAACAATCCAGCAGTTGGTCGCCAGCTCCCCAACGGTAATCTGGTTAACCATTTTCGGAAAATTCCGGTTCGCCGGAATTTCCGTATTCCTCGGTTTCCGGCTCGTCTTTTTTTGTCCGGGCATAGCTGACCGTCAGGGTTTTTCCCCGGAAGTTTTGCCCGTTCAGGGCCTTGATGGCCGCGTCCGCGACGGCGCTGCGCACCTGTACAAAAGAATAGTTGTCCAGTATGCGGATGCCGCCGATATCGTCCCTCGGTATCCGGGCTTTCGCGTTTAACAGGCCGATGATTTCCCTGGGAAAAACCTTGCGGTTCCGCCCTATGCTGACAAAAAGACGTGCGGATTCATCTTCGGGCAAAGAGTACGTTTCTTCCTGCAGCCTGAACTCTTCCCGCCGGTCGCCGTTTTTTCCTGAATCGTCCCTGCGGAAATTCCCGCGGCCCTCTTCAGCGCGCCGGCTGTCCCGCCGCCTTCCCGAAGGTTTTCCCTGTTCGGCAAGCAGAAGAAGATACGCGGCCAGATAGGAACGCCTGAAAAAGGAAACCTCTTTCCGGAAAATGGATCTATATTGGTTTAACAGATACGGTTCCGCTTCGGTTTGGATTTCATCCAATAACGAATGAATCCGCTTTACAAGGCTTTCCTCATCAATTTTGTCCGGTACTGTTTTGTATTTCATGGACTTATTAAAGCACGGCTCAATCCGTTTGCTCAAGAGCCTGTCTTGCCGGCTAAAGCCGGGCTTTTACGCGATATGGAGGAGTTCTCTTGGCCGCGACCCCTGGGCGGGACCGACGACGCCTCGGTGTTCCATTTCCTCGACAAGCCGGGCGGCGCGGTTGTAACCTATCTTGAGCCGGCGCTGGATATAGCTGGCGCTGGCCTTGCCCTGCTGGTACACGATTTCCAGGGCCTTGTCGTACAGCGGATCGTCGCCTTCGGCGAACAGCGAAGGGCCGGCCTCCTCTTCTTCCTCGTCGTAAAAAATTTCGTCGTCGATGTATTCGGGTTCTCCCAGGGATTTGACGTAATCCACGACCCGTTCCACTTCTTCTTCGGAGACAAAAGCGCCCTGCATCCTGATGGGGAAGGGATCGACCGCGCCGGCGTAAAGCATATCGCCTTTTCCAAGGAGCTTTTCCGCCCCCACCATGTCGATGATAATCCGGCTGTCCATCTTGCTTGCCACCATAAACGCGATCCGGCTGGGGATGTTGGCTTTGATAAGGCCGGTGATTACGTCGATGGAAGGCCGCTGGGTTGCCAATACCAGGTGGACGCCCACGGCGCGGCTCATCGCGGCAAGGCGGGCCACGGTGGATTCCAGCTCTTTGCCGGTAGTCGCCATAAGATCGGCAAATTCGTCGATAACCACGACAATATACGGCATATAGTCCGCGGCGATGCTCCGCTCCCTGATCCGCCGGTTGTAACTCTTGATGTCCCGGACTCCCATTGAATCAAGACAGGCGTAGCGCCGTTCCATTTCAAAAATGCAGTACTGCAGGGCCTGAAACGCCTTTTTCGGTTCGGTAATTACCGGCGTAAGAAGATGGGGAATGTCGTTGTAGAGTTTGAGCTCCACGATCTTCGGATCGATAAGGATCAACCGGCACTCCGCGGGGGGGCGCTGGTACAGTATCGAGAGGATCATCGAATTGACGCAGACGGATTTTCCCGATCCGGTGGAACCCGCGATAAGGAGGTGGGGCATCTGGGCGAGATCGACGGTTACCGCCTCGCCGGTAATGTCTTTGCCCAGAACCACGGGAATTTCCGGCCGTTTGCCTTCCCGGCGCAGTTCGCCTTCGATAATTTCCCTGAATGAAACAATGTTCCGTTTTTTGTTGGGAACTTCAATGCCGACAGCGTGTTTTCCCGGAATCGGCGCCACAATGCGGACACTGGACGCGGCAAGCCTTAGGGCGATATTGTCCTGCAAATTGACGATCCTCGAAAGCTTTACCCCCGGCGCAGGCAGTATCTCGAACATCGTAATAACGGGCCCCTTTCGGATTCCGGTGACTTCCGCCTCTATGCTGAATTCCTTGAGGGTTTCCTGTAAAACCCTGGCCGCATCCCGGGTACTTTCGTCAACAATCCAGTATTGGCCGTCGGGATACTGGTTGAGTATTCCTTCCACAGGCACCGAATAGCTTTCCCGGTGTTTTTTCGCGGGCCGGACCTTTTTCACGGGCCCGACAACAGAGAGAGCCGGCGGAGTTTCGGCGAATTCGCCTGTTTCTTCCACAATTTCGACGGCCGGCGCGGCGGCTTCGTGTCCGGCGGGGACCGCTTCGGCGGATACGGCAATTTCGGGCCCGGCCGCTTCAACGGATTCGGCCGCTTCAACGGATTCGGCGGCTTCAGCCCCGGCGGCTTCAAACCCGGCGGGGACCGTTTCAGCGGATACGGCGATTTC
>JAIRSC010000017.1 GCA_031255645.1 Treponema sp. | reverse complement strand
GGCGTAGATGCTTTTGCCGAAAGCGACATTACTTCTGTGGTCATACCGGAGGGTGTAACGTCGATTGGCGGCTGGGCATTTTATGGGTGTTCCAACCTTGGCTCCGTAGTCATACCGGACAGTGTAACGGCGATTGGCGACAGCGCGTTTGCTGATTGTTCCAGCCTTTGTTCCGTTGTCATACCGGACAGTGTAATGTCGATTGGCGATTATGCGTTTGCTGATTGTTCCAGCCTTGCTTCCGTAGTCATACCGGAGGGCGTAACGGTGATTGCCAATGATGCGTTTGCTGGTTGTTCCAGCCTTGGTTCCGTTGTCATACCGGACAGCGTAACGTTGATTGGCGACAGCGCGTTTGCTGATTGTTCCAGCCTTTGTTCCGTTGTCATACCGGACAGTGTAACGGAGATTGGCGACGGCGCGTTTGCTGGTTGTTCCAACCTTGGTTCCGTAGTCATACCGGACAGCGTAACGGAGATTGGCGATTATGCGTTTGTCGGTTGTGCCGGCCTGGTAACGGTTAGGGTTTCGCCGGTGGAAGGCCGAAGATGGGGTTCCAATGTGTTTACGCGCTGCCCCAAACTCAGCCCCGCGTCCCGGGCGGCAACCAGAGCGGCGGGGTACACGGGCGATCTTTAGGGAATCGGCGTTTTGCCCGGCGGCGATACCGGCCCGTCCAGTACCCCGCCTTCCGCTTCGCGGAGCGCCGCCGATCCGGCGAGTTTTTCAAGCTCTTCCATATAGTCGTTCTGCCGTTTTACAAAATGCCGCAGCGGAAGTTTTTTCCCCGCCGCTTTTGTTTCCGGCTTTTCTTTTGCCGTAACGCCCCGTATCCCGCGGCGCCGCTCAAGTTCCGCCTCGTAGGCGGAAAGGTACCTGTCAAGGCCGTTATACGCATAAAGGAACCGCCCTTCGGCCAGGAACCGTTCCCGCAGCGGTTTTCCGGGCAGCGCCGGAACCGGCCTCGTGCGGCCAAAAAGGGGAATGACCATCCAGAAACCGGTAATAATAAGCGCGATTGCGGAAACCAGAAGCGCGGTGGTGTTCCCCTTTTCGGCAAGACTGCCGAAAAGATGCTTTTCGTTCCGCCCTTTCCGGAT
Organism: Treponema sp.; assembly: GCA_031255645.1. Lineage (GTDB taxonomy): Bacteria > Spirochaetota > Spirochaetia > Treponematales > Breznakiellaceae > JAIROH01. Next base: position 9,380 of record JAIRSC010000017.1, on the reverse strand, counting down.
AAACAGCACGCCGTTTTCCGGCGGCGTTTCAACAAACAAGGCCCCCGCCAAATGCGCGTTCGACTCACTCCGGAGCGGCCAGTTGTTCAGGAAATAGGCTTCTCCGGTTATCGTTATCGAACCGGCGCCCATTTCCAGGTGAACCAGCAGCGCCCTGTCGTTCAAATAGCGCGCGTCGTCCGAATATCCGGTATAGCTGGGAATGATACTGATCTTATCCACATCTTCGCTTTTCCCGGTAATAACAAATTCGATCCTGTCGTCCAGGGAAGGAATATTGTCAAAATCGACAATTAACGATTCGTCTTCCGGCGCTTCGTCTTCGGAAGAGCTGCCTTCGGAAGATTCGCTCTCTGACAATTCGTTCCCTGACAGTTCATCTTCCGCGTATTCATCTTCCGCCGGTTCGCCGGCGCTTTCGTAATCACTTTCGTATTCTTCGACGCCCAGGGTTATAAGGTATTCCGAAAGCTGCCAGCCGGCGGTATAGGTGTCTATCGAAATGACAAGCCTGCCTCCGGCTTTTGCCCAGGAATTGAGCCGGTAGCCTTCTTCCGCGTCGTCCCAGTCAAAACACGATGACATGATAAAGATCGTCTTTTCCGGCCCTTCCAGTATCGTCTCGACAGTACCGTCGAAAAGCGTCCGAACCGGAATTCCCCTGCCGGAAATCCAGCGTTCCAGGGCAAGCCGGGGATTTTCCCGCGCTTCCCGGGACGGATCTTTCCAGCGCGTGGCGGGGACGATTTCCAGTTTGGTATAACAGAATATTCCTATGCCAAGCAGTATCACCGCTGCGACACAAACGACGACGAGATTTTTCATGGCCGCGCAATCCGGTTACGCAAAAGACGAAACTTCATGACGTTTCCTTTTCCGCCGGGGGACGGTCTTCAAGCAGGCGGCGGCAGGCCCCAACGGACTGGTCGAAGGCTCCTTCTTCCGGCACTCTGCCGCCGTAGGCAAAGGAGATCCAGCGGGACACGAAACGGGAAAATTCGCCGTTTTGCGTTCCGGCCAGGGCGACCGCTTCGTATTCGGTCGCGCCGGAAGGAAAGACGATTCCCCCCCGGATCGAAAACGAGGCGATAAAGGCCCGGAAACAAAGCGCCCAGGCTTCCCGCGTTCTGCCTTCGGCGTGAAAAGCCGCGGCCTGTTTTAAAAGTTCCCCGGGGTCGGCGGCCCCGCTCCGTATTCCGTAGGCGGCGGAACGTTTTTTGCGGGAAAAGGCTCCCCTGTGCCTGTAGAAATATACCGCCGACCATACCAGGGCGAAAGCGGCGGCCAGTATGATGATTGTTCTGATGGCGATTCCAAGAACTTCCTTTAACCAGGGAAAGTCCAGTTCCCTCCAGGTAATATCCAAATCTGAATCCGAATCGACGGGTTCCTCATCCCCCTTATCCCCCTTGAACTGAATTTTCCAGCCCGGCTTCTCGTTCCCGAAATCTTCCGAGGAAAGTATTTCCCGCAGCTCTTCGGCGGATTCTTCGGAAAGGGGCGCGGGAACGAACAGTTCCGGTTTTCCCGCGGCCGGAAGTCCCTCTTCCGCGAAGGCCCGCGCCGGAACCAGAAGCGACGCCAGCGCAAGGCAAAGGACGGCGCCCGTCACGGCGGGTTTCAGGCCGGGCTTCAGGGCAAAGCGCCCCGCTCCGGCCTTTTCGGTGCATTTTTTAAAGAGGAGTTCTATATCCCATCCTTCCGTTTCTACCCGGCTGTTGATATAAATTCCAAAGCCCATGCAGACATACAGCGTTTCGATAAAAATCTGATTGATCCACGAAAGGGGCAGCGTAAATTTTGTCAGTACCAGGTAATATTCCCAAATGCCGCCGAGGTATCCGGGCTGGATAAGTTCAAAAATTCCGTATATAAAAGCCAGTTCCCCGTAGGTGAGTACGGTGTTTAACACAAGGCAGGCCAGGGTTACGGGAAAACCGAAGTCAAGCCCCCGGGGGTTCATAAGGTCGCGCCGCTTTTTCAGCGCGGGGCCTTTAAGCCCCTCAAGAACGATAAGGGGCATCCGCGAAGAACGGCAGGGAGAAAACCGCCTCCAGAGCAGGTCTCCGGCGATTCCCCGTATAAGGCTTTTTCCAAGGCCCCTGAAAAGCCGCGGAAGGCGGGAGGCGGGCCGGAAAAACCGCAGCGCAATGACATGAAGGGCAAGACGGTCGAAAAGAGGTTTCAGCCACCACAGGACAAAGCCGAAATACATTACAGCGTCCACAGGCAGAAAAAAGCCGCAGGCCGTTACGATGCCAAGCGGAACGCCGTAAAAACAGAGCAGGGCCGGCATGTTTTTTTGCCAGAGAAGTATCCCCGTGTCGGACGCTTCCCAGCCGCTGCGCCGCCTGAGAACAAGGGCGCTTTGTAACGCGGCGCTCACAGGGCCCCCCGCTCTTCGCCGGCGGGTTTCCCGCGCCGGCCCGCGAAGATAAAATACGCGGCGATTATAACGATAAAGAATATCCCGGCCCCATAGCGGATTTCCACGGGGAGTTCGTGGCGGCTTGACCAGAAGGCTTCGATGGCGGCGGCGATAACGAGCATAAGCGTACTGCCGGCGATAATCGGCAGGGAGGTTTTTCCCGCTTTCCGCAGTGATTCGCCCCTGCCAAGCCCGCCGGTGATAAAGAACCGGTAGCCCAGATGCAGGCCGGCCTGGGCGGAAAGGATGAGGGCGGTCAACTCGAATCCCGAATGACCGATGACGAAAGAAAAAAACGTATGCTGGAAGCCTTTGTTGATAATATGGGCGGCGGCCGCTCCAAAAAAGATCCCGTTAACGGCCAGCGACAAAAGGCTCCCGATTCCGGCGATAATGCCGCCGGCAAAGTTTCTGAAGGCTATGCTCACGTTGTTAAAAATATAGTAGCCGAACATATCCGCGTCGGTGGCGACTTCCCGCGGGCTAAGGTAGTAATGGCTTTCAGGATCGTACATGGCTTCGAGGTTGGACGCTTCCCAGCGGGACATAAGCTCAAACGTAAAGGGCGGGAACCGCAGGCAGACAAGCATGGTAAAAACGGCGAGGCCGTAAAACAGAAGGGAACAGGCGGCAAAGCTGCGCCACTGGGAACGCAGCGCGCGGGGAAAAGTTCCGAACACAAACGCATAGGCCTTTTTCAGGGAAAACGGTTCCCGGCCGTAAAGAAGCTGGCTGCCTTCCAGCGTAAGGCGGTTAAGTTTTTCTATCAGCGAAGGATCAAAACTGTGGGAACGGGCCGTGTTCAGATCGCCGTTCAGTTCCCGAAACGCCTGGGGAAACCACGCCGCTTTTCTTCTGAGCGCCTTTTCGCCTCCGGTAATGATCTCTTCAAGTTCTTTCCAGTCCTTTTCCCGCCGTTTGACAAAGGCCTGCTGGGTCATCCCTGCCCCCCTTCCGCCGCCTTTTCGTCTGTAACGGCAGGCCCGTCCGCCGCGACGCCGGCGGCAGGCTCAATGGCGGCGGCAGGCGCGACACCGGTGGGCGCGAAGGCGGCCGCAATGCCGGCGGACGCTTCGGCATAGTCTCCCGCGAACGATCGGGCTATCCCCAGAAGATACGCCGACGGGGAATAGCCTTCCGGGTTTTCGCCCCGAAGCGACGCCGCCATGGGCCGGGCGATTTCGTCCGCGCGGGCGGGACCGAGCAGGGGATAGCGGCGGGCGAACATGATAAGCCCCTGCTTTTCTTCCGGGGTAAGTTCCCGTCCGGGCGACGCCGGGGAAACGGAATCAAGCCAGGCCATGACGTTTTGCCGTTCGGGGGCCTGGGACTGCCAGGTATAGATAACCAGGGTACCGGCCGCCCAGTCTCCGGGCCGGCGAAACGCCCTGTTCGTTATGACAACGATAAAAACAATAAAGTACAGGCCCAAAAAACCGTCGGCAAAACGGAGGAGGTTTCTGATAAACGAAGAACCGGCGTCCACCGGGCTGCCGTCGTTCTTTATCACCCTGATCCCCAAGAACCGCTTGCCGGGGCTTTGGCCGCGGTAAAAAACTTCCCAAAGAACATGATAAAACCAGTCGATAACGAATTTGAACAGCAGGATCAGCCAGATGCCGATCATGCTTCCAAACAGAATGGAATACACGAAAACCACGCACAACAGCGCCAGCGTCTGAAAAAGCGTATCAATCCCATAGGCAAAAAGCCGTATCGGAAGGCCCGCCGGATACAGGGAGTACTCGATACCTTCGGGAGTTTGGACTCGAAACGCGGTGTCTGTTTCCGCCATTAAAAACCGGACGCGACCGCGGCAATTACGGCGGCGATTCCGCCGAAAACGATCATTAGGGCCAGAAAACTCAGGAAGATGATCGATAAAATCCCCATAAATTTCCAGAGGGATTTATTGTTCTTGAAGGCCTGTTCGAGATCCTCTTCGTTCCCTGTGTGTACATAACTTTTTATCTTTCTTCCAAACTGAAAAATAAAGAACACGGGGAAAAACATCAGCGCAATACCGCCAAGATAAAAAACGCCGATCCCGGCGCCCATGGCGCCCGACCAGCCGGGTATAGTGTTCCCGAAACTCTGAATACCCGCGATTAGGGTCAGGCCGATCAGCGCGTTCAGGCCCAGCATGATAAAACCGGCGATTCCCACAAACCGCAGCCAGGGAGAAGCTTTTTTAAGATAAAAAAGCATGGTTTCGGTTATAAGGCCCTGGGCGGCCAGGGGTTTTACCGGATTTATTTCCGCCTGGGGGCTTTCGTAGGGGTTTTCAGGGATATCTGACATTACTTTCTCCTGTCGGCGCAATGCCGTTTTCCAGATTATGGAATATTCCGCTCTGTTTGGCAATAGCGCGTCCGCCCCGCCAGGCAGCGATGCGGGTTTGTTAGCATTACGCCATTTGATTCGCAAGCGGGGTTCATACCCAAGAGCTTGCTCCTGGGTATCTTCATTTTGTTATGATCATTGGGCGGACTTTTTTTGCCTGTCAAGCGTTTTCCCAAGCATTAGCAGCAGAACAATCAGCGCCGCCACGAATATCAGACAGCTCCGGTATCCCCAGGCGGCGCCGATGTAGCGGTTTATGTAGCCGGTGGAAAGCTGCATCAGGGCGTTGAAAAGGCCGCCTATCGCGATAACGGCGCTGCTCATGACAGGCGCGTTAACGCCGAACGCGCCGATGGCTACGGCCATAATGGTGGGCCAGAGTATCGCGATAAAAAAGCCGAGGGCGGGAAGAACATAGACGCCTGTCCGGCCCAGGACAAAGCCGGCGATAAAAATCACCCCGGCGATCGCCGTTGCCCCGACAAGGCTTCTCATATAGCCGATTTTTTCAATCACAAACCCGCTTACCAGGCGGGACAGCGTAAACAGGACAAAAAAGGCCGATACAAAACCGGCGCCGGCGGTTGTGGGATCCATGCCGTAAACGTCCTGAAAATAGAGGCTCCCCCAGTTCGACGTGGCCATTTCGATAGTTATCATAAGCCCCAGCGTAATACCGAAAAACCACACCATGGGGATACGAAGGGCGTCCGTAAAACCGGTTTTGGGCCCGTCTTCCCGCGGGCGCGTATCGGCGGATTCGGGGTATTTCGCTATGGCCGCGGGGACAAAGAAGAGCAGCAACAAAGGAACGGAAAACAGGTAAACATGCCGCCAGCTTATTCCCTCGATACCGCAGAGCATGCCCGCGACCCTGGGCCCAAAAACAGCGCCCGCGCCGTAGACAAAATGGAGCAGGTTCATCAACAGGGCGGCCTTTTTTGTAAACAGGATCGACGCGAGACCGTTTACGCCGATTTCAAAAAGCCCGAAACAGGAGAACACAAGAAACATACACGCGGTGGTTATCCAAAAGTTTGGGGCGAAAAAAACCGTCGAAAGGCCCAAAAGGCCAAAGAGAAAACCCAAAAGGTATACTTTTTTAACGCCGAACCGGGAAAGGATAAATCCGGCGGCAACGCAAAAGAACGTATAGCCGAATGAAAGCAGGGAAACCATCCGCCCCTGCTCATCATAGGAAACGCCGAATTCGGTTTTAATAAGCGGGTACGAAACGCCCTTGATGTTTTCAAGGAAGCCGAACAAAAACATAGTGCCGTTTATCAGAACGACAAGAAGCGCGCGGGTCTTTTTGGAAGTGGACATTTCCTCTATACTAGTTAAAAATATGAAGCGTGTAAACCGGCGCGCGCGGGCCGCCGAAAGCGTACAATTAGCCTCTCCGCGCCCTCGGCGGAAAGGGGCGTCCCTCTTTGCCGCCCTTATCGGCTGGGCGCTTCTTTCGGCGCTGGCGGTTTTTATTATCTGGGGGCTTCGGGACAGGGCGCGTCTTATCCGGGACAACGAAAACGAGCGGATTCTCAATACGCTGTTTACAAGCCTCAGGGATTATGACGACTTTGGCTCCGCTATCGCGGAAAACGAGACGCTCAGGCAGCGTATTACCGGTTTCGCGGTATACGACAACGGCCGCGCCCTGGTTCAGCGCTGGGGAACGGTTCCTTCCGTCTTCGACCCTTCCCTTATCGGAAACCGGACGGCCAGGCGTTTTAACCGCTACACGATTCCCGACAGGCGGAGCGGTTCGGTAACGTTTGTGATCCACAACGACAGGCCGCCCGATTCGGAACATTCCGGGCAGCAAAAAAGCGCCGGGCGGCACGGTTCCTCCGCGCGGTACACGGGCGGTCCGGCGGCTTTCGGAAACAACGACCGGCGCGGCGCGGCCTGGTTCAACGCTTTTTCGGGCGGCAACTATGTGTACATCAATGTAGCCCATCCGGCCTACTGGCGCAGCGTAACCGTTACCGGCATACTGTATCCGCTTTCGATCCTGGGGCTGCTGGTACTGGCCCTGGCCGTGCGCGGCCTTTATGTACGAAACCTTGAGTACCGCGAGCGTATCGAAGCCCAGCAGAATCTGGTGGTGCTGGGAACCGCGGCAAGCACCCTGGCCCATGAAATCAAAAATCCCCTTCATTCGATAAAACTCCAGACGGGCATTCTCAGGAAAACGCTTGGAGCGGAGGCGCCGGGTCTTGAGGAAGTAGGCCGCATTGACGAAGAGATCAACCGGCTTGCCGCGCTGACTTACCGGGTAAACGATTACCTTCGGGACGCGAAGGGGAATCCCGAAACGATTGATATTGCCCGGATTATCCGGGAAACCTCCCTGCGTTTGTGCGGCAGATCCATACTGGACGAAGATTCCGCTTTCCCGGAAGGTTCCCTGAAGGCGTTCATGGACAGCGACCGGGCCAGATCGGTATTTGAAAACATCATCACCAACGCGATGGAATCGGGCGGCCCCGTGGAAGAATGCGGCGCCGCGCTGGAACGGGACGGGGACAGAATAACGGCGCGGATTTTTGACCGGGGCCGGGGTATCGCGGAAGCGAATCTTGCGCGGGTCTTCGATCCGTTCTTTACCACCAAAAGCAGCGGAACCGGAATCGGGCTCGCGATAAGCAGGCGTTTTCTGGAAGCCGCCGGCGGGGGCATTTCCGCCGAAAACCGTCCCGGAGGAGGCGCCCTTATAAAGGTGGTACTGCCATGCGCATCCTGATTGTCGACGACGAAAAAAATATCCGGGAATCGCTGCGAAAATACTGTGGTCTTGAATCCATCGAGGCGGTTTGCAGTGGAAGCGCGGAAGAGGCCCTTGCCATTCTGGAAGAAACGAGTTTCGACGCGCTGGTAACGGACCTCAAGCTGCAGGGCGCGGATTCCGGCATGGACGGTCAGGCGCTGCTGGAAGCGGTACAGGAAAAAGGTTTTCCCGTTCCGGTGATTATGATCTCCGCCCACGGTCAGATCACCGACGCGGTAAACGCCCTCAAGGCCGGGGCGCGGGATTACCTGGTCAAGCCGTTTGATCCCGCGGAACTTGTTATCAGGCTCCGCGCGCTGGTGGAAGACAGACGGCGGGAAAATCTTATCGAAACCGAATCAAGGTCGCGCCGGCTCGCGGCGCGGCGGGGAAACGAGCCGGGTTCGGGCGGAATGATAGGCGAAAGCGAGGTTATGCGGACGCTGCTTGCCAGTATAGATAAAATAGCCGCGAGCGACGTAACGGTGCTTGTTACCGGGGAAAGCGGAACCGGCAAAGAAGTCGCCGCCAGGGAAATTCACGGCAGGGGGCGCAACAGGGCGGAACCGTTTGCCGCGGTCAATATCGGCGGTATTCACGAAACGCTTATGGAAAGCGAGCTGTTCGGCCACGAAAAAGGATCGTTTACCGGAGCGGCGGGGCGGCGGCAGGGCCTTTTTGAGCTTGCCGGGCACGGTACGATTTTTCTCGACGAAATCGGCGAAATGCCGGCGGCCCTTCAGGTAAAGCTTTTGCGGGTTATCCAGGAACGGAAAATCCGCCGGCTTGGCGGCAGCGCGGATATCCCGGTAAACGCGAGAATCATTTCCGCCACCAACAAGGATGTGGAAGCCCTGGTACGGGAAGGCGTATTCCGGGAAGACCTTTACTACAGGCTCAACGTATTCAGGCTGCGTATGCCGCCGCTGCGGGAACGGCGGAACGACATACCGCTTCTGGCTTCGTACCTTTTGGACAAGCTTTCGTCCCGAATGGGCCGAAAACCCCTTTCCCTAAGCGCCGCCGCCATGGAAAAACTTGCCGCCTGGGATTTCCCCGGCAATGTCCGGGAACTGGAAAACATACTCGAGCGGGCCGTTATCTTCTGCGAAAGCCCGGTCATCGGGCCGGGAGACATCGACATACACATGGGCCGTTTTCAAAATCCGGGGGAAACTTCCCGCCGCCCGAATGCCGGGCCGCTTCCAAACGCCGCGCCGCTTTCTGACAACGGGCCAAACCCGGACGACCTGTCAGCTTCGGACGGCGGCGCCGTTTCGGAAGGCGGGCCGCTGCCGGAAAAGGCGCGAAACGGGAGCGGGAAAACGCGGCCTCAAAGCCTGGAAGATATTGAAAGGAACGCGATACTGTCCGCGCTTGAACGCTGCGAAGGCAACCGTACCAGGGCGGCTGAAGAACTCGGAATTACCCGAAAGACAATCCTCAATAAACTAAAAAAAGCTTCCCGGTAAGACAAAAATAAAGTATCATTAAAGAGGAGCGAACCATGATACGATTTGACGAAACCGAAGACCTCATCGATATTTGCCTGGACAACGTCTTTAAGGCGGTATTCGCCAGGGACACCCCGGAGTCCCAGAAAGCGCTTTCCGCCCTGCTCTCCGCCGTCACCGGACGGGAGCTGACGGTCGTTGCCATCATGGTTAACGAGCCGCCCATTGACAATCTGCGGGACCGTCAGATCCGCTTTGATATTAACTGCAGAGCGGGAGAAGGGGAACTGGTCAACGTGGAGATGTCCCTCAACCCGGACAGTTACGAACCGGTACGGCTTGAGTTTCACGCGGGGAAGCTCTTTACGGGGCAGGATATTCGGGG
>JAIRSC010000079.1 GCA_031255645.1 Treponema sp. | reverse complement strand
GCGCTGTCACAGGCAAGATTTACCACGCGCAGTCCCCTTTCGTTAATATTATCCCGCAATAAATCCGCAAAATCGTCGTCATACGAAGGGATCATCCCGTTCCAGATATCCGCCGTGTCAAGTCCATAGCGGTATTTCATGGACTCAAGATAACCAAAAAGGTTTATGCCTCCTTTTTTGAAAAGATCGTGAAACGAATATGAAATAGCGGAAAAATAAGTACCTGTATTCATGGCAGCCCCCCAGCCGTATTAATTTGTGTTTGTCCATAATGCGGACATGCCCTAGACAAACTTCCGTAACAAACGTATTTTCACACCCCTAAGCGGGAAAATACAAGATCCCTCCGCAAAACCGCGGACGCGCATCAATTTTGCGGGCGGATACTAAGTAAACTGTGTAAAGAATATATGATCGTTTTTCATTTGTCTAATATAAATTTCGGCGATGCGCTTATAACTCTTTAGTTATTGAACAGGTCTTCCTGAAACGGGAGTTTTTAGAAGGGTTCCCGATAGATTTTTGTTGACATTTTTGAATACCGCATTTATACTCCCTTTATGGGTTTAGTCACGGATATTCAGCGTTTTTCTCTTAAGGATGGACCGGGTATACGGACCACTATTTTTTTAAAGGGCTGTAACGCGTCCTGCAAGTGGTGTCATAATCCCGAAACTTTGACTTTATCAATGGAATTGTTGATCTACCCCATACGCTGTGCCAGGTGCGGCGCCTGCGTGGATTTCGATCCCCAAAAAGCCCTGGGCGGGCTTCCGCCGCCCAGGGAGGTTCTTAACCTTCAAAGCGCGTCCCGTTGTTTTTCGGGGGCCCTTTCGGCCGCGGGGAAAGAGATGAGCGCCGCCCAGGTCTTGGACGAAGTATTGCAGGACACGGATTATTACCGGGATTCAGGCGGAGGCATAACCATATCGGGAGGGGAAGCCCTGGTGCAGGACGAATTCTGCGGGGAGATCCTTTCCGCCTGCAAGGAGCGGGGGATAGCCACCGCGGTGGAGACGAACCTGGCTTATGAGTTTGAAAGGCTCGAAAGGCTGCTCCCGTTCTTGGATATGGTGATGGCCGACATTAAACTCATGGATCCTCAAAAGCACAGGGAATACGTGGGCATTGACAACGCCCAGGTGCTGGAAAACGCCGGTAAACTTGGCGCCCTGGGCTTCCCCCGCATATTGAGAACTCCGGTTATTCCCGGAATAAACGATAGGGTTGAAGAAATATCCCGTATTGCCGCTTTTGCCGCGAAGAAACCGGCCGGTCTTTTGTATTACGAACTTTTAAATTTCAATCCCCTGGGGGATCCGAAGTATAACGCGTTAAATGTGGAAAACCCTTTCAAGGACACGCGGCCCTTGGATGACGAAGCTATGGGCGCCCTTGCCGCCGCCGCGGGAAAAGCGGGTATCGCGGTAAAGACATCGTAAGAGGCGGCTGTTTTTAAGCGGTTGTTATTCAGAAACTGAAGTTTCTGAATAACTCTATTTTAGGAGGAAAAAATGAGAGAACGGATCAATACGGTTCCGGAACACGAACGCATGAATTACCGCCGAAGGCTTGAGTTGCTGCGGGAACGTAAAATAGAGGATACGAAAGATAAAGCCGGTTATATGCCTTTTTCCGACGGGGATGATTATGGGGCGGTAATGCCGCCGGCGGATTTTTCATTTACGCCTTATTCAAACCATCCCTCGGGCGGGTATTATGGGTACGAGGGGTTCAGCAAAACTTTTTACAGGCTTATGAGTGAACATCCGGTGTTTATCGATCCCTGCGACGCCTTCCCTAACCGTTGGATGAACTGTCTTACCTGGCTAAGGGGCGGCAGGAGTTTTAACCCCGACTACTCCTACGATCACCTGAGGGCGGAGCAGGAACTCTACGGTATCTTGCCGGGCATAGGGGCGGATGCCCATTTCGGCGGGGATTATCAGATTCTCCTGGATCTGGGCTGGGGCGGCCTTTTAGAGAAACTCGAAAAGTACAGGCTCAAGAATCCGGGCAAAGACGATTTCTATGACGCGGAAAAACTCGTGATTCAGGGTATACAAAAATGGATGGGCAGGACGGTAGAGGCAATAGACGGGGCCATAAAAACGGAGCGTCATCCTGAATTGGCCGAAAACCTGCGGGAGATGAGGAAAAGCACATCGTATCTTATAGAAGGCGCTCCAAAAACCCTGCGTCAGGCATGCGAATTGATATGCTGGTTCAACATGGCTTCCAGAGAATATAACCGGGACGGCGCGGGCGGGCAGCTTGATACCATGCTTGAACCCTACTACCGGCGGGATAAGGCCGCGGGCATTCTAAACGACGACGAGGCGAAATATTATATCGCCTGCCTGCTTCTAAACGATCCTCATTACTATCAACTGGGGGGACCCGATGCCCAAGGTCACGACATGGTAACGGATTTTTCCTGGCTGGTACTGGAAGCCGCGGACTGGCTGGATTCGTCGTGTAATATAACCGTCAGGGTACATGACGGCACGGATATGAAATTTATAAAGAAGGGGGTCGAGTACCTTTTTAAGAATAAAAACGGCTGGCCGCGTTTCTCGGGCGACAGGGCCTTGAGCGAAGGTTTTATGCGCAAGGGGTATTCCAGGGAACTGGCGGTGAAACGCATAGCCGTGGGCTGCCACTGGATGAGCCTCCCCGGTCTTGAGTATACATTGAACGACTGCGTGAAGGTGAACAACGCAAAGGTATTCACCGTTGCCCTGGACGAATTGATGAAGAACGGCGAGCGGAGCGTGAGCCGGCTTTGGGATCTGTACGCCAGGCACTGCAGGCGGGCCGTGGAAGTTACCGCCGAGGGTATCCGTTTTCATTTAAAACACCAGGTATACAACCAGCCGGAACTGATGTTAAACCTCATCAGCCACGGCCCGGTAGAAAAAGGCCTGGATATGGTGAACGGCGGGGCCCAATATTACAATATGTGCATAGACGGGACGGGGATAGCTACGGCGGCCGATTCTTTCGCCGCCCTGGAACAGCGCGTTGAAATGGAAAAAATGATAAGCTGGGACGAAATGTACGCCGCCCTGGAAAACGATTTTGACGGTGGACGGTACGGCTACATACGCCTTATGCTCGCGGCGAGTAACCGCTACGGCGGCGGGAACACCAGGGCCGACTATTGGGCCCAAAAAATTTCCAGCGCCTTTACCGGTGATGTAAATGATATGGACGGCGCCGGCGTTAAATTCATACCCGGCTGGTTCAGCTGGTCCAACACTATCAAACTGGGCGAAGTGGTAAAGGCTACGCCCAATGGCAGGAAAAAGGGCGCCCCTATAAACCACGGCGCGAATCCCCACCCCGGGTTCAGGAAAGACGGCGCGCTTACCGCCATGAGCAATTCAATCTGCGCCATACAGCCGGGTTACGGGAATACCGCGCCCATACAGCTTGAGCTGGATCCTAACCTTGCCAGTGACGGTGAAGGCATAGAAAAAATCGCTTCCTACATAAAGACAATCTGCGCGAAAGGTTCCACCCTGCTTAATATTAACATTATAGACGCGGATAAGATTCTTAAGGCCCACGAGGATCCTTCCCTTTATCCGGATCTGGTGGTGAGGGTAACGGGGTTTACGGCTTATTTCTGCCTCCTTACTCCCGAATTCCGTCAACTCGTGGTGGAGAGGATACTCAAGGCCTCTTGAGGAAATGGACGTGTTCAATAACCGGCTGGTTATCGAACACGTTTCCCAAAACCCCCGGATTTCGTAACGGAATCCGGGGGTTTTGTTGTTTTTTAGCGGCTGCCGTTCGGAAACTTTGCTTTCTGAACTACCCCGCCTGAATTTTTAGAAGTTTCCCGGTAGAAAATATGTGCTTCAAGGGCTTTAGTCCAAAAACCTGAGATGATCGAGAAATAGTTTCAGCGCCTTGTTATGATTGTCTTTTCTCCAAACGGCGCTTACAACAGCGATATTGTCCAACTCTATATATTTGAAGGAGGGGTTGTTTTTCTGCCATATCCAGTTGATGAATATGGCGTAGCCGGTCCCCCTTTCCATGGCGATAAAAAGGGAATCCAGATTTGGCACGGTTTCGAAAAACGGTATAAATCCCTTGGATTTGCAGTATTGCTCTTTTAATACTATCGACGCCGGTTCTTCTTCAATATTGTATACATACTGCGGATAATCCTTAAAGTCCCGTAGTGTGAGTTCTTCTTTTTGCGCCAGCGGATGCCGGGAAGAGAACAGCAGTATTCGTGGTATTTTGAACATGTCTTTTATAGTGAATTCTTCGATGCCTTCATAACGGTAACGAAGGGAAAATGCCAGGTCGTATTGACCGTTCAGGATGCCCGTTTTTATGTCGTTAAAATTGGTCATTGAAAGGGAAATTTTTATATTCGGATAGATCCTGTTAAAATCGTCGATTTCCCGCAGAACGCCATTCGGCTCCCAGCCTTCAACGCAGCAGACTTGTATTTCATCCCACAACGTTGTTTCGATCTCTTTCGCCTTGATCTTTGTCTTAAAAAAATTTTCCGCGCATTCGGAAAAAAAATTGTAATATAGTCTTCCCGCGGGGGTCAGGCGGACGCGGGTCTTGTTGCCTGTTTCAAAGAGTTTTGCCTCAAGGTCTTTGTTCAGATTGTTGATATGCTTGGTCAGGGCGGGCTGGGAAATATACAGCTTTTGTGAGGTCTTGGTAAAACTTAAACCGTTATTGACGATTTCCAGGAAGTATCTGACGTCAAGAAAATTCATATCCGATAGACATCCTACTCGTTTAATTAGACTAAGGGTTTATCCCTAAAAAATTTCCTTTTGGGGACCGGTATAAAAACGGGACATAAAACAATAACGTAGCTGGAAAATAACCGGCATGTTCCGGAAAGCCGCCGGTACCGAAAAAAGGGCGCGAGGCTGTCAGAGCTTAGCGGCAAAAGCTGGGGGG
>JAIRSC010000042.1 GCA_031255645.1 Treponema sp. | reverse complement strand
TCGACCGGTGGACACCTTTGTATGGTATAGAAGGCGGCGGCAATTCCCCCGCGAAGGGCATACGGCGTCCGTAAGCAAAAGCCAGGCCAGAGCCTGCGTCGGAAATAGTGACGACCGTCTAGCCCGAGCAGGGGTTGCCACCGCCTTTGTATGCTATAAAGATGTCCACCCATCAAGACACGGGCGCTGTGCGTAAGCCGTGTGCCTGCCTCGATAATGAAGCGGCGTGGATTTTGCGATTTTCATTTGGACAGAACACTAGGGCTTAAAACCCTGGGACGCCGCCTGGGTCAGTTTGTACTTGAGAAAGTTGTTTTCCTTTTTAAGTTTGGAAATCTCAAGCTGCTGGCTTTTTACGGTTTCCAGAAGGTCTCCCTGGGAAAGCGCCCCCGAATGGAGTAGCTCTTCCACATATTCCATTTTGCTTTCAAAATCAATTTCCGCCTCGGCGCTCGCCTCCTGGAAGCTGTCGTCAACGTCTTTTTGGGTAAGGGAATACTCTTCTTCGCCGGACTGAAGAATTTTGTCGGCGATACGGTAAATTGCCTGGGAGATAACCGAATTCGGCTTGTACAGCAGTACCGGCAGCCTGGAGGCCAGGGCCGTGTCCTGGATCGTGTCCCGGTACATTACCCCAAGGTGTTCCACTTTTATGTCCAGATATTCCTCGCAGGATCGGCGTATCTTCATCGCCACATCGGCGTCTTTCGGATCCTCGATCATGTTCATAATAAGCCGGGGATGAAAGTGAGACGCCGCTTCGGTGTATTTCCGGTACGATTCCGGATCTTCCGTTTTGATTTCCGAAAGGATCTGCGGCACGTAAAGATGCGCTTTTCCGTCCCTGCGCGTTTTTTCCAGATAGGCGAAAGCCGGGGAATTTTTGGCGAACAGCGTAAACATAAGCCGGAATACGGCGTTCTTCAAAAACATATAGGCGTTAAGGGTCGCCGTTACCGCCGGAGAACTTACCACGATGCCCCGGCCGGAAAGCAGGAAAAAGTCCAGTATGGACTGATGCGTTCCCGCGCCCAGGTCAAGAACCAGTATGTCCGTATCGGAGGAAAGGGACAGCAGGCGGCGCACCAGCGCGTTGCGCTGGAAGCTTTTCAGGTTGGCCGCTCCGGGTATTTCCTGATCTCCGGGAATAAAACGAAGCCCCCTGACGTCGGTTTTGACAATCGTCTGGGAAAATTCCGCCTTTGTGTTGTTAAGAAACGCGCCTATCCCCTTCGCCGGGGCCTGGTATCCCAGTACCAGATGGAGATTCGACGCCCCCAGATCCAGGTCCGCCAGCACAACCCTCCGGCCGGCCTGGGCAAAGGCGACCGCGAGATTGGCCGCCACCAGAGATTTGCCTACGCCGCCTTTACCGCTGGCTACCGGAATAACATGCATTAGTTGTCTCCTTCCTTTCCCGTTTCCTGACAGAAACCGGGCTCCGGCGCGCCGCTGTACGAAGCGAAACGGAACACAAACATTCCCGCCATGGTAATTATATCCGCGGCGCCCAAAAAGAAAAACAGGAACATACCCGGGGGAAAGCCGTGTAACCGCGTGAACGCGGACAGAACCCAGGCGGCAAAGGCCGCCAGGGAAATAGCTTTACCGGTCGTGTAAAGGGGAATAAACGCCGCCGATTCGCCGGGACGTATCAGCAGGAAAAAGGACATAAGCGGGAACAGGGCGTTGGGCGCCGCGTACACCATATACGGAAAGCGCATGCCGTCCGGCGTACCCTGAAACATCCCTCCCGGGCCGGAAAGATCCCCGGTAACGCCGGCCAGCAGGGCAAGCAGAAAAAAAACGCGCAGGCAGTCGTAAAACAATATCCCCAACCGCAGTGTAAAACCTGAAGCTTTCCTCATAGGATCAGTATATCCCACCTGTGGAAAAATGCAATTGACAAAAGGCTGTTGAATCCATCAATATAATAGATACCATGAAAAAAATTCATTCCCTTCCGTGGATAATTTCCGGTTTTTTGCTGAGCCTGATTTTTATTACGGCGTCGATTCCTCCGGTGGAAGCCCAGGGCGGCAGGAATACCGTTCAGGGGACCGAAAGCCAGTCTTCCCGTCCCTATACCTCGATTATGCAGAACGTATTCGACTTTATCCGGCGCAACTATGTGGACGAGGTAGACCCGGAAACGCTTTTTGAGGGAACCATGTCGGGAATGTTTAATTCCCTGGGCGATCCCCATTCGGCCTTTCTCCCCGCCCGCGAAATGGAAGACCTTAACGATACTACGCGGGGCAGCTTTGGCGGCGTTGGCCTGTATATTTCCAAGCCCCTGGAGGCGAAACCCGACGGAACCGCGCCCTATGTCGAGGTCGCTTCCCCGATTGAAGACACCCCCGGCTGGCGGGCCGGAATTAACCCCGGCGACCTTATCATCGAAATCGACGGGGAAGCCACCGACGTTCTTTCGATGGACGCCGTGCTTGCCCGGCTTCGGGGGGTTCCCGGAACCGGCGTCAAGCTCCTTATCCGCCGGGGAAGTTCCCTGGAGTTTCCCGTAATCCTTACCAGGGCGATTATTGAAGTGCCGGTAATAAAATACGCCGCGATAGGCGAAACCGGTTATATCAGAATAATCTCTTTTACCCCGATGACGGTCGACCGTACCAGAGAAGCCCTGCTCGAATTCAGGCGGCGGAATTGCGGGAACATCATTATAGACCTGCGAAACAACCCCGGAGGGCTTCTGGAAGCCGCCGTGGGGGTCTGCGAGCTGTTCCTTGACGGCGGGGTTGTGGTTTCCACCAAATCCCGCATCGAGAACGAAAACCGTATCTACAACGCCCGCGCGGAATCCGTCGTCTCCCAGGACATGCCGCTGATTGTGCTTATCAACAAGGGATCGGCGTCGGCCTCGGAGATTGTGGCCGGGGCGCTCAAGGATCGGGGCAGGGCCTATCTGATTGGCGAAAAAACCTTCGGCAAGGGCTCCGTGCAAAAAGTGTTTCCGGTGGGGAACAACACGGGGTTCCGGCTTACCACGGCCCGGTACTATACCCCCAGCGGCGTAAACATCGACCGCATAGGCATACCGCCCGACAGGGAAGTGCTGTTCCCGGAATTTTCCACGGAGAACGCCGAAAAACTCGCCGAACTTATCCAGGCGAACAAAATCCCCGAATTTGTACAGGCAAACCCCGGCGTTTCCCGTTCGAGACTCGACGTGTTTGTTCAGGAACTGAATTCCCAATACGGCCTTGACACGAGCCTGCTCAGGCGGCTTATCCGCAACGAACAGAACCGCACGGTTATCGCCCCGGTCTACGATCTTGAATACGACGTCCAGCTTCAGGAGGCGGTTAACATACTCCGCAGCGGCAGTTACTCCGCCCTTATGCGGACTTCAAAAACCCTGAAAGTTCTCCAGGAAGAAGCCGATGAGGAACTGCCGATGGCGTCTTGAAACAGTTTATTCTGAGGGAAACGCCCGGCCGGAATCGGACGGTACGGCTGGACGGAGACGACTACCACTATCTGGTCAGGGTACGGCGGCTTAAGCCCGGCGACAGTTTTCCGGCGCTGCTTCCCGGCGGGGTGTTGGGAACCGTTTCGGTGCTTTCCACGGAAGGGGGAATCCTTTCGGGAAGGGTTTCCGTCCGGGAAGAGGTTTCCGTCCAGGAAGGGGTTCCCGCGGCTCTGCCGTCCGCCCTTCCGCCGCTTGTTCTGTTCCAGGCCCTTCCAAAGGGAACGAAAATCGACCTTATCGTGCGTCA
The DNA here is from genome assembly GCA_031255645.1 of Treponema sp. Taxonomy (GTDB): domain Bacteria; phylum Spirochaetota; class Spirochaetia; order Treponematales; family Breznakiellaceae; genus JAIROH01. The sequence goes on along the minus strand of JAIRSC010000042.1, from coordinate 3,377 downwards.
GGCGGCGGAAGGCGCTCTAAGCGAGGTCGTCGTGTTTTTGTCCGAGCGCTCGGTCGCCCGCGCCGGAAAGCCGGAGGACAAAGAGGAACGCTGGCGGCGGATTGTAAAAGAAGCCCGTCAGCAAAGCGGTTCCCCGGTCGAAACGGCGATCCGGTTCCGCCCTTCCCTTGACGCGGCGCTTTTCCGCTGGGCCGCGTTCAAAAAACAGTACCGGAATCCTCTGGGGCTGCTGCTTCATCAATACCCTCTTGAAAAGGAAACCTTTCACGATTATCTTGATACTAGTCCCGATTTGCTTGTTTTGGCCGCGGGCCCGGAAGGGGGATTTTCCGCCGCCGAAGTTACGGGTTTTTTGGAAGCGGGTTTCAAAGCCGTCCGTATCGGGGACACTGTCCTCAGGTCGGAAACCGCCGCCCTGTACGGCGCCGCGGCGGCCCGAATCATTCTTTTGGAGAGATCTGCGTGGATGCTGAAAGAAAAATAACCGCCGAAGCCGCACCGATAGAACGGGTCAGCCTCTTAAAGGTCCCCCTGGACATAGTTCCGCCCGAACGGCTCGAAGATTTGGTCTACGAACTTCTTCAAGACAAAAAAAACCACGATGTCGCGCTTTGTTCCCTTTGGGATCTGCTCAAAGCGCGGCGGAACGGCGAATACCGTTCGTTTATTCAGCGGACCTCGCTGGTTATTCCGATTTCAAAAAGCATTGTCGGCGGCGCGCGCTTTTTGCTGCGAAAAAAACTGTACCGTTATATGCCGTTCGATTTTGTGATAAGCCTTTTGTCGATTCTCGAAAAAAGGGAATTTTCAGTGTACCTTCTTGGCGGAAAAATGCGAATCCTCAAGAAGGCGGAAAAAAATATACGCCAAACCTTCCCCAGGCTCCGCATTGTGGGCCGCTTTGTGGGTAACTTTAAACACCAGGAAGAGCAGACCATACTGGAAGCGATACGAAAAGCCGCCCCCTCGCTGCTGCTTGTGGGGAAAGGCGTCAAGGGCGGTGAACGCTGGATAGCCAGAAAAGGCGCGCAGCTGGGAGGCGGGCTCAGGCTTTGGTGCAGCGATCTTTTCGACATTTTCGCCGAACGGCGGCGGCGGCCCTCCAGGGCGGTTTTTGACAGGGGCTTTGAGTGGATTGGCTTCTGCTTTCAGAAACCCTGGCGTTTTTTCAGGATAGTTCCCTATATGTACTACAAATTCCTGCTTTTTATATACCGCCTCTTTAAGATGTATTAGGTTTTCCCAAAGTTGATACAAGAACCGCCGCGACGATGACAAGGCCTCCGAAAATCGAAGCAGGCGGCGGTCTTTCGCCCACCGCGAGGAACACCCACACCGGGTTAAGAACCGGCTCCGCGGTCGCGGTAAGCATGGCCTGAACCGCGGGAAGCCGTTTTATGCCGTAGGAAAAAAGAAGTGAGGCAAGCCCTATCTGGATCAGCCCCAAAAAAAGTATGGCCGCGATACTTTCCGCGCTAAAGGCGGGCGGATGGACGAGCGCGAAGGGAACGCAGATTGCCGCGGCAAGAATATGGGCAAACAGCAGGGAATCGGACGGCTCCCCTTTCTGAACGCGCATAATGGCCGAATTGGCGCCGAAAAAAATCCCCGCCGCCAGGGCAATACTGTCCCCCGCGAAAGAACCGTTTCCCAGGCCGTCCCTGAAAAAAAGGACAAGGCCCCCCGTTACCATGACAAGGCTTATCCAGTGGGCCTTGCGCGGTTTTTCCCCGGCGAGAACCCAGCCGAACAGGGCGGCCCAAACCGGCGCGCTGTATTGAAGCAGAATGGCGTTTGCCGCCGAGGTCATTTTATTGGCGACAACAAAAAGAACCATGGTAAGAGCGTACGCCGTCCCGCCGGCCCACAACTGCGACAGCTTGAAAGGTTTTTTTTCGCGGCCGGGAACCATGAAGCGCAGCGCCGCCATAAAAACGGCGGCGACAAGGCTCCGTCCTCCCGCGATAACGAGCGGATTCCAGTCAATCAGCTTGATAAAAAGGCCGGCGGTACTCCACAGGACCGCGCAGAGAAAAACGGCCCCCTGGCCGGTCCACTCCCGGTTTAGCCGCGGCGGGGCCTGATAGCCGGGAACCCGTCTTTCGGCGGGGGAACCCCGGGGCGGTTCAGAAACGCTGTATTTAGACGACATGGCAGTAAACCCCGCGATTATTCCCCGACGGTTTGAGAATGTCAAAGAATTCCTAATTGACCGGAACTGTTCCACAAATTCGGTTTTTGGAACAGCCCCAACCGTATGATAAAATACAAGGCCCGCGTTCGACAAGCCGGCGCGTTACCGAAGCGGCACGCTGATTCGCGGTGAGTCCGAAACCAATCCGGGGCAAGTTACCGGGGGGCGCCGGTGGGTAAACATTTTTTGCAAAGTGCAATGCGTCGAAATGACCCATTTCAAAATCTTGAACAAAGAGCCTAACTGGGATAATATACCCTTTATGGAAGTAAAATCCGATATATTTTGTGGTGACGCGGCGGAAATTCTCCAAACCATCGAAGGAAATAGCGTCGATTTGATAATAACTTCACCCCCCTATGCCGACCAGCGAAAAGATACGTATGGAGGTATACCTGCCAATAAATATGTTGAATGGTTTTTACCAATATCCAGAGAGCTTTTAAGAGTGCTAAAGCCGACCGGAACCTTTGTTTTGAATATTAAGGAAAGAGTTATAAACGGCGAGCGCAGCACCTATGTGATGGAGCTTATACTGGAAATGAGAAAGCAGGGCTGGCTGTGGACGGAAGAATTTATATGGCATAAGAAAAATTGTTATCCCGGCAAATGGCCCAATCGCTTTCGGGATGCCTGGGAACGCCTTTTGCAATTCAATAAGACCCGCCAGTTTAATATGTACCAGGAAGCCGTTATGGTTCCCATGGGTGACTGGGCAAAAACTCGTCTTAAAAACCTTAGCAAAACGGATAGGATCAGGGACAATTCAAAAGTAGGAAGCGGTTTCGGTAAAAATATATCCAACTGGCTTGGTCGCGCAATGGCATATCCAACAAACGTCCTTCACCTTGCCACCGAGTGCGGCAATAAAAATCACAGCGCCGCCTTCCCGCTGGAATTGCCAAGCTGGTTTATAAAACTTTTTACAGAAGAATACGATACCGTTATGGACCCCTTTATGGGGTCCGGAACAACTATATTTGCCGCGGAAAAATTAAAAAGAAACTCAATTGGGATTGAAATTTCAGAAGACTATTATCAGAGGGTTGAAAAAGAAATAAGAGTGAAAGAGTTGTATCTGTTTGAAAAGGAAGACGATTATGCCGCAGTCTCTAATAAATGATGTCATCCAATATGTTGAAAACAATATTGTTCAATTTCACAAACAAAGAATAGAAAAAAT
>JAIRSC010000009.1 GCA_031255645.1 Treponema sp. | reverse complement strand
GTTCCCAGACTTTTCAGCGCCGAATCCCTGTAACGCGGAATTTCTTCGGGTATGTAAAGGCCGCCGTCCGGGGCAAGGCCGCCAAGGGCCGCCGCCGCGAACGTAACGGGATCCGATTTGCCGCGGGTACTGTAATAACGCATGGTCAACAGGATACCACAAAACCGCATATTGTACTACAGCGCGAACCGACACACAACTTTTGTGGAACCTCCCCGTTATCTATTCTTCATCAATTCTTCGTTCATACACAGTGGGTTTGACACCCAAAACCCGCTCGCTCACTCCGCGGGGAAGCTTTGCGGCGTGTATGTTCATTCCGTCGTATTTTGAGGGAACGTTATGTGCAATTATTGTCAGGCATATTGACAAAACAATATGAATATGAGTAAATGCTCCAAAGGTACAATCCATGAACGCTGTAAATTTTCTTTTTGGGATACTTTTGGCTGCATTGTTTTTCTCAAATAATCTCATATTATTTGAATTGACCTATGTATTTATATTTTTTGCTTTGGCCATACACAATTTTTTTACAAAAAGCACGGTAAAGCATAAAATATTATTATTCGCAATCTATTCGATGATCATGATATTTCAATCCGTTTACAATAATATGATTATCTTTTCCGATAAAAATGACATGTTTGCTTCAGTGATAAGCAGGATTATCGGCCTGGTGCTTGTTCCCGTGCCTTTTATTTTCAACAAGCTGATTTCGGAAAACAGGGACAGCAAATCGTATCTTCCATCCGTACAGGATATAAACGTATTCACATTCAACGAAGTGGCCGAAAACATTAACGCCGTTAACAAGATAATACAACAGGGGCAAAAAAATATGTCGAAAGAAAACATTGACGCGTTAATGAAAGATTTGCCTCGGCATAATTCCTTTCGTTATATAAACAGGGGCAGTCTCGTGGATGAATATTTCGATATGGCTTATAAAACTTTGGATGATTTAAATGTCTATATAATTATCTCCAATACCGGAAGTCCGGCAAGTGAAATTATCTCAATGTTTACCGGAAAACAATATAATCACGTTTCGCTGTCATTCGACAGGGAATTAAAAACGATTATAAGTTATAACGGAGGCGAAAACATTTATCCTCCGGGACTGAATATGGAAATGGTAGAATATTTCAACAAGAAACGGGATTCCTCCATTATTGTGTATAGTTTGCCAACACCGGTTGAAAAGAAAAAAATGATTATCGAGAAAATAAAAGAAATAAACGCGGAAGGCAGCGCGTATAATTTATTCGGTCTGGTACTAAAATTTTCATTCAAGCCAAATATAATGTTTTGTTCCCAATTTGTATATAAAATGTTAAAAGACGCGGGTTTAAATTATTTTGAAAAAGACGAAGGACAAATAAAACCGACAGATTTAATTGAATTGGATTACGACAGGAAATTAAAGTATGAATACAAAATAAAATTCATGTTACAGGCGGGAGAGACCGCATGAAAATTCCCATCAAAGCCTTTATTACAGCGCCATACGCCCCTTAAGGTTGTTTGACAACAGGAAATGATACAAGGGGCGCTGTGTTAACCCACCGCCCATCGGTCAGCGTAAAATCCACGGAAATCGTCCTGATTGTGTTGTCCGCGAAAATAAAGACAGCCCCAACAGGGCTGCCGGCCCCAACACCGGTTCCGCCGGCGGCGTGCGTTTCCACCAGGACGCCGCCTTTTTCCCGGCCCAGGGCAAAAACCGCCGTGGAAAGGGCGTCGGCGTCCATCGACGACGGGGAAGTGATCGTTACCGCGAGAAGGCCGTTTTCGACAGGAAAGCCGGTCCGGGTATCCAGTATGTGATGATACCGTTTCCCGTCCTCAACAAAAAAACGCTCGTATACCCCGGATGTAACAACCGACGATTCGTCCACTTCAACATAACCGGCGTAAGCGCCCCGGTCGTCCAGGGGATTCTGTATCCCGACGCGCCATTTCGCCGTTCCCCCGGATCGGGAGAAAAAAGGCCCGATACGGGGTTTTGTCCCGTATACATAGATGTTTCCGCCCAAATCAATCACCGCGCCCTTTGTTCCGGCCTCCCGCAGTATTTTTACCAATTCGTCCGCCGCGAAGCCTTTGGCGATAGCGCCAAGGTCCAGCGCCATGCCCGGACGCCGCAGAAACGCCGTCCCGGCTGCCGTTTCGGCCGTTTGGCCCGCGCCCTGTCCGGTTTCCCTTTTCAATTCAAGCTCTTTCCAGTTTACCAGGGCGCGGGCAGCGTCTATGGCTTCCCTGCCGGGAACCTGCGGATTATCGCCGCCGATTCCCCACAACGTAACCAAAGGCCCTATAGTGGGATCAAACGCGCCGTCTGAGGCTTCGGCGAAGTAAAGGGCCCGTTCCAGCACGATAAAAAGCTCCCGCGAAACCGGAACGGGGACAAGCCCCGCCGCCCTGTTTATCCGGGAAACCTCGCTGTCCGCGAGATTGGCGCTCATTATCCGCTCAATCTCGTAAAGCCGTGAAAAAAGCCGGTTGTGAAGCTCCGGCGTTCCGCCGCCGAAAAGTTCTATGCGGCACAGGGTGCCAAGGGCAAGCTCGGTCCGGGAGCGGCTTTCCGGGACACAGGCGGAAAAAAGCGCGAAAACCGGGATAAACACAACGCTAAAAAAAAGCGCGAAACATCTTGTACTCAAAGCTCTTTTGGAATACCATATTTTCATGGCAGATAGCAATAACCCGGAAGTCCTGGGAAAAAAAGTCTTTTTCATTCATCCTTCGGCTTTAACGCAGAATGAAATTGTTTCCGAGCTGGCCCAACAGGAATACGAAGTTTACGTTATACGGGATGCCGGCAAAATGACGAAGGTCCTTAGCCGTTATCCGTCGGCGGTCGTATTCGCCAGTATAGACGAGACCCTGCAGCCAAAAGACTGGGAGGCCTTTATCCAGGGAATCATGGAAAACGACGCGGCCAAAAACGTGGTTGTCGGCGTCATTGTCAACACGGACAACGACAATACGAAGCGTCTTTACCTTAACACCCTCAAGGTATCAGGCGGCTACGTGCCGTTAAAACCCGACACGGGAACGGCGATCAAAAACATTCTGGAAATTCTAAAGGCCGCGGACGCCAAAGGCCGCCGAAAATACGTCCGGGCGGATACCCGCTCCGATTCCGCGGCGAGCATCAACATTCCTGTCAACGGCAGATACGCCAACGGAACCATCTGGGATATCAGCGTTGTCGGCCTTGCCTGTGTTTTCAGCGAAGATCCCGAACTGGAAAAAAATTCCCTTCTTTCGGACATTCAGATAAAACTGCAAAGTTCGATACTCAGGGTAGAAGGTCTTGTCTTCGGTTCCCGTATGAGCGACGCGGAAAAAGTATACGTTATTGTCTTTACCAAAAAAATCGATTCTATGGTTCGTACCAAAATACGGGCGTATATACAAAAAAATCTTCAGTCAAAAATGGATCAAGAGATGAAATGAGCCTCCGCGGAGCAAGCGCGCAAACACGGTTTGTTCCGCGGTGTTAAACCGGACTTTCAAACAAGCCCGGTTTGGAATTTAAAAGTAGCTGCGGGCGCCCATAAGCCTGGTTTTGTAATACCGTTCGTTAAGGTTGGACACGATAACGCCCAATTCCGGCCCCTGGGAAGCGGCGTGAACAAACGTAACGCCTTTTTCGGTATTCTCAAGCACAATTCCCGCGTGGCTCGCCCCGGGCCGTATCGTGGTAAATACAAGCACGTCGCCGGGTTTGACCTCGCTCAGGACGACGGCTTTTCCGCCGGTCCAAAGACCTTCGGTAGAACGGGAAAGCTCCATTCCGGCGGCTTCACGGTAGGTGTAATAGACAAGACCGGAACAGTCAAAACCTTCAGGGCTTGCCCCGGCGTATTTATAGGAAACCCCCAGACACTGCAGGGCCATTTTGGCAATACGCTCCCTAAGCAGGACTTCTATGTCAAGTTCCGGGACGTCTTCGCCGGCGGGCTCCACCGCGGCGAGTTCCACTATGGCGGGTTCCTCTATGGCAGGCTCCGACGAGGCCAGCCCGGCCTCCTGGGACACACAGGCCGAAAGGGAAACGAAAAAAACAACAAATACCAATACGCTAAATCGTGTCATACCATAAAACCTCGTCTTACTCATTATATCGGCATTATCATCCGCGTTAATACAGGCTCAACCGTAGCTGGCGGCCTGTTCTTCGCCGCGGAGTACCCTGAGAACGCCGCTTATCAGGGCAAGCATCTCGTCTTCTCCCGGAAACACATGAACCGGGGCCAGCTTGTCCACCCGCTGTTTTACCGCGCCGGTAAAACGGTTTGAGTGGGCCAGGCCGCCGGTCAGGATGATCGCGTCCGCCAGGCCCTCCAGGACGGCGGCCATGGCGCCGATTTCTTT
>JAIRSC010000198.1 GCA_031255645.1 Treponema sp. | reverse complement strand
CTTCCGATCTAGCACGTGAAACCCTCCGTGAATAAAACGGCGCATCACGTCCTCAAGGTCCCTGGCGTCCATTTGGCCGTGGGCCGTTTCCACGAGCATTTCGGGCACAATCCGTTCCAGCATACGCTTTGTTTCGCCCAGGCTTTCTATCCTGTTGTGAAGAAAAAACACCTGGCCGCCCCGTTCCGCCTCGGCGCGGATCGCCCCGGCGATTTTCGCCTCGTCGAACTCGCCTATCTCCGTTTCAATCGGGCGGCGGTTTCTGGGCGGAGTGGCCAGAAGGCTCATGTCCCGGATTTTCAGAAGGCTCATGTGGAGCGTCCGGGGAATCGGCGTCGCCGAAAGGGTAAGGCAGTCTACGTTGGCTTTAAGCTCCTTGAGCCGCTCCTTGTCCTTTACCCCAAAACGCTGTTCCTCGTCGATAACAAGAAGCCCCAGGTCTTTGAAGACAACGTCGTTCTGGATAATCCGGTGGGTTCCCACAAGCAGGTCCACCTCTCCCTTTTTGACCGACGCGATGATTTTTTTCGCCTGGACGGGACGCACAAAACGGGACAGCATCGCGATTCGTACCGGAAACTGCCGGAAGCGTTCCTGGAAATTGTCGTAGTGCTGCTCGGCGAGGATCGTCGTCGGGGCAAGAAAGGCCGCCTGCTTGCCGCCCATAATCGCCTTAAAGCAGGCCCGGACGGCGACCTCGGTTTTGCCGTAGCCCACGTCGCCGCAGACAAGCCGGTCCATCGGACGGGGACTTTCCATATCGGCCTTGATCTCCTCGACGCAGCGAAGCTGATCCTCGGTTTCCTCAAACGGAAAAGCCGCCTCGAAAAGGGTCTGCCATTCGTCGTCTTTGGAAAACGCGTGGCCCCGCGAAGCCCTGCGTCTGGAGTACAGCGTGATAAGCCGCCGGGCCAGTTCCTCGACCGACTGCTTTACCCGGCCTTTGCGGTTTTCCCAGCTTTTTGAGCCGAGCTTGTCGAGCCTGGGCGAAACGCCGCCGTTCCCGATATAGCGCTGAACCAGATTTACCTGTTCTATCGGGACAAAAACCGTTTCGTCGTCGAAGTATTCAAGTTTGATGTAATCCCGTTCGTAGCCCAGAACCGTGATCCGTTCAATGCCTTTGAAAAGGCCGATGCCGTAATTCACGTGTACGACAAAGTCGCCGGGGTTAAGCTCGACAAAGGTGTCTATCGGGCTGCTCTTTACCCTGTGCAGCGAACGGGGAGGGCGCCGGCGTCTGCCGAATATTTCGTTTTCCTGGACCAGCATAAACTTCGCGCCGGGCAGGGAAAAGCCGGCGCTCAGGGGAGCGGTTATAACCCGTACCGCGGACAGGCCGGAATCTTTTCCGGCGCCGGAATCTTTTCCGGCCTGAACATGAAGCAGCTCTTTTATCCGTTCGGCCTGGACCCCGGATTCCACGGCGACTACGATAGTCCAGCCCTGCCTCAGTAACGAGGTAAATTCTTCTTTAAGGTAATCCATGTTGCCGAAAAAACTCCGCGCCGGATCGCAGGGAACCGTGAAGCGATTGTTTCCGCCGCCTTTCATCCCCATAAACGAAACCGTCCGCGCCCCGCGGCCTTTGCCGGAATCCGCGCTGGATGCCGCGCCGGATGCCGGCAAGGCCAGACTGTTAAAACTGAGCAGTATCCGTTCCGGCGCGGGCACGTTCCGTTCCCGGACGGCTTTGCGGAACAGGCCCTGGTATTCGTGTTCCAGCGCCTGCTGGGCGTTTTCGAGCCGTTCGCGGTCGACGTAAAATACCGGGTTCGCGGGGTTCAGGTAGTCAAGAAGAGAGGCGCGGGTTTCGCCGGCAAAAGCCAGGGGGAAGAGGAGTTCCTCGCCGGCCGCAAAGCCCCGTTCGGCAAGCTCAAGCGGAATGTCCGAACCGGAAAATTCCGGGTAGTTTTCGAGGTTTTCCGCCAAAACCGCGATACGTTCCTCCGTCCAGACCACCTCTTTCAGGGGCCGGATCGTAAACGAGGAAAGCGCCGCTTTGCCCGGCGCCTGATCGGCCGGATCGAAAGGCCGGATCGACTCGACCTTGTCGTAATCGAACAGTATCCGGTACGCCTCGTCCTCGCCGCCGGGAAAAATGTCGAGGACTTCTCCCCGCAGCGCGAATTCGCCGTGAAGCTGTACCTGGGGAACCCTGGTATAGCCGTAGCGCGACAAAAGCGAGGCCAGGGCGGGAGTATCTATGGTTTTGCCCGCCTCTACGGAAACAAGCAGGCTTTTGAAATAGCCGGGAGGCGGCGGCGGGGTAAGAAAAGCCCGTTCCGGCGCGACGACAATCCTGTTTCCGTCGAGCAGGGCGGAAAGCGCCCTGCCGCGCTCGCCGAAAACGGGCGCCAGCGGGGAAATTTCCCGGTAGGGCATGGTTCCCCACCAGGGGCACAGAACCGGCGAAAGGCCCAGCGCGTCAAGATCGCCGGAAATATCGGCGGCTTCCCTGTCCGTGGGAACCACAATCAGCGCCCCGGACGTTTTTCCGGGAAAACCGGCAAGCAGCGCGGCAAGCATCGACACCGCGGAACCTTCCGGCCCCTCCACTTCGATAGCGCGGGGCGCGTTTTGGGCGCGGTACGCCTCCAGCAGCGCGGAAACCGGGGCCGATTTTGCCAGTATGTTTACCAGGGATAAGGGATCCATAAAAACTTGCCGATACATAAAAGCTTACCGATAATACTATATAATATAAATAGGAGACGGCTCCAAAGACTGAATTTTTGAAACAGCGCAGGGAGTCTGTTTTTTTATCAGGAGCGTACCGTGAAACACAGTCGGCTAAAGGCCTTCGTTCTTCTCGCGCTGGCGGCGTTTTCGCCGAAACCGGTTTTACCGGAAGCGGCGGAAGTCGAACTGAATATACGTTTTTACGACAAGAAAGTGTATTTTATCGCGGGCGCGGAAGAAGCCCCCCGCGCTTCGGCGGAACCCCGAATCCGCGCGCCGGTCGATCCGATATACGTGCAGGCCACAATTTACAACCGGAGTCCGGCGAGTTTTCATTTCAAGCTTGCCGAAGACCGGATTTTTTCCGTCGATTTCGACGTTCGGAACCTTGCCAACCAAAGTCTTGCCCCGGCGGACTATCTTTTACGAAAACGGAGCGAAAGCCGCAATGTGTTCTACAGGGACATCGCCATAGAACCGGGCGAATCCTTCTCGTTTATCGAGGATATCAGAAACTACGCGGATCTTTCCCAGCCCGGTTCTTTCGTGGTTCAGGCGCGGATTTTTCCGAATCTGTTAAGGGCGGCCGGCGAAATCCCGATTGAATCGAACCGTCTTACCCTTAACCTGCGGCCGCCCCTGCTTCCCGGCCCGGACGGCATTCCCTTTGAAATGGACCTGGAAACCAACGCGGTTCTTGTCAGGGAAAAACTTCCCCCCGACGAGGTCGTGCGCTATATGCTGGACGCGAGAATCAAAAGCCAGTGGGAAAAATTCTTTCTATATATGGATGTTCCCGCGATGCTCGGCCGGGACGCCGCCCGCGGACGGAGCTATTTGAACGAATCCGCGGAAGGCAGGCGGCGGATGGAGGCCCGTTACCGGGAAAATCTGCGGAGCGCCGTTGTGGACGGGGATATCGCCACAATCCCCACGGATTACAGGATCGAAAACACCAGTTACGGCAGCGACACGGGAACGGTTGTGGTTACCGAGTGGTTCAGGGACGGGCGGATAACGGAACGGCGGCGCTATACGTATTTTCTCGGGCTTGTTGATGACTTTTGGCTCATTCAGGACTATATTTCAAGTATATTGGGTACTGAATGAAACTTTTACTGGTTCTGGCCTCTGACGACACCTTTAACAATATATCGCTTTTTCTTGCCCCGCTGGGATTTGAACTGATACGTTACCGGCAGGTGCTCAAGGCCATGGACAATATCGGCGAAATAGATCCCGACGGCATTATTATCAGCGCGAAGGATTTTCCCCGGCACTGGAAAACCATGCTTCAGTTTGTCCGTTCCGAAAGGCCGAAAACCGAATGTCCGGTGATACTCCTGAAAGGCGGAAATTTTCCCGAAGAAGAGGCCAACAAAGCCGTACATTTGGAAGTTAACGGCATCGTCCTTGAATCCCTTAAAGATTCCGCCGAGGCGGACCAGTTACAAAACATTCTGGCCCGTTATGTGTCCGTGGAAGACAAGCGGAAAAACCGCCGTTACCGGGCGGAAAGCTGGACGCGCTTCGGCTTTATGTTTTCAAATCCGCTGAACGAAAAGATCATTACCGGCGCGGTTAAAACCGTTTCGTTTGAGGGGATTGCCTTCGAACCCGACCATCCCGTCCTTGCCGCGGACCTGAAAACCGGCGCCGAAATCCCCGGCTGTTCCCTGAGGGCCGGCGACGCGATTCTTTCCCCGTTCTGTACCCTGCGCCGGACGGGAAAAATACTGTCCCTGGAATTTACGTCCTTTCCCGACGGGGAAAAAGAAACGCTTGAAAATTACCTCGAAAACCTTCCCCTGCAAGAACTCAGGGCCGCCGGCGATCCCCGGATATAGCGGTTACAACACAACGGCCCGCCTGACATCCACAAGAAACACGCCGAAAAGCCTGTCTACGGGATCTTCCGCGCTGTAGGAGGTTCCCGCCGTCCTGTTGTACGCGTCCAGAACCAGTTGTTTTTCCGCCCTGTCTCCCGAATACACCGCGGAGGACCAGGCCGCCCTGAAAAGGCCCCTGTCCGCCAGTTCCGCGGTGGAAAGCGATCCGTAGCGCCGTTTTGCCTGGCTGTCCACGACGGCGGCGGGGCCGTCATAGCCTATCGTAAAAATAAAATCCGCTCGTGGAAGCATTTTGTTCAAACCACGTCAGACGGTGGGGGAGAAATCGGACTTTGACGCCCCGCACAGGGGGCATACCCAATCATCGGGAATGTCTTCGAACGCCGTCCCCGGCTTTATGCCGCCGTCGGGGTCTCCCGCGGCGGGATCGTAGATATATCCGCAGAGATTACAAACGTATTTTTCCATAAACCTTGCTCCTTATAAATCTATTTTGAACACGGGTCTTATTCCCGGTTTAAAAACTCTTTGCCGGCCGGGCGTCAGGCTCCTTTGTGAAACGGTTTTTTGGGGGCTTTTTGAACCAGTGTTATTTTATATCCGAGAGAATCAGCGACTTTTGCCACGGTCTCAAAAGCCGGGCGTCCATTTGTAGAGAGTGATTGATAAAGCGTGGTTCTGGAAACACCGGCCGCCCTGGCCGCCGCTGTCATGGTTTTCCGCGCCCGGGCAATATCCGCCAGGGCAACCGGAAGAAAAGCGTAATCTTTTTCTTCAAGCACAACATTAAGGTATTCCTCAATGTCTTTTTCGGTTTTAAGGTAATCGGTAACTTCGAATTTTCTTGTTTTAAGCATTTATATCTCCTTCGCCGCTTCTCCAGTGTAGTTTCAATATCGTACACTTTAAGATTGTCTTATATATAATACAAAACGTCAAGGGGTTTGGACAGGCCCTCTGTTTTTCCAGTCTTCCATTTTTATTTCTTCTATTTTTTCAAAATGTTTTATATTGTTTGTTACCAATATTTGATTATATGTCAACGCGGTTGAGGCTATCAATAAATCAAAATCAGCTATCACCGTTCCAGTCTTCCTGTATTTTGATTTTAAATCACTGAATATCTCAATGATTGGTAAATCAATCGGTATTATTGGAAATAAATTTTTAATTCTGTATATTTTCGCACAATTCTTTTCTATTTGTTTCGATTTCTTTGCGCCATATAATAATTCCCCGTATGTTATTATCGAAATGTATTTTGGCGCTTTTTCATGCTCCAGAAACCTGGTTTGAACATTTTCATCATTTTTCAAACTATAAATTATTATATTTGTGTCAATCAAATACGCCATTATATTCTCCGAACGAGTCTTTATTTTTTCTGTCTTCCTCGATGCCGGCAATTATTTCAGCGGCGTTTCTGGTATCATCCCATGATAATTTCAAGAATTCCCGTGTTGAATTGGTATTATAAATATCAGGAGTTGAAAGATATGTTTCCAAAATGGCGATAACCTCCTGACTAATCGATCTATTATCGATTTTTGCCTTTTGTTTCAGCGAATTGTACAATCCTTCGTCAATGCCCCGTACTTGAAGAATAGCCATATGTTTACCCTCCTGATACAACATAGCCCCATTTGCATGAAATGTCAAGCAATTTTCATTCGCAGTGGGGTCTGATACCCCGCTCATCAGGACGGTTAGAATTGGCAACGCCAACAAAAATTGGTAGCAGACCACACGGTTAAATAATTTCCTTACAGAACGAACCTCGTAAA
>JAIRSC010000174.1 GCA_031255645.1 Treponema sp. | reverse complement strand
CAGCTCTTACGACGGCGGCGGCGTGCTTGTTGGCGAAAGCGGCGTGTTTAGCAAGTCGGGCGGCGTCATCTACGGCTACGACAGCGCCGACCCAAACAATTCTCTGTGGAACAAGGCCTTTAACGGCGCCGACACCTGGGGCCACGCGGTGTTTTATTGGAAGGACAGCAGTGATCAATACTACCGGGATGACACGCTGAATACCGGGACCGGGGGCAACATTGATACCGGTATCCTGCCACCCGACCTGGGAGCAATCAACTGGACAAAGAAATAACGAGCAACAGGCGGGGCCTTAGACCCCGTCATACATCGATAAGCCTCCGCGAGGCTTGCCCCGTGGAGGCTCATTCACAGCGGCGTCTCCGCCGCCCGTACCGTAGCGGCGCACAGCCCAAACGGGTATACTACACACATTGTGAAACAGAACACAGCCGAGCGCGTAAACGCTCTTGAACGGCTCATCGTCTCGTACCAAAAATCGTATTACAACGGCGAGGCGGAAATTTCCGACGCCGAGTTTGATCTTTTGTGGGACGAGCTTAAATCCCTGGATCCGAAAAACCCGGCGCTCGCGAGAATCGGAACGGACAGCGGCGGCCTCTTTCCCAAGGCCAGGCATCTTATCCCGATGGGGAGCCAGGAAAAAGCCGCGAACCCGCAGGAATTCCGGCAATGGGCGGAAAAAACAGCCAAACGGGACGATTTCGGCGGCTTTGTGGTTCAGTACAAACTCGACGGGGCAAGCCTCGAACTCCAGTACGACAACGGCGTTCTCGTAAAAGCGCTGACCAGGGGAGACGGTCTCACGGGCGACGACATCACGGCCAACGCCCGGCGGATGAAAGGGGTTGTGACGGAACTGAAAGAAGCGTTTTCGGGCGGCGTCCGGGGAGAAGTGATAATGACCCGCGAGGTCTGGGAAAAAAAGTACCGGAACAAGGCGAACTGCCGGAACGCCGCCAACGGCCTTATGCGGCGGAAAGACGGCGAAGGCTGCGAAGACCTTTCCCTGATCACCTACGACGTTTCCGCATCAGGAAACGACGGCTTTTTCGCGCGCGAAACCGGCAAAATCGCCTGGCTCGCCGGCCGGGGTTTTAGCGTTACCGGCGTAACGGAACTGTCCGGCCCCGAAGAAATTATCGCCTACCGGGAAGAAGTCGCCGCGCACAGGGACGCGCTTCCGTTCGACATAGACGGGCTTGTGGTAAAAGACGACGCCGTCGACATGGCCGACCTCCGCCGGGCGCGTCCCGAACGCCAGATCGCGTTCAAGTTCGAGCCGGAAACGGCGTTCAGCGTCCTCAGGGCGGTCCAGTGGAGCGAGTCCGGGGCGACCTATACCCCGATTGGAGTGATCGATCCCGTGCGGCTGGCCGGCACGACGGTACAGCGGGCAAATCTAAACAACCCCGACATGATCCGGGCGATGGACCTTAAAATCGGCAGGGCGGTTTCGGTGGTAAAGCGGGGCGAAATCATCCCCAAAATAGAGGGCCTTGCCCCGATCCCCGCGCGGGAAACCGAAACGGAGATAGAATTCCCGAAAATCTGCGGAACCTGCGGCGCGGAACTGCGGGACGAGGGAACGCGGCTTTTCTGCCCAAACCCGGAATGTCCGAAAAGACTCCACCACAGGCTTGAAAAGTGGGTTAAGGTTCTGGACATACGGGAACTGGGCGACAAGCTCCTGCGCCAACTGTTCGACAGGGAACGGGTCAGGAACATCTCCGACCTGTACAGCCTTACCGCCGAAGAACTCGCCGAATACGAGCGCATGGGAAAACAGTCCGCCGAAAAGGTGATACGGCATATCAGAACCCCCAGGGAGCTCTCCCTCGCGGGCTTTGTCGCGGGCTTCGATTTCGAGGGCGTGGGGGAACTGATAATGGAGCGGGTCGTTTCCTCGGGCCGCGATACCCTTGAAAAACTCCGCGCGGCACAGGCGCCCGATCTCGCGCTCCTGTGGGGCATTGGGGACATAAGCGCCGAAACCATCGTCCAGGGAATAAAAGACGCGAAAGAGGAAATGGACAAGGTTCTTGCCGCGGGCATTGTTGCCATAGCGCCGCCCCCCCCGGAAGAAACCCAGCGGTTCCGGGGCCTCAGCTTCTGTTTTACCGGAGAACTAAAAACGATGAAACGGAGCGCCGCGGAAGAAAAAATAAAGGCCCTGGGCGCCTCGGCAAAATCGTCCGTCGTAAAAGGCCTAAGCTACCTGGTAACCAACGACGCCGAATCCGGTTCGGCAAAGAACAAAAAAGCCAAAGAACTGGGCGTCCCGATTATCAACGAGGAACAGTTTCTTTCGATGTTTGAACGCTGAAGTTTCGGAACGGCTGCGAATAAAAAGCGTCAGCCGGCGACAGCCGCTGGCGTCCGCCGACGGCGGCCGGGCCGGCCGGGCGCGGCGCGAAGAGCTGGACTGCAAGCCCCCCGCGGCCGATAATGAGGTATGCGAAAGAATAGAGCGGTTTTGCTTGCGGTCGTTTTGCTCCTCCGCGCTTACGCCGGGGCCGAGGAGTTTTTCTATAAATACGAAAAAGGCAGCAAGTACCGCGTTGTTTCCGTGGTTAACGAGGACGTGTACGTCAACCGGCGCTTCAGTCACCGGGCGCGGATTCTGAACCGCTGCGCCGTCGAAATAGCCGATGTAACAGGGGATACCGCCGAATACCGGGCCGCGTTTCAGACCGCGGAACAGATACTTGAGGGCGGCGGCAGTTTTCAATGGGCGATGGAATACGATTCCGTGTTCCGGCAGGACACGCTCGGCCGTATGACCATAGACGGGCGCTACTACATGCCCGTAGTCCGCAACGTGCCGGTGTTTCCCGGCAGGGATTTGAAAGAAGGCGAATCCTGGACCGCCGAAGGCCACGAGACGCACGACTTCAGGAAATCCTTCGGCATTGAGGAACCCTACCGGATACCCTTTGTGGCGAACTATGTCTTTTTGGGGAGCAGGGAACGGAAGGGCAAAACCTATCCGGCTTTTTCCGTTTCGTACCGGATTTTCTACGAGCCGCCGGCCGTTCCCGGAAACGTATGGCCCCGCCGGATAATGGGCGCCTCGGATCAGGTCGTGTACTGGGATACGGAGCTTGGACAGGCCGCCGCCTACGACGAAACCTTCCGCATCGTGTTCGAGCTTTCCAGCGGTTCGACCGTCGAATACCGGGGCCGGGCCGAAGCGGAAATTATCGAATCGGAAACAATGAAAAAAGAAGAGGTGGTTCGGGAAATCGCCGATGAAATCGCGAAGCTTGGCGTTGACGACGCTTCGGTACGGATTGTGGACGAGGGAATAACCATCAGCCTTGAAAACATACAGTTCCAGCCCGATTCCGCGGTACTGCTTGAAAGCGAAAAAACAAAACTCGACAAGATAGGGGAAATACTGCTCAAGTACCCCGGCAGGGACATTCTTGTCGGCGGCCATACGGCGCTGGCGGGAACCGCCGCCGGACGGCAGCGGCTTTCCCTGGAACGGGCCGCGGCCGTTTCCGACTACTTTATATCAAAAGACATCCGCGGCCCTTCCCGCGTCGTTGTCAGGGGTTACGGCGCGGACAGGCCGCTGGCCGACAACAGAACCGCCGAGGGCATGAGGAAAAACCGGCGCGTGGAGATTACGCTGCTGGAGAACTGAGGTCTTTGTCATAAACGCCGCTCCCGCCATGGAAAATGCCGGATTTTCCATGGAAAATTTCATTCCCGCCATGGAAAATATCGTTCCCGCCATGGCGGATTTCATTCCCGCCATGGAAAATACCGCTCCCGCCATGGAAAATTTCATTCCCGCCATGGCGGATTTCATTCCCGATATGGCGGATTTCATTCCCGCCATGGAAAATGCCATTTCCGCCATGGAAAATGCCGTTCCCGCCATGGATAATACCGCTCCCGCCATGGAAAATACCGCTCCCGCCATGGCGGATTTCGCTCCCGATATGGCGGATTTCGCCGCTATCGTCCCATAGCTGGTATAAAGACTTGACTCAGCCGCCGCGCCCGGGGTATTCTTCCCCTATCCATGAGTTACGCCGATCCCGC
>JAIRSC010000169.1 GCA_031255645.1 Treponema sp. | reverse complement strand
GGGGATTTGGCGTAAAACCGGACTTCGGCGATACTTGAAGTTGTCGTTTTGTAGGTAAACGGCAGTGTAGCTGTTTTACGTGTTTTTATCAGCATGGTTGTATTGTATCAGGTAACATTACTTTTAGCAAGTGAAATAATCTCTGGTGCTAATCCAGTACGTTTTCATGGTTTTGAATAAGTTGACACTTCGGGGAGGAGTTTCAATGCGCCAGGGCCATAGACTCAAGCCCGGCGGTACGGTTTTGGCTCCGCAACGTATCGCGACATTCCGCTTCTTTCAGGCTTCCCACATCGGAGGATTTTTTCTACCCCGATTTTGTCGCCATGCTCAATGACGTCCGCCTGCTGGTCGTGGAATACAAGGGCGCCCACCCTGACGAAACCCCGGACACCAAAGAAAAATTCAACATCGGCGAAATCTGGGCCAGGCTGTCAAAAGACAAAGCCCTGTTCCTGCTTGTCGTCAAAAACAAAAACGGCAAAAGCATTGAAGAACAGATAAGTGATAAAATTATCGTCCTTGGCCGGCGTTAATCCCAGGTTGCTTTGCCGTCACCCGTTATGGGAATTTTTTCGCCCAGGTACCTGGGTTTGACCTTAAACAGTACGGCAAAAAAAGCCTTGATTCTGGCAAGGTACTCCCGGAATTTCCAAAAGTACAGGCTTCGCGCGCCAAAACGATCCTGATTAACCGCGAAACCTACGGCATCAAGCCCCAATGAACGGGCAATGTAAACCGCCCTGTTGATATGGAATTCCTGGGTAACGATGACAAGGTCTTTTACCTCAAAAACATCCCGGGCCCGGTACATGGAGTCGTAGGTATTAAATCCCGCGTGATCCATAAAAATGTCTTCTTCTTGAATCCGGGAACTGTCCAGCGTATAGAGGCGCATAACGTTTACTTCGTCATAATTCGTCTGGCCGTGATCGCCGGAAAGCAGAAGCTTGCCGCCTTTGCCCGATTCAACAATCAGGATACCCGCGTCCAGTCTGTCCCGCAGCACCGGCGAAGGTTTGCCCCGCCGAATCTGGGAACCAAGTACCAGTACGGCGGTTTTCGCGGGAAGGGCTTCCATGTCCCGGTAAATAAATTTCCTGGTTGAAAGGATCATACCGGCGTTTATGCACAGCGTAACGATAAAAAGACAGACACAGAAGCGGACTAATCTGAAAAGCGGCATCTCTAGGTTTCCTTTCCTTCTTTTCTGTAGGGATTTTTCCGCAGCCGCAAAAACCGCCTGTAGGCCGCGCTGCTTTTGTAGTATTGATCGAGGCCTTTAAACGAAGACGACTCGTCACAGCGGTACAGTTCCAAAAGGACGGGAAAAAGCCGGGAATCCATAATCGCTTTGGTGCGGCTCAACGGGAGCCGGGGCAGCGCCGCGGGGAGCATATGATTTTTCACCAGGTAACATACGTCGTTTATCAGCTCCGAAGGAAATTCCAGCCGATCGAGGAAACGCCGGGCCGCGGCGGCGCCGATCTCCGCGTGGCCGTCAAAACGGTTGCGGCCCGAAGACAGCGCCAGTGGTTTTCCGGTATCGTGGAGGAGGAGACCGAGGGAAAGCCGTATGTCGTGGAGAGAACCGGCCGAGTCCGGGCCGGACGCCTTGCGGTAACGGAAGGTCTCAAGGGTATGTTTCCACGCGTTTCCTTCGGGATGGAATTCTTTGGAATGTTCGGCATCGTCAAGCTGGGCCAGTTCCGGCCAGTTGTCCGCCAGAAACCCCGCCGCCCTGAGCAGCTCCAGCCCGCGATCCGGCCCGGGGGACAACAGGATCGCGGTAAGCATAATCCGCTGTAATTCCGTGCCGGGCCTTTCGGCGTCAAGAGCTTCGGCCTCCGCGCAAATTTCCGTGGAGGCGGACAAAAATGGCGCGTAACGGGAAAGGATCAGGGCGGCGTCAAGCAAAAACCTGTTTCGCTCCGCGGAAAAGCCCCGGTTCCGCCGCAGGATGTCTTCCGGAACGCGCCGCCGCATCCGCCTTAAAAGCGGATACACGCCAAACGGATCGAAATAACGCCCCGTCTGCGGATCGAGAAAAAAATCGAGAATCCCGAATGAGGCTCCCGGCTCAAACCCGTCCGAAAACCTGTTCTCCGCGGCGTCCGCCCCGGCGCAGAAAAAATACCAGTCCCGGCCGCCGCCGGAAACGGCGCAGTCGGCCAGTTCCGGGCCGGGGAAACGCAGCTCCCCGAAAAGCCGGGCCAGGGTTTGGAGGTCCGCCGATGTTTCAACAAAAACAAACGGAAGGTCCGCAAGGCCAAAATAACGGTCAAGGGCGCTGATCCCCCGAAACCTGAACGAACAGCCCCCTTCACGCAGCGCGGAACAAACGGCGGGGGAGGCTTTCGGATTTTTATCCATACTGTCGGCATCCTCAAATTTTCGGCGCGTCCCTACAGTTCCGCCACCGCCTCTATTTCAACAAGAACATTGCGGGGAAGCTGTTTAACCGCTATGGTGGAACGGGCGGGCTTGCCGCTAAAGTATTCGGCGTACACTTCGTTAAAGGCGGCGAAGTCGTTCATATCGGCAAGAAAACAGGTGGTCTTGACAACCTTGCCAAGGTCCGAACCGGCCTCTTCCAGTACCGCCGCGAGATTTTTGATAACCCGCAGGGTCTGTTCTTTAATCGCCCCTTCCACGACCGCTCCCGTTTCGGGAACAAGGGGAATCTGGCCGGATGTAAAAACCACGC
Organism: Treponema sp.; assembly: GCA_031255645.1. Lineage (GTDB taxonomy): Bacteria > Spirochaetota > Spirochaetia > Treponematales > Breznakiellaceae > JAIROH01. The sequence goes on along the minus strand of JAIRSC010000169.1, from coordinate 995 downwards.
CGCCCGAGCGGATCGCCTGTGAATACGGACCAATCGCCGCCGGGGCCTTGTCCGTCTGAATTATCGTCATGCTGCGCTCCATAGTGCTTTCTAAGCGGGCCAAAACACGGCCCGTTCACAGTATAGGGCAATTTCCATTTTTTGTTCAGCTGCATTGTGCCCTTCGCGGCGCCCGGTAAACAAATTACAATTTGAAATTCTCCACCTCATGTGGTCAGCATGATCTGAATTATTTCTTTGTCGGTTTTGCGCATGCCTTCCTTGCCAAGGCGATAGATGTTTTTAATCGTGTTTTCCACACCGTGGGCTATAATGCCGTCGCCGCCGTAGAACTGCTGGCCGTTTTTGTACATTTCCCAGCCCAGTATGCCGGCGTCAACCGCCGCCGCGATTTTTGCCGCGCAGGAAGGTTTCGCGCCGTCGCAGACGATGCCGGAGGTAATGGCCAGGGCGTTTACCAGGGTATGCGAAATTTCTTCCATGCGGCCCCCCCTGGAGATACGCGATACCCGCTCCGGCGGCGGCCTTGAGCCCCTTTAGCCCGCCGGTATTCGGCGCCGTTACGCTTTTTACGTTTTTGACAATATTGCCGCTTACTTCAACCAGCGCCCTGTCGGGCATTTCTCCCAGGATTTCCCTGGCCCGGGCCGCGGCATAGGCGACCGCGACGGGTTCGGTACAGCCCATCGCGGGCACGAGCTCCGTTTTCAACAGTTCCAGATACCGTGAATAACGAATGTCATAGGGCAGCATGGGTTTCTCCCGATCGTTTAATGCGGACGCTTTAATTGTAGTACAGAACCAATTTTCGGGTAAACAAGGTTACGCGCCTGTTCCCCGAAGGCTCCTCACACCGCCCCTCTTGCCGTTACCGTACCGTAATGCCTCAAAATAAAATCTAACCGTAAAGACCGTTGCCTCATAATAAGAATTCTAACCGTAGCTAGAAATTCTCAAGGGCGGCAGTGGCGAGGGACTGCCGCCGCATGAGGGCC
>JAIRSC010000134.1 GCA_031255645.1 Treponema sp. | reverse complement strand
GTATCGCCCGGCGGAGCAGCCTGCCCGCGCCGACAATATGATCCTGGCCCGTAACCTCGTCCAGGCCGCGGGGACGCATCCTGTCGGCCAGGGGCCCGGAACCGGAAGAGGCCGAATCCACCGGGGATGAAAAAAGATCAGTCATGATTTCCAAACGTAGCGGATATTCGCGAAAACGCCAATGCCGCCGGACGTCTTTGTAAGTATTATGGGCGGTGGTATGGATATCGCCAGGATAAGGGGTTGAGGCGCAATTTGCGCGGCAAATTGCGCCCATGGTTGTTACAAGTCCACTAGTTACTGTTGTCTTCCCCGTTCCACTGGGGAACGCCCCGCCGGGTACGGTACGACCACATCCCGTCCTTTTGGGTAGAGGCGACGATTATCGGGCGGCCGTCCCCGGAATTGGAACCGGATATAACATAGAGCGCCGTAACCGGGTATTTTCCGATAGCCGAGGTTTCTCTGGAATCCGGGGAAATGCTCGTCTTTCTGGCGCCCCCGTTAGTGGTTCCGGGAGTATAAATACCCGACGCATCGACGTCTCCCCCTGTGTCAAGATCAAGTTCCCGGTAGCCGTATCTGAAAGTACCGCTTCCCCGCTGGAGGCCCAAAAGAATTTTTTTATCGCCACCGCCGCCTTCCCATCGCGCCATGCCGCCGCTGAAGCGGAGGCCGGTAGAGATAGGGTTATTAAAATTGGTGACGAGAGAATCTTTATAGATAATGAAGCCTTCGTCGTCTACCGCGACTACCGTTGTTGTTCCGGCGGCGATAATGCCCTTGATGGAAGAATTCCCGGACGACGGATACTCTTTTGTCACGATTCCACTGGATATTTTAAAAATTCCCGTATCATCATTGTCCCGTACCCGCGCCGTACAAATATAGTAGTCGGATCCCACTTTTACCGCGCCGCGAAGCAGGCCGCCGGGGCCCGATATGGGCGTCGTTGGTGAAGAATAGTCATACACGGCCGAGCCGTCTCCGACAAAAAGCTCGTCGTCCGCGCCGTATATCTGCTGAGCGCCGGGTATAGGTGAAGAGGTCCAACCGCTGGAGAACTTGTGTATGGTTCCACCTTCATCCAATACATACAGCGCGGACGGTGAGCTGCCAGGCGTAACCGCGATGGCTTTGATATATCCCGACGAAGGCGGTTTAGCCGTCTCTCTCCATTGTTGTTGAACTACGGTCGTGTCGTATTCCCAAAGGCTTGTCCGGTTGGCGACGTACAAAGTGGTTCCAAGCTTGACAATTTCCGTGGGCGATCCGCCGATGATTGGATCGATGGGCGGATATTCCAGGCTTATGTACCAGAAAAGCGGTTCCTGGGTACAGGCCGCGAGAAAAACCGGAAAGAGCGCGGCGGCGAGAACAAAAAGCCGTTTCGCGCCCGGCCGCCGCGGTTTGTAAACGCTGTTACTGGAAGGCGTAAACCCCATGTTAGTTAATCTCCTTGCGGACCTCGCCCCGTCCGGGGCGGCCGTGTTAAAAATGGTAGCGCACCCCGATACTGGCCTCAAGAAAGAAGCCGTGGATGCTTATTTTGCCCGAATGGGGGGCCGCCACATCCGGCTCGTCGCGGACGCCGGTCCACTGGGGAACCCACCAAAACGAGGTATTGATTCCGAACGACCAGTCCGGGTTAAAGCGGAAAAACGCCGACACTGTCGGTTTGGCGAACAGGCCGAAGTAGCTGCCGCCAAGGCGCTGCTGGGGGGCAAAGCCAACCAGCAGTGAAACGGGGAATTCAAGACGCCGGAAAATAAACTGGTATCCGGCCTTGAAGCCCATCGGCACGATAAAATAGTTGTTCTTGCCCTCGGTGGAAAAGAACGCCCCGGAAAGCTCGCCCCCCAGGAACCAGTGGGAATTCAGAAAATAGCTGTACGACAGCGCGGCCATGCCGCCGAGGTTCATCTTTGTCGAAAGTACGCCCTTTTCGCTGTCCGCGTAAAAAAGGGGAAACCCCAGTCCCAGGTGCATATTGAATATCTGGTCGCCCCGGGAATACAGACTGGGCAAATACCCCGACCAGTCCGTTTCCAGCGGCGCGTCTTCGCCGTCTTCCTGGGCAAAAACGGAAACGCTGAAAAAAAGACACAAAAGAACCAATACGTAACGCAACGATCGCATAACTCTACTTTAACGGTTTTTCCGTTTCTTTACAATGGCATGGAACGTGTCCGTGTTGGGGAGCGGAACCCGGCGAACGCCTTTGCGGCATGGAGGGCAAACCAAACACCACGGCGCCTGTCCCGGACACGGGCGCTGTGGTTTGTGGCTTTAACAATAGCGAAACAGCGGCGATAATGAAAGACACGGAGTTTCAAGCTGTCGAGTTGAGGTACCGGTAGGGGGAAAGGAAAGATGATACGGGAAGATTTTGAATTGTTTCGGGAAATACCTAAAATACGCCGCGCGAGAGGATGGCGCCTCTATGCCGAAAACGGTTCCCGTATTGTCGACCTTTGGCAGTACGGCGGCCGCGCCCTGTTGGGCCATAACCCGCCGGGCCTGCTCAGGGCCTTCAAGAACAGCGCCGAAAAGGGCCTGTTCGCCCCGTTCCCCCATTTTGCCGAAGACCGGCTCCGCAAAGCCCTTGCCGCTCTGTTACCCGGACGCCGGTTCCGTTTTTTTTCCGGCGGCGACGCTCTCGGCGCGGCTTTGGAGGCGGCCGGGAAGAACCGGTCCTGCCGCGCCGAAGCCCTGTGGCGGCCGTTTCTCGACATACCCTCCGGGCCGCTGTTTATTCCGGTTTTGCCGTTTCCGTTCCCCGGCGCTCCGGCTGTTCTGGCCCTTGACCCGGAAACGGACTCCGTTCTGGAAGGCGTTTTGCCCGCGGAACCCCTTTCCCCGGCGGCCCTTGCCGCCGCGGCCCGCTGCGTGTGGGATCTTGCCGCCGTATCCCCCGGCCGCGGCAGGCCCCGTTTTCCAAAACTCGACGCTCTTAACGCCCTCGACACCCTCGCGGCCGGCGCGTGGCAGAGGCGGGGAATCTATCTGAGCCGCCCGCCCGGCGCGGCTTCCGGCTATCCGGCCCTGTTCCGGCGTTTTCTTGACGGCGGATTCCTCCTGCCGCCGTCGCCTTCCCAGCCGGCCATACTTCCGGGCGAACTTTCCCCCGGAGAAGAAGCGAAACTTGCCGCTCTTTTGAGCGCGGAATAAGCCTCCCCGCCGCGAATGAGCCTGAGCCTTCCGGGACGGATTGCGAAGGTTGCTTTTCCAAAAACTGAAGTTTTTGGAAAGCCATACCCCTTGTCGAAATATC
>JAIRSC010000098.1 GCA_031255645.1 Treponema sp. | reverse complement strand
CCGGACATCGTAACGTTACAGCACCTCACAAACATGGAGATTCCGCCCATCGACACCACCCGCACCCCCATCGGCAAGCCCCCGACCCGTCCGGTGTTCAACGTTGAGGTTCGGGACACCCGGCTCCTGGCCCTCCATTTCAAAGATCAGGATACCGAAAGCCGGGCTATTCCCTACGGCATGAACGGCGCGGTAATCTCCTGGGACATCCTCGACACTCCCCCGGTCGAACCCGAGGCGCTCCGCCGCTCGGAGCTTGCCACCCGCAGCCCCCACCTGCTGCACTTTAGGGAAGAGGATCGGGGCAAGCGGGTTTACATCGCGATGCAGTGGCAGAACGAAAGCGGCGTAAAAGGCGACTTCACGGAAATCCAGAGCACGATTATCCCCTAGACTATACGACCGGCGGACACAATCCGGCCACACTGGATTAACAGCACAGCGCCCATAACCATCGACCGGTGGACGCCTTTGTTTGGACAGGGGCGGCGGCATGGACGCCGGATTATGGTACGACCACGTACACCTTTATGTTGTGAAAGCCCTGATTGTTCTGTTGCCGGCGTCGCCTTGATACCGAGAAAGGCCCACCCAACAGCACAGCGCCCATAACCATCGACCGGCGGACACCTTTGTATCATCATGGACTGCGAAATAACACAGCGCCCGGAGAATATAACGGGCGCACACAGGGGAAAAGCGGAGGCGGGTGTCCATGGGAACGACACGAACCCTTCGTGCCGTTCCCGTGGACAGGCCCCGCCAGTTTCGTTTTCGTGCGCCCGTTCAAGGCACGGGCGCTGTGGATTTATCCCGCCGCCCATAGTGTTTACAAAGATGTCCACCCGTTCAGAGTATGGACACTGTGGCTTTAACCCAGAGCCTCACTCACCAACTTACCCAGCCCCCTGTCAAGACGTATCCGCACATGACGCAGCGGGTCGGTAACAAACAGCGCGATCTGGCATATTTCGATTAAGGTTCCCGAAGCGACCTCGCCCTGAACTTCGACCACCGCGCTGTCGAATGTGTTAAGGCGGCCAAGAACGGCCGTAATGGCGGCGGTCGTTTTGCCCTGTTCTTCTTCCAGCTGCCTCAGGGCTTCTTCGATTTTGGTTTTCTTTTCGCTGTTCCCGCCGCCGGAAGCCTGGGAAAGGGCCTCTTCCGCCTCGTTAAGCTCCCGAAGCTTTGCCAGCTTGGCGTTGATAATCCTGAGACTGTAGTTCAGCTTTTCCTTTTCCTGGAGCGCGGTAAAATCGACCCCGCAGTGGATGCGCGTAGCCTTGCCGGATTTTTTTCCTATGCTGCCGGTCTTTATGCCCTGAACGGCGTAAATCTCGCCGCCGAGAATCATCCCCTTTTCGCTCATCTCGATCTTTTCCATGGTGTAGATCGAACAGTTGATAATGTCCGTTTCAACGCTGATAGTCTTTCGGGAGGCGACCTTGCAGTTTTCGATAAATTTGGTTACAAGCGCGCCGCCGGATTTAACGAGCGCCCTGCCGCGGCCGATTATCCCGCCGGCTACGACAAGATCGGCTTTGGTTATCGCTTCGGTAACATCGAAGGTCTGTCTAATGCTGAGCGATCCCCCCGAATAGATCTTGAACCCGTCCGAAACGGGCCCTTCAATGCTGATGTCTCCGGGGAACACGATGTGCCCGGTGTGGTAATCCACGGCGCCTTTTATTTCCAGGGACTCCTGTACCCGGATTATCCCCCGCTCTTCCATGAACTGGCCGTTTACGTCGGCATAGATATATTTCCCGTCGCTCTTTGTATGCTCGCCGCCGGATACCCCTTCGGGCCTGACTGTTTCGTGGGCGATAAGGTTCCCGTAAATATCCTTGCCGTCCCGGCCTGTTTTTCTCGGTCTTTGGCGGGCGAGAATCTGCCCTTTTTTAACGATTGTAAACGGGGAAATGGCGCGATAGTCGATACGGGCGTTCTCACTCGGCGCCGCCGGCGTGGACTTGAGGTTTGGATTAATCTCGAAATATTCCAGTATTTCCCGCACCGGAGGATCGCCCCGCGCCAGAATTACGTCTTTGAAGATTTTCCGGTTCAGGTTACATTCGCCAATCGCGTCCAGTATGTTTTCCCAAAGAAGACCGTGAACGACCTTGAGCCGGTTAAGGGCGTCGGCGATAACGTCAACGGTGAGCGGACGGCCGTTTCCCACAGGCGGATAAAAATCCCCCCAAATTTCAAGCCTGTCTTCGGTAAAGCGGACCGCCACGTTACCGTCGTTTTGGCTGCCCGGCAGCAGCATTGTTTTTTCGGGCGCGGAGTTTTCCGGCAGGGCGTTTTGGGAAGATGTGTTCCGGTTTGTCAATTCGGCTGTTGTCATACAATTCGGTTCCGTCTTAAGTATCGGCGAAAATTCGATAAATCGCAAGCGAAGTCTTGCAGAGCTGTAAAGACTTGCAGACAGCGGACCATTATTGTATATTTATGCACAATGAAGGAACGGCTGACCCGTCTCAAAGCGGTTCGTAAAGCAATAAAAACCTATCGTATAGAATCCCAGGAAACCCTTTTGGGGCATTTGGAAAAAGAAGGTTTTCTTGTTACCCAGGCGACTCTTTCCCGCGATTTAAAACTCCTCAAGGTCGGCAAGATTTCGGACGGACACAGCGGTTATGTCTATTCCCTTCCCGAAGACGACGAGCGCCAGGAAACGGAGCGAAGCTACATTCAGGATTTTCTGCGGGGCTATATTTCCATAGACTGGTCGGGAAACCTCGTCGTGATAAAAACCTATTCCGGCCATTCCGATTCGGTAGCCCTGGCCGTGGACAATTTAAGCCTGGACGACGTTATGGGAACCATTGCCGGCCGGGACAATACGGTGTTTGTCGCCCTTCGGGAAGGCGTTACGGGCGAAGAATTTTTCGCCCACATGAAAGCAAACATCCCCGAAATCGAATCATGAACCCCCCGCCTTCCGGGGCGGCGCTGTTTGGCGTTGCTGTTTGGCGTTACGGTAATCGGCGCCGCCCTAAAATTTTACGCGCAGCCCCGCGTTAAGGGAAAAACGGCTGCCGTTTGCCGCCGGCCCGAATTCTCCCGCGTTCCCGTTTCCAAAGCTGTCCCCGTCAAGGGGAACCCGCGCTTCGACGCTCAGGGTAATTCCCTGGAAGGCTTCGTGTTCCCAGCAAAGCGAAGGAACCGCGGACGGATCGTCCAGACATATCCCCGCTCCCAGGCTGACGGTAGTGTAATCGCTCCATATCCAGGCGAGGGAAGCGTACAGGTAGTGGTTGTTTCGTTTACCCTGGAGATTCGCCGGGCCCGCCGCGCTTATCGACTCCGTTCCCGAATACAGGTATTCGGCAAGGACATAGCATGTGCCGTCAAACAGGGAATAATCAAAACCCGCCGCGGCGGACAGGCCCGGCAAAAAATCAGGAGAATCCGGGTTAAGGGTATAGAAGGCTTCCGCGGTAAAGCCGAGTTCGATTTCCGCCTTGAGGGAAAATCCGAAACGGTACAGGCCAAGCGGATAGTCCGCCGGAACGGAAGGGGCCGAGGTATACGAGGCCGGGCTTTCATACGAGGCCAAAAGCTGAAGGCTCGCCCGCGGCCAGTGATTTTCCCAGCCAAGGCCGAAACGGGCGCCGCCGCCGCCCAGGGCAAACGGGTCTTTGGGGGCCGCCGCGAAACCGAAGGCCTTCATGCCGTCCAGGGGATACCACGAGCCGAGGACCCCCAGCACGGCCCGAAGCCGGGCCCTGGGCACAAGGGGGTTTCCCGGATTAAGGAAATCCATCGGCCCCCAGGCAAGGCTGTAGCCAAGGGGTATACGGAGAAGCCCGGCGCCGAGCCCCAAAGTGTCGCCTGAAAGCTGCAGGTAGAGCCGTTCCAGTTCCAGGGCGGCGGCGTAGTTTTCCCCGGCGGTAAAAGAAGAAAAGCCGCCGCCCGCGGCGTTCCCCGTTCCCCCCGGAACGGCCGCCGCGGCGTGGCTGCCGGCGGCGGCGATCAGGTTGAAGGCGCCGTAAACGGAAGCAAATTCACCCGCGGGAATCTTCAGCCTGAGGTTGGCGTATTCTTCGGCGCCGTAGAAAAAGTCAGGAGAGGTTCCGGCCCCCGCCCCGGCAAAAACCGTCGTTTCCGTATTTCCCGAAAGAACCGGCCCTTCGGCGAAAACCGTCCCGCCTGCCGCGAGTAAAACAAGCGCCGCCGATACCGCCGTTTTGATATGTAACACCGTCTTCAATTTATCCGCCTAGCGTTCCAGATTCCGCTGGCTGAACACCGAATCCGCGATGGGCCTGTCCAGAACTACGTTACGCATAACCATCGTGGTTTTGCTGTTTTTTCGCAGCAGATCCCGGATTTCGAGTTCTACCGGGAAGCGGCGGCCGGCGAACACTTCAACCTTTATAAGGCTGTATTCCTTGAGCTTTGCCCCGGAAAGGGCAAAGAGCTCATAGCGGAGGCAGTCCCCGGTTTCCTTGTCGATCCAGAGCTTCTGTTTGGGGTAACTTTCGGTTCGCCGTTTCGCGCTGAGCTCCAGTATCCAGCAGTCCCGGTTTACGCCGTTGAAGCTCCGCGTTTCCGATCCGCCCAGAACCGGATTGTAGCGGGCCGCGAGTGTTTCGTTTTCGATAGTGTCTTCGTAGGACAGATCGGAACCCATCATACTTTCCTTGAGCATGTGTCCCGAAATCAGCATCACCTCTTCGGTGTCCGGCGAATACACGTAAAGCCGTCCGCTTTTTTTCAGATACCTGGTTCCCCGGTCTTCGGGGTTGGTGAACTCGATAAAACTGTCGGTGTTTTGCCGCGCCCGTGCCCGCATGGTTTTTACAAAACGCTTTCCCTGATACTCGATGATCATCTCTCCGTCGTATTCAATGGTGGCGTATATCTCGTTGTCGTCCACCCGCCGCAGCAGTTCCGCCGCCGTCGGATTCTGCCCGTACACAAAAGCTCCCGCCGCCGTGACAAACAGCAGCGCGAATACCGTTACTTTCATCATAAACCTCCTGATTATCCCCCGGCATTCGAAAATGTCAGGGATTCGATTGTAATTGTCTGTCGTGCGATTCACGATACCAATTCTCTAGCTCCTGAGCGCTTCTACCGGTTCGACAAAGGCGCTTTTCAGGCTGGGGAACAGGGTACAGATTGAGCTGATTAGTACGCCGAAAACAAAACCCTGAAAAAGGATCGCCGGATCAAAGGCCAGGGTCAGGGTTCCCGACATCGGGAATTCCTTCATGCCGCCTCCGGTAAAGACGGTCATATCCAGGGGAAAAAAGCTGAACCCGAAGGTAACCAGCGCCCCCATAACGCAGCCGGCCAGGGAACCGAGAACGCTGAGAAACACCGCCTCGAGAAAGAAGACCTGGACGATCTCGAAACGGGTCATGCCCAGGCTCCCCATCATGCCGATTTCCTTAATCCGTTCGTGGATGATCATCACCACGGTGTTGACGATGAGGAAGCTCGCCACGACAAGGAACACCAGATAGACTACCACAAAGATCATCATGCTCTGCCGCATCATAAGCACAAAATAATTGTCCCGCCAGTCCCGAACCACGGTTTCTTCTCCCAGAAGGTTTTTGAGCCGCGCGGCGGCGGCCCGGCTCTGGAACGGGTTTTCCGTGTGAACAAAAAACTGCTGGGTTCCCTCGCCCAGAACAAGGAGTTTTTGCAGCCGGGCGAAATCCACGATGATCACGTCTTCGTCGAATTTCGCGTAATCAAAATCGAATATTCCCGTAATGACCGGGCTCCACATCTTGTCGGAAAACTGGGCCGACACGGTTTTAAGGGGAAGCCGGTCGCCGACGGTAAGGCCCGTCTTTTCGGCAATCCTGAACCCGACGGCACATTCGTTGCCGTCAGGCTCCGGGTAGCGGCCTTTCACAAGACCGTTGTCCCGGCGGGTAAGGTTGAAGTTGTTCAGGGCCAGTTCCTCCCGAATCCGTATGCCCCAGAGGAGCGCGTGTTTCACCGTACTGTCCTGGAGGGTGGCGTAGGCCGTGATCCGGGGGAACGCCGCCGTTACCCCGTCGATGTCCAGGGCAAGACGCTCAAGTTCCGCCGCCGGAAGGCCGCCGGCAATGGGGAACTGCACAGGGTAATATTCCTTTTCCGCCTCGTATTGGGAAGAAACCGCGCTTACGTGGCCGGTATCGAAAACCCGGACTACTTCCTCGATGTTGTTCGTCATGCCCGCCATCCACGCCTGCATAAAAACGGTAAAAAACACCGCGATAGCCGCCGCGCTGACACAGAACAGAGTCCGCCGTCTGTTTCGCAGAATGTTCCGGTAGGCGATCTTGACCAGGGCTCCCGCGCCGCCTGTTTTTATGTTATTCATACTTCCTCCTATTCAAAGCGCAGACTTTCGGTAACCGGCATCTTGAGGGCCCGCAGTGTGGGAAAGAACGCCATGCAGGACGCGAGGATCGGGGCGGCGATTCCGGCGCCGAAGATTACCGGCAGGTTCCACGCGGAACGGAAGATACCGGTAACCCGGTAGCCGATGTCCCCGCCCATGGATTCGGTCATGCCGCTGAAGTCAAGGCCGCGGCTGACCATGGGGATGTTGACAAGGCAGCCCAGGAGAACGCCGGCCAGGGCGCCGAAGACGCCCACCATTCCCGCCTCCATCATATAGACGCCGATCAGCTGGCGATCCGTCATGCCCAGCGCCCGCATAATACCGGTTTCCCGCGTCCGTTCCAGGATGGCCAGGAGCATGGTATTGGCGATTCCCATAAACGAAAGGATAAAGAGGATGACGATCATGGTTCGGGTGGTGACGTTGTCCCCGGCGGAGGCTCCCAGGTAATCTTCGACATAGCCTTTCCAGGAAAAAACGTCCAGATCCGCCGGCAGCGAAGACGCCGTTTCGGTCAGGGCCGCCTTGATGGCCTCCGGGCTTTCGGTCTTGCCGGGAAGCTTTGAATCGCCGGCGTTCTTCGCCCTGATGAGGAGTTCCGTTATCCGGCCTTCCAGCATAAGCCCCGCCTCGTCCTGCAGCGCGTTCAGGGGAATCCAGGCGATGTTGTTGTTGGTTCTGGGGTTGGGGGAATTGACTACCCCGACCACCACCGCGGAAACAAGCTGATTTACATGCCGTACCGCTCCGGCGTAATCCGCCCGGATCATGGCGGCCAGCGCCTGTTGCCGCAGCTCTTCGTCTTCAGAAACCAGATACCAGGTTTGGGTAAGCTCGTCAAACTCATAGGCCCGGCGGAAAATTTCCTGCTCTGCCTCGCTTATAACCGGCGCCAGGCCGGCGTCAAACTTTTCCTTTCGCAGCGATTCGGGAGCGGCCTTGATGTCGATCACCGTGGATATTTGAACGTTCATCCGTCCCGTGTCCGCGAGAAGCCGCCAGTACCGGTCGAGATCCCCGGGGGAAATGTTTTTTACAAGGCTCCGCCGTTCTTCCCCCGGCCGCGAGGGGACTTCTTCTTTGGGCGCGTACAGGCCGCCCCCGCCCAACGGCGCGGCCCCGTAGAGGTTCCGTACAAAGTCCCGTTCCCCCGGCGGAAGGCCGGCGAGAATCTCCTCCAGTTCGTCCGCCGTGGGCCGCTGGGGAATTCCCGTTTTGAGCTTGTCCGCGGTTACGGCCCCCAGGACTATCTCGAAAGCGCCGTCCTGTATAAACCGTCCCGATTCAATGTATTCCGTATAACGGAGAACCCGTTTTTCCGCCGCCGGATCGCAGCCGGTAAAGACCATGGGCGCCGACGCGCTTTCGGAATAGATCGTCCCGGTAAACACAAAGCGGGGAGCGCTGTCGTAGCCCGCCCCATCCAGCGCCGAGGCGTATTCTTCCCAGCGGTCGAAACTTTCGTACATGGGAAGTTCGTCCTTTTTGTCGTAGTAGACTTTGGCCTGAAGTTTCGCCGCGCCGATCTCGAAGCAGGCGATATTCCGTATGGAATCGATGTTCATTCCCGTAAGCCAGCCGTCCGCGGCAATATAAAGCCCCACGCTGACGCTTACCGCGGTAATGGTGAGGATCGTTTTTAGCTTGTGCCGGGCCAGGTTCCGCAGGGCCAGCCGCGCCAGTTCGATCACGCCTGCTATGCTCATTGCTTCACCTCGTCGGATTCAATCTGTCCGTCGCGGATCCTTACGATTCGGCGGGCATAATCCATCACCATCTGGTCATGGGTGGAGAAGATAAAGGTGGTTCCCTCACTTTTGTTGACGGCCGCCATAAGTTCCAGAATTTCCCGGCCGGTTTTGGAGTCGAGGTTTGCCGTAGGTTCGTCCGCCAGGATAAGCGCGGGCCGCTTTACCAGGGCCCGCGCGATGGCAACCCGCTGCTGCTGGCCGCCGGACATTTCCCCGGGCCGGCGCTTCTCCATGCCCTGAAGCCCCACCTGGGCCAGCGCCGTCCTGACCCGCTCCCGGATTTCCCGCCGTTCCACGCCAAGCAGGGTCAGGGGAAAGCCGGTGTTTTCCCCGGCCGACAGAACGGGGATAAGGTTATAGGCCTGAAAGATAAAGCCGATGCTGTGCCGCCGCAAAAGGGCAAGCTGTTTTTTGGAAAGCCGGGCGGTGTCGGTTCCGCCAACGCTGATACTGCCCGCTGTAAGGGTGTCGAGGCATCCGGCGAGGTGGAGAAACGTGGACTTGCCGCTCCCCGAAGGCCCGGCAACGGCGGCGAATTCCCCGTCCCGGAATTCCAGGTTCACCCCCCGCAGGGCGTGAACCGTCTG
>JAIRSC010000064.1 GCA_031255645.1 Treponema sp. | reverse complement strand
AAGGCGACTTCACGGAGATCCAAAGCACGATTATCCCGTAAACCATCGACCGGTGGACGCCTTTGTTTGTAATTACCATGGAGCGTACCCATAATTTGTGACCGCGTACACTTTTACGTGGGAAAGCCCCGGCTGTTCCGTTGCCGGCGTCGCCGGGATTCTGGCAGGCATATCCACGAAAAAAGCAGCGCGGGGTGGCCGCAAAAACCGACCCGAACTTGTTCCGGGGCGGGTTTTTGCGGACAGGCCCCCAGACTTTTTCGTTTGCCTGCCTCGATAATAAGCGACGCCGGCAACTATGCAACTGCGGGCTTCACCACCGTAGGCAGTACGCGGTCATATAATAAATGTCACGCGCCATGGCAATTACGGAAAACGCGCCCGCCTTATTCTATTGTGTATGAAAAACCGGCGTAGGCCTCGAACAGAACAAGCTTGTCTTTTTTTGTCAGCGGTTTTTTTCCCCAGGAGTAAACGGGCGTTTCCGCGCCGAAAATCAGCCTGAGATTCGGCCTGACGTTGAGAAGGGTTTCCGCGCCCAGAAAGATGATGTTGTATACGTCTTCCGTGGACACGGACGCGGCGCGGTCGCTCATGGTCCGGCTGAGCGTTTCGTAGCCGAAATTCACTATCACTTCGAAAGGAATGTTTTTGGCGTATATGTCGGCGCTGTACTGGTAACGGAGTATCCTGTTTCCGGCGTCGAGGTTTCCCGTTTCCCGCGAATCGTAGTTTTTTTCGCTTATGCTGAACGTGTTGATTATATTGGGCAGCCAGAACCCGAATTCCAGCCTGCCGTGCCGGGCTTCGTAGTCTCCTTCGGATTTAAGCGAGCCGAAGGTTGAACCGGCGTTAAGGGCGGCAAAGATAATTCCGGGAATGTCAAAATGTATTCCGGCCTGTATGCCGGGCCTGATGCCGTTTTCCCCTGAATTGAAAAGACCGAAAAGCGGCCCGGCGGAAACGGAGAAAACCCCCGAAGAAATTCTCGCTTCCGCCCAAAAACGGTTTTTCAGGACGGGGTCCCGTTCCAGCGCGCCGCTGAGCGCGAGAAAATCCGAAAAAGTTTGATCCAGCTGTATCCGGGCCAGGGGATACAGCTTCCCCTCGAATTCGCCGTTCCCCACGGGGACGACGCTTTTGTCGTCAAACGCGGCGTTTCCCAGCCCTCCCAGTACGGTTAAGTCCATAGCGTTAAGGCGCAGAACGGCGGACAGGCAAAGCGCCGCGAAAAGAAAAGGCCTTTTTGTCATCATGTTCTTAACCATCAATAAGCCGTCCGTATGCCGACAAAAACTTCGGCTATGTCGCCGTCCCCGCTAAAGTACAGCGGATTGACGCGAACCTTAAAGTCCCACTGAAGGCCGCTGGTGATTACGCTGACAAACGGAGAAACCCACATGCCGAAATCCTCCCCGTTTTTGATCTGAAGATTCATCGTGGATTCAAGGCCCCATTCAAAAAAATTTGTGTTGATGTCGCCGAAAAAAAGTTTTGTGTTGATATCCGCCCTGCCCCGTTCGTCCTGTTCTTCAACGTTTTGATAGTACAGCGGATGATAGAAAAAAGTGACATGGAGCCCGGCCTTGCCTATGCGCAGCCGGGGTTCCATAAGAAAATAACAATTGTCGATGCTGAGCTGGTCGCCGTAACGCCAGAACGGAATGCCTCCCTGGAAGAGGAAATCGAAACCGGTCCCGGAACTGAAAAAGGCGAGAAAACCTCCGCGCAGGACCGGCGCGTGTTCCCTAAGGTAAGAAGCGCCCGAAAAAAATTCAAACTTGATTTTTTCGGCGTTTACCAAAAGCCGAAAGTCCCCGCTGAAATTTCCGCCCAGGGGTTCAGCCGTATAAAGCTGCCGGTAGGACAGATCCTGATACACATACAAACCCGAAACGACGTTGTCGGAAAAATTCAGCGTGGCGGCCATGCCGGTACCAAAGACGTTGTGAATGCCCCCGTTATAACGGCGCAGCGGATCGTTCCCTATGCCTTCGGGAAAGTAAAAAAAGCCCCTGTACGAGCTTCCCACGGGGGCGGTTCCAAAGCGGGAAACAAATTCGTCCCCGGAACCCAGCGCGTGGTAATGGCCGGCAAAAAAGCTCAAATCCAGCGGTTTCCCGAACACTTCCCGGACAGTCGCCTCCAAAAACCGCAGCGAAAGCACCGCCTGGTTATTGAGCCGGTCGTTCATTTCATCCACCATTGCGTTATATTCCGTGTCGGTGGGAGGAGAAGCTAAGGCATACGGCAATTCCAGTCTGCCGTAGGAAAGGGCTTTTTCGAGGTTTGGGGCTTCAAAGCCCAGGCCAAGGGTCATGCCGTATTTATAGCCCCCGCTTACGGCGATATCGGCCTCGGCGGATGTGGAAACGGCAAAATCTCCGTCTTCCAAAGCCCCGCGGCTGACAAATTCCAGCCTTGGAACGGTGATTTCCGCCCCGAAAAGCCACGCGGGAACGGAAAACAGCGCGAAAAGCGCCCGAAACAGGGTCTTTTTCATCAAACAAAGCTCCTTGTTGCGCTTTTTTAAGACGCCGGATATCAAAAAAAGTTCTATACTTCGAGCCTGTCCCAAAACTAATTGACTGTGCGCTAGGCGCGGGGTTTTTGGACAGGCTCTTGCGGTTTTTCAGGCCTTCAGCCTTGCAAAACCGCGAATTTCAGGGTTGTTTTCCCAAAAACCGAAGTTTTGGGAAAGCCTCTTTCCATAACTATACGCCTAACTATAGTATCGGCGCAATTGTCCGAATAGTTTGGCATGGCTTGACGGAAAATGATTTGTGTATAAACATTGAGATATGAGTGACTACCTCGATCCCAATAACGAAGAGCTTCTCAAGGACTTTTTCAGTGAAGCCCAGATGCAGGTGGAGACCCTTGAGCAGAACATACTGGTTCTGGAAACCGAGGGGGGTAATAAAGACGCGGTAGACGAAATTTTCCGCGCCGCGCATACCCTTAAGGGAGGATCGGCCACCGTGGAAATGATGGAACTTTCCCATTTTACCCACATGGTAGAGGATGTGCTTGACGCTATCCGTTCCGATCAGCTTGCGATAAACGAGGATGTGGTAGACACGCTTCTCGCCGCGATAGACATTATCAAGGCGATGCTCGAACAGCGGATGAACGGCGCCGTATACCAGGAAGATACGTCGCAGATGGAAGCCCGGCTCGAGGCGATGATTCCCGAATCGGCAAAGGGGAAAAAGGGCGCTTCAAAAGCCAGGCCCGCGCCGCCCAAACCCGCCGAGCCTGTTTCCGCGCCCGCGCCGCAGCCCGCCTCCGCGCCGCAGTCCGCGGGGCTTTCGGCGGCGGACATACAGGAGCTTGAGGAATCCGTTGATTCCGGCATGCCGGTTTATCAGGTTTCGGTTAATTTCGACAAAGACAGCCTTATGAACACCGTCGGGGGTATTCAGGTTTACGCCGTCCTCAAAGACAGCGGTACGATACTCAAGACCAGGCCTGAATTTGAGCAGCTTTACGAGGACGAGTTTTTCCCGACGGTCAATTACTATATCGCGTCCACAAAAAGCGTTGAAGATCTGCAACGCTATGTTATCATTCCCGACGTAACCCTTTCCGCCACGGTCACCAATATACAGGCGCTGAAGCCGGCTGAAACGCAGGCGGCGCCTTCGCCCGCTCCGTCGGCCGCGCCCGCTCCCCCGGCAGTTTCGTCCGCTCCGGCGGCTGCGGCCGCGCCCGCCGCGGCAAGCCAGGCGCCCGCGGGCGGAACGGCAGGCCCGCAGGGCGCTCCCACGGGCGCGGCTCCGGGCGCTTCCCCGGCAAAAGTTTCCACCGAAGACGCGAAAAAGGCGGGCAAAGAGGCGGGGTCTATCCTTCGGGTAGATTCCAAACGCATCGACGATTTATTGAACCTCGTGTCGGAAACGGTTATCACCAAAGCTACGTTTAACCAGATAAACAACCTGTTTAACGATCAGGTAAACGAGCTTCACGCCCTTGAAGGTAAATACCGCGAACAAATAAAAGAACTCTTCGACAGTCTTCCGGGTTATCTTGAAAATATCCAGGACGGCCGTTCGGTAAAAGACATTCGCAAGGAAATCAACGAACAGTTTGGGGATATTTTTACCCTTTTCGACGGTTTCGAGACCAATTTTAAAGTCAATGTAGGCAAATTCCGTTCCACAAGCCAGAATCTGGGCCGAATCACCGGGGAACTGCAGGAAGGGGTCATGAGGATCCGCATGGTTCCGATAAGCCAGATATTCAGCCGTTTCCCCAGGCTCGTGCGGGATCTTTCCAAATCTCTCGATAAAAAGATCAACCTGGTAATCGAAGGGGAAGAGACGGAACTCGACAAATCGGTTATCGAGGATCTGCTTGATCCGATAATGCACTCGGTACGGAATTCCGTAGACCACGGCATTGAGTCCAGGGAAGAACGTATTGCCGCCGGCAAAAGCGAAGAAGGCAGGGTTCTGCTTAAGGCCTCAAACGAAGGCAACATGATCATCATTGAAATTGCCGACGACGGCAAGGGCATTGATGTGGAGGCGGTCAAGGCAAAGGCGACCGAGCGGGGAATTATCAACCCCAACAAGGTGCTTTCCGACGTGGAAGCCTATAACCTTATCTTCGAGCCGGGCTTTTCCACGGCCAGGCAGATTACCAGCATTTCCGGCCGGGGGGTCGGCCTGGACGTGGTTCGCCGTTCCATCGAAAAGCTTAACGGTACGGTAACGGTCAATTCGGAACGGGGCAAGGGAACGAAGTTTACGATTAAACTGCCCCTTACGCTGGCGATTATTCAGGGCCTTCTGGTGCGGGTCGGCCCGGAAATTTACTCCATACCGATTACAAGCGTCATTGAAAGCCTGCGGATAAAGCCCGACGAGATCAAGATGATCGACAATTACGAGGTTTTCAACATACGCAGCGATGTTATTTCCCTGCTCAGGCTCAACCGGCTTTTCGGAATCAAAACGGAAGAACAAAAGGATTTCAACTATATAGTGATTGTCGGCGCCGCCGAAAAGAAAATGGGCTTTATGGTAGACAGCCTTATCGGCGAAGAGGACGTGGTCATAAAACCCCTGCGGGATCAGTTTACCAATTCTCCGGGTATTGCCGGAGCCTCGATACTGGGAGACGGATCGGTTTCCCTGATCATAGACGTCAGCCAGCTTCTTGAGCTGGGGCAGCGCAAGGAAATGGAACAGCGCCGCATACGTGAAGGAATACGATAATGGCTGAAGTACGGAGTTTGGAAACCCTTAACGCGGAGATTCAGGAACAAAAAGAACAGGTCGAAAATGTCGATTTTAAGATGATAACCTTTTCCCTTGCCGGAAAAGATTACGGCGTCGATATTATGAACGTCAAGGAAATCGCGAAAGCCGATAAATTTACGTTCGTGCCGAACGCCGCCTCGTTTGTGCGGGGCGTCTACAACCTTCGCGGCGACATTATTCCGATTGTCGATCTTCGTTCTTTTTTCCATCTTCCCGTAGGACAGACGGCGGACGGCATAGAAAACATGCTGATCCTCCGCATAGACGACAGGGTCTACGGCACGATTGTCGACAAGATCGACAAGGTCGTGGGCATCAGCTCCGATACGATACAGCCGCCGCATCCGATTTTCGGTGATATCAACATCAAATTTATAAGCGGGGTTGTGGAAAAGCAGGGCGCTCTTTACATCATTCTTGACGTAATACGGATATTTACCCAGAGCGAGGAGGACAAGACCCGTGCCCAGGCCGCGCCGGCGGAAGCGCCCGGCGATTACTACGCGGCTTCCGTTTCGGCCCCGCCGGCCGCGGATTCCGGTTCCCGGGAACCGGGCGGGGACGCCCTCGAATTTATCCGCCAGAGCCTTCCCGCCCTCAAGCGTTTCTATCCCAGCGCCCTTAACGACCAGTGGCTCAGGGAACGTTTTGCCGACTGGAGCATTGGCCGCAGCGGGCCGGATCTCCAGCTTAAGGACGCCGCGGCCGCGGACGATTTCCTTTCCCGGTTTTATTCGCCGTTTACCGGGACTTTTTGGGACGACGATTACGCCGCCCAGGTAACCGCGTGCCTTCCGGATACCACTTCCGGCAATATCCACGTCTGGAATATCGGCTGCGGAAAGGGACACGAGACGTTTTCATTTGCCTGTATATTAAAGGCCAGGTATCCCGACGCCCGCGTTAAAATCTGGGCCAACGATAACGACATTATGGCGATTTCCCAGGCCCCCAATATGATTTTCGACCTTATCGACGTGCCCGAACACTGCAGGCCGTTCATGGTACGGGGCGCGAATGGCTACAGTTTTAACCAGGCTATCAAGGACTCGATCCTGTTTGA
Organism: Treponema sp.; assembly: GCA_031255645.1. GTDB lineage: Bacteria > Spirochaetota > Spirochaetia > Treponematales > Breznakiellaceae > JAIROH01. The sequence goes on along the minus strand of JAIRSC010000064.1, from coordinate 14,314 downwards.
ATATCATGATATTATTAATGATAATCCCCTGCCGGATCTGGACATTATCCTGGTAAGGGACATATTGTCTTTCCTCCCCGTCGCGGAGCAGGAAAAGATGGTGGCCCAGTTTGCGGAAAAGCTCAAAAGCCGGGGTATGGTTATTCTGGGCAGAAACGAAGAGCTTTCCGGGCAGGAATGGCATACCGCGGCCAGACCGCCGGTTTCCGCTTTTACGCACAGGGGATGACGCCGCGGGCCTGTTCGCGGCAGGTTCCGAAAGATTTGGATTTTTGCGGGTTTAACCCATGCCGGCCGGTGTTTAACGTTTTATAACCGCCCCGGAAGGCGTTAAATCCGCCTTTAAATAAGGAGTAGCATATGAGAGTCGAGTATATCAATCCCTTTGTCGAGGCGGCGTTTAACGTATTGAAAGAAGTGCTTGGCGAAGAGGTCAAGCGGGGAGAACTTTATTTAAAATCAACGACCATGTCCATCATGGGCGTCGCCGCGCTGGTTGGTCTTGCCGGTGATGTTGAGGGACGGGTTCTTTTCGATATGACCAAAGAAACGGCGCTTAATGTCGCGGGGGCGATGAACGGCGAACAGTTCACCACTCTTGACGAACTCGCGAAGGCCACAATCACCGAACTTGCCAATATGATCACCGCCCAGGCGGTGACCAAGCTGCATGAACTTGGTTTTAAATTCGACCTTACCCCGCCGGCGCTCTTTTCCGGGGAAAATATGGAAATTTCGAACAGGGAAGTCGAGGCTCTCATTGTACCCATGGAGCTCGGCGGCTGCGGGAAAATCGAGATTAACGTGGCGGTGCGGGAAAGGGTCTAATACCCCGTCGTAAACCACGTTTGCGCGTTTGTTCCGCGGAGGCTCATTCGCGGCGGGGTCCAATATCCCGCCGTAAACCGCGTTTGCGGCAATGCGGCTCATTGAAAAAAGCCCGTCTCTAGGTTACAATAAAGCCTGTAATGACCGATTTTGTCCATCTTCACGTACACTCGGACTTTTCCCTGTTGGACGGCGCCGCTCCCGTCCAGGGGCTTGCCGGCAAAGCCAGGGCGCTGGGAATGAGGCATCTTGCCATAACCGACCACGGCAACATGTTCGGGGTACTGGATTTTGCCGCCGCCTGCCGGGGCGACAAAGATCACCCGATGGAAAGCGAATCGCAGATACACCCCATTATAGGCTGCGAGGCCTACATGGCGCCCGCTTCCAGACAGGAAAAAAAAGGTTCCGAAAACGACAACAAGTATTACCACCTCGTGCTTCTTGCCGCTTCCCGTGAAGGCTACCGGAACCTTGTAAAGCTTTCCTCGCTCGCCTATACCGAAGGTTTCTACTATAAACCCAGAATCGACGAAGAACTCCTGATAAAGTACCACGAGGGGATTATCGGCCTTTCGGCCTGTATAGCCGGCGAGATTCCCAGCCTGATACTCCGGGGCAGGGCGGACGAGGCGGAAAAACGGGCGGAACGTTTCAGGGAGATTTTCGGGAACGGGAGCTTTTATCTTGAAATTCAGGATCACGGCCTTGAGCAGCAAAAAACCGTAAACCGCGAAATCATCGGCATGTCCCGCAGAACGGGCATTCCCCTGGTCGCCACAAACGACATTCATTTTATCGAAAAAGAAGACTGGGCCGCCCAGGATATACTTTTGTGCGTATCAACCAACAAAAAGCGTTCCGATGAAAAAAGGCTGCGTTATTCGGGGAACGAGTATTTCAAGTCCGGGGACGAAATGGCCGCCCTGTTTTCCGAATGTCCCGAAGCGATAAGCAATACCCTGGCGGTCGCCGAACGCTGCGAAACGGATCTGCCGGATATCGACATTAAAGACCTGCCCCGCTATCTGCCCGACTTTGAGATTCCGCCGGAATTTTCAAGCGCCGACGAATACCTGACCCGTCTTACGGAAGAGGGCCTTTCCAGGCGTTACCCGGACACGAACGGCCAGGCGCGGCAGCAGGCCCGCTACGAACTTGAGGTTATCATCAAAATGGGTTTTACCGGCTACTTCCTTATTGTGGCCGATTTTATCAACTGGGCGAAAGACAACGGCATCTCCGTCGGGCCGGGCCGGGGTTCCGGGGCGGGTTCCATTGTCGCCTACGCCCTTCGTATCACCGACATCGATCCGCTTAAATACAAGCTTCTGTTCGAGCGCTTCCTTAACCCCGAACGGATAAGCATGCCGGACTTCGACGTGGACTTTTGCAACGAGCGGCGCGAAGAGGTTTTTCATTATGTGACGGAAAAGTACGGCCAGGGCAAGGTCGGGCAGATTATCACGTTTGGAACCCTGGGGGCCAAACAGGTAATTAAGGATGTAGCCAGGGCGCTCGACATAAGCCTTGACGAGTCCGACATGATCACCAAGCTGATTCCCAGAGATCCCAAGATTACGCTGAAAAAAGCCATGGATCAGGAAAAGCGGCTTGCCGATCTTGCCGCCCGTCCCGACTACCAGGAACTTTTCGCCCTGGCTTTCAAGCTGGAAGGCAAAAAGCGCCACGCGAGCCTTCACGCCGCCGGGGTCGTTATCGGCAGGACGGAGCTTTCCGACATGGTGCCGCTCTACCGCGATTCCAAGACCGGCGGCGTCGCCACCCAGTTTACGATGGGCCTGCTGGAATCCCAGGGGCTTGTAAAAATGGATTTTCTGGGCCTTAAAACCCTGGATCTTATCAAACATACCGAAGACCTTATCCGGCTGCGGGGCGGGGACCTCGCCGATTTTTCCGTGGAAAACGTTGACGAATACGACGAGGCCACATTCCGCATGCTCGGCGAGGGCAAAAACGAAGGGATATTTCAGTTTGAGCGGGACTGGTGGAAGGACATACTCAGGCAGTCAAAGCCTTCAAGCATCGACGAGCTTACCGCCCTTACCAGTCTCGGCAGGCCGGGGCCGATGGAGTATATTCCCCAGTACATCGACTGCAAGTGGGGAAGAAAACCGATCCGTTATCCCGATCCCTGTCTTGAAGACATTCTGAAGGAAACCTACGGGATCATCGTGTACCAGGAACAGGTTATGCAGGTTGCCCAGCGTATCGCCGGTTACAGCCTGGGACAAGCCGACATACTCCGCCGGGCAATGGGAAAGAAAAAGCGGGAAATCATCGAAAAGGAAAAAGGGCCATTTCTTGAAGGCGCGGTAAAAAACGGTTTTTCCCGTGAGCACGCCGACAACATCTACGAGATTCTTGCCCCCTTTGCCGGCTACGGTTTTAACAAAAGCCACGCGGCGGCCTATTCGGTGCTTTCGTTCAGAACGGCCTGCCTTAAGGCCCATTTTCCCGCGGAATTTATGGCGGCGAACCTTTCCAACGAAATCGGCAGCGCGGACAAGGACAAGCTTTCCTGGTATATCGAGGTAAGCCGCGGCATGGGCATCTCTATCGATCCGCCCGACATAAACCGTTCCGGCAGGCTTTTTGCCGTGGTCGAGGGCCGGATCGTGTACGGCCTCAAGGCGATTAAGGGAGTCGGCGACGGCCCGGCGGACGAGATACTCCTTAGACGAAAAGACGGCCCCTACAAAAGTTTTGTCGATTTCCTTGAACGGGTAACGCTGCAAAGCAGCCAGCCGGGCCAGCATATTGTAAGCCGCAAGGTACTGGAATTGTTGATCAAAACCGGGGCCTTCGACAGTCTCGGCGTTAACCGGGCCACGCTGCTTGCCAATATGGAAGCAGCCGCGGATTACGCCCAGAACAAAAAAAACGAAACGAAGTTCGGTCAGGCAAGCCTTTTTGAGGATACCGGCGAAAAGACCTTTCCCGATTTTGAATTTGCCCAGCTTCCCGAAATGGACAGAATGGAAATGCTCAACATCGAAAAAGAGCTTATCGGCTTTTATTTTTCCGGTCATCCGCTGGACGACTACCGGGCATGGTGGGAAAAAAACGTCAAAATCGATACCTCAGACCCGGATCGCGCCGTTCCGGGAAACTACGCCTTTATCGGCATCCTTAAAACCCTAAGGCCCGTTACCGACAAGACCGGCAAGGCCATGGCCTTTGGAAGCCTGGAAGATTACCGGGGCGAAATGGACCTGGCCTTTTTCGGCGATGTCTGGTCAAACTGCCGGGACAGCATAAAGCCGGCGGAGATTGTCGCCGTTCAGGGCAGGCTTGACAGAAGGCGGGGCAAGATGAGCCTTCAGGTTCAGTCCGTTCTTTTGCCCGGCGAACTGAAAGAAAAGCTTGCATCGTTTGGCGTTACAAGCCAGCCGCTGGATCAGTACCGGGCCGCCTGGGAACAAACGGTACAGCTTAACCTTTCCGCCCTGGAAGACGCCGAGGCAAAAGACTACACCCTTATCGGATACGTTACCCATCTGCGCCGTCATGTAAGCAAGGATCAGAAAGAAATGGCTTTCGCCACGCTGGAAGATTACAACGGCAGCGTCGATCTTGTGTTCTTTTCCCGTACCTGGGAAATTAACCAGGACAAGGTCGCGGAAAAAACCTGTATTGCCTGCAAAGGCAAACTCGACAAAAGCCGGGACAAACCGGGCTTTATCGTCAGCTCCCTGCTGGACCTCGGGAAACTCAGGCGGAACGCGGCGCAGGCGGCGCGGACGCAGGAGACGCGGACGGTACAGGACGCGCCCCCTGAGGCGCCGGCCGTTCCTGAGGGCGCGGCGGGGGAGGGGCCGGCGGAACGCGATCTTCCCGAAGGAAAAAAACGGTACCGGGAGCTGCATATCAGGCTGAGAGGTTCCGCGGCGGAAAACGAGGAAACCCTTTATCCCTTAAGGGATTTCCTTATCGGCAACCCCGGTTCCGCCCAGGTATTCATTCACGTGCCGTTTTCGTCTTCTTCGGGCCGGGCGGAAGAAGACGAAAACGGCCGTAACGGGCAAAGGCCCGGAGAGGAAACGGTAATCCGTACCAACGCCCAGCTTAACGCGGCGGCGGATACCGAAAACCTTGCCGCCCTTGAAGCCTACGAGGCGGTCGCGGAAGTCTGGGGGGCGTGATGGCGTATCTGGCAAGCATATTGGCGGGCATGATCAGCATATACATGTTCCTCATTTTTATCAGAATCATTTTGACGTGGTTTTCCGGGGCCGAATTCGGAACCCCGATGTACTTCCTGAGCTGCATCTGCGATCCCTATCTAAACTGGTGGCGGCGTTTCAGGATTTTCAAAAACGGCCCGATTGATTTTTCCCCGCTTCTTGCCCTGGCCTTTCTGTCCCTGGCGCGCGGCGTTCTGACCATCGGCGCGCTCGGCAGGATAACGCTGGGACTGGTTCTTGTGCTTGTTGTAAGCAGTCTGTGGACGGTACTGTCCTGGATACTTTTTTTCTTTATTGCCGTTCTCGTCCTCAGGCTTATAGCCTTTCTGGGGAATTTTAACATTTACTCGCCGTTCTGGCGGCTTGTGGATCTTGTCGCCCAGCCGGTCATGTACCGTATCTGCCGTATCTTTTTCCCCAGCCGGATCGTCTCTTACCTTACCCGGATTATCGTCTCCATTGTCGTGCTGCTGATCGTCTCGGCGGCCGCCTGGGGAATATTCAGGTTCGGCGTTATGCTGTTCCGGGCTCTGCCGGTGTAATTCCGGCGATGTTTCTCAGGGAGCTTAACGCGCCGCTCGAATCGGTCAGGGGGGCGGGAGAAAAAATCGCGGTGAGCCTCGCCCGTTCCGGTATCGGGAACGTTGCCGCCCTGCTTACCCATTATCCCCGCGACTGGGAAGACAGAACCCGCGCCGTTCCCCTGCGGGACTGGAGGCTCGGCCCGGTCTGTACGACGGTGAAGGTGCTGGCCCACGACTGGTTCGGTTTCGGGGCGATGAAGACGCTCAAGGTTCATGTGGAGGATCAAAGCGCGAGAGCGGCGCTGGTCTGCTTTAACAGGCCCTTCCTGGCACGCCAGCTTGTGATCGGGGAAAGCTGCCGGCTGTGGGGAAAATTCTACTACAAATACGGAGAACTTCAGGCGACGGTTTTTGAGATTGAGGGCGAAGGCGAATCCGCGTCTTCCCGCTTCGGCGGCATACTGCCGGTGTATCCGCTTTCGGCGGATTTGAGCCGCGTCCCTTCCCGCGGCCAGAATCTGCTCCGCCGTCTGGTAAAGCAGGCGCTGAATCAATACGCTTCTTCCATCGACGACGAAATCCCCGCCCCGCTTGCCAAAAATCTTCTGCGCAAGGCCGATGCCGTCCGGGCCATACACTTTCCATCTTCCGCGAAGGAACTGGAACAGGCCCGCCAAACCCTGATTTTCGAGGAACTTTTTTATCTTGAAGTGATGGTGGGAAAACGCGCCCTGGAACGCCGCCCGGCCGGCGTTCATAAAGGGCGGCCCGCGGCGGAAAACGCGCCGGGCCCTGAAGCGGCGCGGCTCTCGCCGCTCCAGGAAGATCTGCTGAAACGGCTTCCCTTTTCCCTTACTCCGGGACAGCGGGAAGCCGTCGCGGAAATAAACAGGGACATGGACGGTCCCGGCGCGATGGCCCGGCTTCTCCAGGGCGACGTCGGTTCGGGCAAAACCCTTGTGGCGTTTCTTGCCGCCCTCAGGGCCGTCGACGAAAGCCTGCTGTCCGGCGGGGGCCGGGCGCGGCCGGGCGGCGCGGGCCAGGCCGCGATTATGGCCCCCACGGAACTTTTGGCGCGCCAGCACGCGGAGAACGCCGCCCTGCTGCTCGAACCCCTGGGACTGCGGCCCGCGTTTCTTACGGGAAACCTCAAGGCGCGGGGCAGAAGCCGGCTGCTTGCCGCCCTCGCGGACGGAGAAGTAGACATTGTCCTTGGCACTCACGCCCTTTTTTCAAAAGACGTCGTGTACAGGAACCTGCGCCTTGTCGTTGTGGACGAACAGCACCGTTTTGGAGTAACCCAGCGCCAGGCGATTCTCGCGAAAGGAGAAACCTCGCTGCTTGGCGGCGGGGCGCCCCATCTTATAATGATGAGCGCGACCCCCATTCCCCGCACGCTTGCCCTTACGGTTTTTGGCGACCTCGACGTGTCGCTTATCGCGGACATGCCCCCCGGACGAAAGCCCGTCAAAACCCACCTCGCGAAGGAATCAAACGCGAAAAAGGTTTACGATTTTGTCCGGGGAGAACTTGAGGCGGGACGTCAGGCGTATTTTGTGTACCCGCTGATCGGCGGCGAAGAAACGGATGGCATGGAAGAAAGCGGAACGGAAAATTCCCGGAACCTCAAAGACGCTGTCGGCATGGCCGGGAAACTGCAAAAGATATTTCCGTCGTTCCCCGTAGCGCTGATTCATTCCAGGCTCGACGACGAACAAAAACGGGAAACAATGGAAGCGTTTCGCCGGGGAACGGTTAAAATACTCGCCGCGACAAGCGTCGTCGAAGTCGGGGTCGACGTGCCGAACGCTTCGTGCATGGTGGTTCATCACGCCGAACGTTTCGGCCTTTCCGCCCTTCACCAGCTTCGGGGCCGGGTCGGCCGGGGCGGGGAACAGGCGTACTGCTTCCTGGTCTATTCCGGGGAAGAAGCCGGGCCGGCCCTTAGCGAAGACGGCAAGCGGCGGCTCAAGGTGATGCTGGAATCGAACGACGGCTTTGTCATCGCCGAAGAAGACCTCAAGCTCCGGGGGCCCGGACAAATCGCCGGCATAGAACAGTCCGGGTATCTCAGGCTGGGTATCGCCGACCCGGTACGGGACGCCGATGTCCTGCTTGCCGCCAGAAAAGAAGCCTTCGCGATGCTGGAAAACGATCCCGGCCTCCTGCTCCCGGAAAACCGGGTCGTCGCCGAAGTGCTGGAACGGGCGTCCCCGTTTACCGAAGTGGGAATGTAGCGATCCGTATCCGTTATGTGTTACGCGGCGGGTAAATCTATGCTTCACAAAAACGACGGCGCGTTTGCAGCCCGCGTAATCCGCGCAGCGCGACCCTTTGACATATCTTTATTTACGGTTTAACCTGATAGCGTATTGGCATTGGGTTTTCAAAACCTGTCAATTCAGCCGGTGGAACCGGGAACTTCGTTCCCGCAGCCATGGGGTTTTGGAACAGCCTCAATTGGAAGGCCGCCCCGCGGCAAGGAGGATACGATGATTTACAGGGATTACGGACAAACGGGCAAAAAGGTTTCCCTCCTGGGTTTTGGGGGAATGCGTTTTCAGCATATAGACGACCATGAAAAATGCGTTGAGATGATGGTCCGGGCCGCCGAAGGGGGAATCACCTATTTCGACACCGCCCCCGGTTATTATAACGGCAAAAGCGAAACCGTCTTCGGCAAGGGTTTCGCGGAACTGAGAAAACGGCGGCTTCCCTATTACGCGGCGACCAAAACGTTCAAAACCACGGAAGACGGCATACGAAAGGAGATAGAGGAGCAGCTCAGGCGGCTCGACATTCCCGCCATTGACTTTTACCATGTGTGGTGCATTACGAGCCTTGAAAACTGGGAGGGGCGGAAAAAAGACGGCATTCTCGACACCTTCCGCAAGCTCAGGGAAGAGGGCCTTATCCGGCACATCTGCGTTTCGAGCCACCTTATCCAGGACGAAATCGAAACCCTCCTTATGGAAGGGGTCTTCGAAGGGGTACTGTTCGGTTATTCGGCCTACAACTACAGAACCAGGGAAAAGGCGTTCAACGCCATTCGGGCGAAAAAACTCGGCGCGGTTGTCATGAACCCCCTGGGGGGCGGCATTATTCCCGAACACCCCGGGCTTTTCGGGTTTATCATGAGGGACGGTGAAAGTTCCGTCGAAGCGGCTCTCCGCTTCCTTTGGGATCACAGGGACATCAGCGTAACCCTGGTCGGTTTCCGTAACAAAGAAGACATAGCCGAGGCCCTTGGCGCGATGGAAGGCTACAGGCCAAGAACCGAAGAAGAGCTGACCCGGCTCAAGGCTCAGGAAACGACTTCCTTTGAAGGGATATGCACGGGCTGCGCTTACTGCGACGACTGTCCACAGGGTATAGCCATACCGCGTTTTATGGACGCCTACAACCAGAAGCTCCTTAAAAAAAACGGGGACAACGAGATGAGGGAACGGCTTTCAATGCACTGGGATGTTGGTCCCGGCGAGGCCGGAAAATGCGTTGCCTGCGGTCAATGCGAGTCTGCCTGTACCCAGCATATCCCCATAATAGAACGGCTTGCGTATATCGCACTCAATACGCCGCCAGTATCTCCATAAGCCGTTCCCGCTTTATGCTGCGGAGAAAATTGGCAAGCCGCGGCCCCTGATCTTTTCCGATAAGGGCCTGGTAGGCGGCCCGGAACAGTTCTTTGCCTTCAAGCCCCGCTTCTTCGGCCGCCTGGTAAATCGCCTGGGCGCAGGCTTTGTCGTCGGCAAATTCGCCGATTCGGGCAACCACCCTGTCCCGAAGCAGCCGTATTCCGGCAAGCTCTTTTTCGCCGAGCGCGGCCCCGCCGTTCCCGGCCCTGTCCGCCGCACCCGCCGCGTCCGCCGGGTTTCCCGGATCGGGCGGGCCTTCCGGGCCGCCGGGCCGCCGCAGCCGGAAACGGAATTCTTCCGGGGCGCATTCTTCCACCCAGTATTTGGCGCGGTGGCAGCGGGCCGCAAGCCCTGGAATCTGGGCGTCCGACGGCCCGGCCGCGTTTGACGGAACAGCCGGGCCGTTTTCCGCGGAACGGGCGTTTCGAAGATCGGCAATGGTTTTGTCAATGTCGCCATCGGCAATCTGGACAAGATTGCACAAATGGCGGAACGGAATCTGGTAGGGCATAACGGCGGGCATGGCGGTTCTGCCGTCGGCGTCCACGCTCACCTGGGAAAGCTCGTAGATACGCCGTTCCCGTTCGTAGGCCGCCTCGTCCTTCGCCTTTTCCGTTTTCCACGCGATGCGTTCGGTACGGTCGTAGTCTTCGTAAATTTTTATCACGTCAAGATCAAAGGAAATCGTGAACTCCGTGTTTGGCCTGGTTCCGGCAAAAAGATAACGGATGATCTCCGGCGTGTATACCCTGAGCAAATCTTCCAGGTTGATTACCTTGCCGGAAGAGCTCGACATTTTTCCCGCCGATCCCTTAATGCCGATAAAATCGTAGCGGAACGTTACCGGCGCTTCCCAATCGTACACGTCCCTGCAGACATGGCGGGCCGTATCAAAAGAGCCGCCCTGGCTGTGGTGGTCTTTTCCCGCGGGTTCAAAATCGACCCGCTCGTATTTCCACCTCATCGGCCAGTCAACCCGCCAGCCGAGTTTGACCCCGCCGGCGCTCCTGATATCCACTTCCTCTTTATGGCCGCAGGCGCCGCAGTGGTACGCGAGCTTCCATTCGCCGTTCCAGCCGTCGATATCCGTGTCGTCCCTGTTGCAGCGGCCGCAGAACACGTTCACCGGCCACCACTGGCCCTGTATCTTGTGATCCTCGTCGCGGAATTTGTCCAGTATCGTTACAAGAAGGTCTTTGTGTTCCAGCGCCCTGCGTATCTCTTCGGCGTATTTTGACGCCTGATAGTTTTTTGCCTGGTACAGAAATTCGGGATGAATCCCGACAACGGGGAGCAGGGTTTCCACATCGACTTCGTGATGCCGGGCGTAACTTTCGTCCCTGTCCCAGGGATCGGGAACCATCGTTATCGGAAAGCGAAGGTACTTTTCAAGTTCTTCGCGCCTGGGCATATTGAGCGGTACTTTGCGGAACACGTCGTAATCGTCCCAGGAATAGATAAAGCGCGCCGTCTTTCCCTTGTCGCGCAGCGCGCGGACTACCAAATCGACCGAAATTATTTCCCTGAAGTTGCCGATATGCACCGTTCCCGACGGGGTGATCCCCGACGCGCAGGTATAAAGGTCCTTGCCGCCCTTTTCGCGGATAATCCTGTCCGCCGCCTCGTCTGCCCAGTGGGCGTTCTTCCTGTCCATAGGTTCCGCCAGTATAACGGAAAAGGGGGCCTGTTTCTATATCCCGGGGCTTTTCCCGCGCGGGTCTTGAAGCTTCCGCTCAGCGGTCCGGCCGCCGCTCCGGTTACTGTCCCGTTCAGCGGTCCGGCCGCAGGGCCTTTTCGAGCCGTTCCCGCAGCGCGCCGGCGTCCTCGCGCCTGCCGGCGGATTTAAGCGTTTTCGCCGCGCCGATAAAGCGTCGAAGCCCGGCGGCCGACGCTTCGCAGTTTTGCCGGTACAGTTCCGAAAGGAAGTTGTCTTTTTCGTAGTAGAGGCGGTACAGATCAAGATACGCGTTGTTCACCGGAAGTTCCGCGAAATTCCGGTAGCCGTCGCCCGAAAAATGATCGTCGTATTCGGCGGCAAAACGTTCCTGGGCGGCCTTGATGATCCGCGCCTTTTCGGACAGTTTTTCTTCCCGGCTGAGCGTTCCGGCATAGAGGGCTTCGAGTTCCGAGGTAAGCGCGGAAACGGCGGCGCGAAAAGCCGCCCTGTCCGCGCCGCCCGCCCCGATTTCCCGGTATTCGGGGGAGTCCGGCCCAAAACGGCTTTCTATATAAAGCCGCGCCCCCGTGCTTCCCACGAATTCGGCGAGCTGTTCGTTAAACTGAACCTGGCCTTTGACAAAAACCGTCGCGTGAAGCAGTTCGTGGATAATCAGATCCGCGAGAACGTGAACCGGATAATCTTTCATATATGAGTAGAGGGGATCCCTGAACCAGCCGAGGGTACTGAAGGCGTCGACGCCCCGCACCCAGACGTCAAGGCCCTCTCCCCTGAGTTTCGCCGCCTCTTTCCGGGCGTCTTCGGGATCAAAAAAGCCTTTGTAGGGAACCGTTCCCACTACGGGGAAACGCCATTCATGCCGGGTGAACGAATCGTCGGCGCAGGCGGAAACCACCGCGGCAAGGTAGTTCCGGTCTATGGCGACATAGCGGGTGTAGTTTTTGCTTTCCTTTAGCCCCAGATCTTCCATCGCGAAGCGGCGTATATCGGCCACCCGTTCAGCGAAACGCCGTTCGTCTTCCGCGGCGTTTTGGCCGGAAAGCTCTTCCAGGGGAACCGCCTTGCCCAGATAGCCCAGCATGGCCGCGCCCTGTTTCAGGGTATAACAGCCGGAAAACAGCAAAAAGACGGCGACAAAAAAGGCCGCGGATATCGCTACCGGAATCCAGGAAACAAAAACGGCGCTGTTTTTCATGACCCTCCCTCCATAACGGCGGACAGGAAACTACGGATAATTCAGCCGTTCCGGCCCGGGGTTCGCGAGCGCGGCGGCGTAACGGGCCGCTTCCCATTTTGCCATGTCCAGGTTTTGTTCCTGCCAGTTGCCGCATTCTTCGGGAGCCGCGCCGGGGACGCCGCCTTCGAAGGCGGCAATCCAGTCGAGCATTTCCCGTACCAGCGGGAGAACGTCGGAAGAAGAAAGGCCGCCTTCCAGGATCAGATAAAAGCCTGTCCTGCAGCCCATGGGCCCGAAGTACACGACCCTGCCCGCCCAATCCGGGCGGGAACGGAGGAAGGTTGCCCCCAGGTGTTCCAGGGTGTGCAGGGCCGGCATGTCGATAACCGGCTCCCTGTTTGGCTGTTTAAACCGGAGATCGAAGGTGGTTAACACGGTCCCGCCGAACGTATCTTTCCGGGAAACATAAAGCCCCGGCAAAAGCCGGATATGGTCTATTTTAAAACTTGCGATTTTTTCCATACTCACATACCAAAGGCAAATACCACGGATACCGGTTTTTAATACCGGTAGTGATCTGGTTTGAAGGGCCCTTCCACGGGTACCCCGATATAGGCGGCCTGTTCGGGTTTAAGCGTTGTAAGCCTAACCCCTATCTTGGCCAGATGCAGCCGGGCCACTTCCTCGTCGAGTTTTTTCGGCAGGCGGTACACCTGGGCGCCGTAACTGTCCCGGTTTTTCCACAAATCGATCTGGGCCAGGGTCTGGTTCGCGAACGAGTTCGACATAACAAAGCTCGGATGCCCGGTCGCGCAGCCCAGATTTACAAGCCTCCCTTCGGCAAGGATAAAAATCTCGTGTCCGTCGGGAAAGATATACTTGTCCAACTGCGGCTTGATGTTAAGCCGCGTTACTCCCGGCTCTTTTCCCAGGGCGGCCACCTGAATTTCGTTGTCGAAGTGCCCGATATTGCAGACAATGGCCTGATTCTTCATCTTCTTCATGTGTTCAAGGGTGATGATGTCCCGGTTACCCGTGGCGGTAACGTAGATATCCGCCCGGCCCAGCGTGTCTTCTACCGTGGCCACTTCGTAACCGGCCATGGCCGCCTGAAGCGCGCAGATGGGGTCGATTTCGGTTACGACCACCCGCGCGCCCATTCCTTTAAGGCTTTGGGCGGAACCTTTGCCTACATCGCCGTATCCGCAGACTACGGCGACTTTTCCCGCGGTCATTACGTCGGTAGCCCGCTTGATGCCGTCTACAAGCGATTCCCTGCATCCGTAAAGGTTGTCGAATTTGGATTTGGTTACCGAATCGTTTACGTTAATCGCGGGAACAAGAAGGCTTCCCGCCTCCATCATCTGGTAGAGCCGGTGGACGCCGGTGGTGGTTTCTTCCGAAACCCCCTTCCAGTCCCGAACCGTCCGCGCCCAGCGATCCTTGTCTTTCAGGAGGATCTCTTCAAGGCATTTATAGAGTTCCGCCTCGTCCTCGCCGCCCGCCCCGGCTTTTATGACGGAGGGATCTTTTTCCGCCGCATAGCCCTTGTGAATCATCAGCGTGGCGTCGCCGCCGTCGTCCACGACGAGGTTTGGCCCCAGGCCGCCGCCGAAATCCAGGGCCCGCCCGGTACACCACCAGTACTCTTTAAGGCTTTCCCCTTTCCAGGCGAACACGGGAACCCCCGACGGGGCGGCTTCTGTTCCCTTGCCCACAACGACGGCCGCGGCGGCGTGGTCCTGCGTGGAAAAAATGTTACAGCTGCACCACCTGACCTGGGCGCCCAGTTCTACCAGCGTTTCGATAAGCGCCCCGGTTTGTATGGTCATGTGAAGAGACCCGGTGATGCGGGCGCCTGAAAGCGGCTTTTCCCCGGCGTACTTTTCCCGGATAGCCATAAGACCGGGCATTTCCTCCCCGGCTATATCCAGTTCCTTCCGCCCCCACGAAGCCAGAGCTATGTCTTTTATCCTGAATTCCATAGTGTCTTTTACTTTAGCGGTGAATAGCGGAAAAGGCAAGGAGTAAATGCGATGGAGCGTAACTACTTATTTTTATGACCGCGTACTGCCTACGGTGGTAAAGCCCACGACGACGCAGTTGCCGGCGTCGCTTATTATCGAGGCAGGCAAACGATAAATTCACAGCGCCCGTGTCCGGGGCTGGTGGACATCTTTGTAAGTACTATGGGCGGCGACAACCCCTGCTCGGGCTAGACGGTCGTCGCTGTTACTTACGCAGGCTTTGGCCTGGCTTTTGCT
>JAIRSC010000226.1 GCA_031255645.1 Treponema sp. | reverse complement strand
TGGTTCCCGCCGGGGAAGGGCGGATATTCAGCGCCGGCGCGGACGGGTTTGTCGGCCTGTGGGACGGCGCCGCTTCGCGGGGCCGCTTTCAGGTAAGCGCCTGGGGGATTAGCCACATGGCGATCCGGCCGTCGGAAGGGCCGCCGGCGCAGTTTGCCGTCGGGGAAAGCGGCGGCGCGGGCAAGTACCGGATATCCGTCTGGGATTACGCCTCAAGGACAAAGCTTTTCTCGCTGCCCCTCAAGGACCCGCCGCGCTTTCTCGGCTATTCGGCTTCGGGAAGCTTTCTCATGGCCGCCACCTCGGGATCGGCGGGGCTCGTCTTTCTCGATCCCGAAGACGGGACAACGCTCGAGGCCCCTCCCTCCGCCGACCGCGTAAGTTTTGCCGTTACGGGAAAATCGGAAACAACCATGCTCTGCTATTCCCCGTCGGGGGTTCTCTCCTACTGGGATTTCCGGACCGGCGAAGAAATACGCCGCTTTGCCGTTTCCCGCAACCTTGGCGAAGTTCTGCTCTTCGGTTCCCGCCGTTTTTTCGCGGGGATAGGAGCGGACGGCCTTTCGGTATTCGACGCCGTTTCCGGCAGCCTTATCGTCCGGGAAAAATCGATCACCAGGGGAAAGCTCGGCGCTTCCGATCCCGAAAGCGCGGAATTTTTCCTGCTCCAGTCCAACAGGGTTACGCGCTATTTTCTCGACAGCATGGGCCGGCTCGCGGCCGTGGAACAGCGCGGCATAGCCCGGACGCCGGAAAACATAAGCTGTTTTCTGCCCCGCGACGGCGGAATTATCCTCGGCGGATCCCGGGGAGGATTGTACGAGCTTGTTTCCCCGGACGGGAACGATTCGCTCAAGGCCCTCGAAACGGAACCCCGGCGTCTTATTACCGAGGCGGCTTCTTCGGGGGCCTTTATCGCGTTTTTCGGGGAGGATAAAACCATCGGGCTTATCCCCCTGGATTACCGGGAACTAAAAGACGGAACGGAACTGGTTCTTCTTCCCAACGCCGATTCCTATACCCGGATAAGTCCGGCGGAACCGGCCGGCGCTTCGAAACCGGGCCGCTTTATCTTTTGGCAGTCCGCCAACACGCGGACCTTTCCCGCCCTGTGGATCGCCGAAACGGAGGGAGGGACGCCGGTTATCGGGCGGAAGAGCGTCCTCAACAAGCTGCCCCTCAGGGCCGCCCTCCGTTCGGTTTCGGCGTTTAACGGAACGGCGCTTTTCCTTACGGCGCGGGGAGTTTTATCGGCCGTTTCGGTCGCGGAACAGGCCCCCGACGGCGCCCCGCTGTTCAGCTACCAGGCCGCGGGATCCTCGGACGCGGCGTTTCTTAACGACGGGGAAATCATCCTTGGACAGGCCGCCGCCTCCGGCCCCCCGTTCGTAAAACTCTACGCGAAAAACGGGGAACTGATTCCCCTGGACATGGCGGATCAGGCGGGCATACGGCTGTACCGGGAAAAGGACGCCCTTTACGGGCTCGCCGGCGGCAGTGAAAACGGCGCGGTGGTTACCCGTATCGTCAGGTTCGACGATTCCGAATACGAAGTCGTCGCCGATTACGCCGGGGAAGATCAGGACGTGTCCCTTGCCGGTTCCCGCTTCCCCGCCGCCAACCTTGGAGGGGAAACCGCGGCGCTCTATTCCCCGAAAGGCCCGCTGCCGTTCGAACGGAGCCAGGGTTTTCCTTCCCGCGTTATGGACGGCGTTTCTTCCATTGTCGTACTGGATACCGAGGGAAACATCGTCTGGCACGATCCGGAGACGGGAGCGATCCGGGCGCTGTTCGCCCTTCAGGGGGATCGCTGGACGCTGATTCGGCAAAACGGCGCGGCCGTATCGGGAAGCGTCGGACGGGGAACAAGATGATAAAGCTCCCCGTCCCTGGCGCGCGGGCGCGGGTTCCGGACGGAAATCGAAGATCGGTCAAAGACCGGGCCGGAAAGCCCCACGGCGAAAGGCGGAATTCCCCGCGCGTGATTTTTCCTTACGGAAAACAACGTTATCCCGGCGGAAGACGGTTTTTTCGACGGGGTAATTCTTATGGCGCTTATAACCTGTATTATTTCCGACGACGCGCTCAAACAGCTTATCGCCGAAATCCGCCGGACGCTTAGGCCCGGAGGTTTTCTCTACATAGGGGATTTTCTCCTTAACACCGACGAACGCAACATTGCGCGTTACGAACAGGCCTTCGCGGATACCGGAGTCTACGGCGCTTTTACCCTGCCCGAAGGAGCGGCGCTGCGCCACTTTAGGGCGGAATTTATCCGGGAACTGCCGGAAGGTTTTAGCGAAAAGCATTTTTCCGAAGAAAGCTATGTTACAATGAACGGGCACGCCTCGCGGGGCTTTACCTGGCTTGGCCTTAAACTCCAGGGGAAAAAGACGCCACGAAAAAGAGGTACTGAGGAGGTCCGCCGCGCGCCTTTATAAAGCGCGGATTTTTACGGAGACAATTATACAGGAGATAACATGAATTTTATCACCATTGATTTCGAAACGGCCAAATATTCACGGGAGAGCGCCTGTTCGGCGGGGCTCGTAAAATTCGTTAACGGAAAAGCGGCGGATAGTTTTTATTCCCTGATACGCCCGCCGTCACTATATATCCGTCCCGATTTTACCGATATTCACGGTCTTACCGTTGATGACGTACGGGACGCTCCGAATTTCGCGGAGGTTTGGAATAACGGTATTCGGCCCTTTATTGGCGGACTGCCCCTGGCGGCCCACAACGCGAATTTCGATATGGGCGTACTCAGGGCGGCGCTTGAATGGTACGATCTGCCCGTACCCCCGCTCAAGTATTTTTGTACGCTTCGACTGGCCCGTTCCGCCTGGCCTGAACTGGAATCCCACGCGCTTACCGCGCTGAGCAGACATTTTGGCATTGTCTACGACGCCCACAATGCCCTTGAAGACGCCCGGACATGCGGCGTCATAGCCTGTAAGGCGGCGGAAAAATACGGCAGCCTGCGGAAATTGCTCAGGGCCGCGGGAACAGGGATGGGAAGATTATAGACCAACGATTGATCGCGTTGGTCTATAAATTACGCGGCGTATCTCGCGAAATTATTCAAAAAATAATTTGACAAATGAAGAACCCCGCTTGCGAATTAAAAGTGTACACCCGCGTCTGGCGGCGGGTACATATGCGGCATTTATGTGTTTATTCGAAAGTCTGGTTTAATACCCCGGAGCTCTGCTCCGGCTCAAATAAGACAATGCCTACAAAAACTTGGTGTTAAACCAAAGAACCCGCTCACCAGTTCGCGGGGGAGGGTATTATAAACTTCCTATCGAACGAGCCTCCGATCAAATTAACGCAACGCTTAAGATACCGCGGGGCTTGCCCCG
>JAIRSC010000165.1 GCA_031255645.1 Treponema sp. | reverse complement strand
CAGTGGGTTTCCGATCCGTACCAGGTCTATCCCAGGGCCGTGTATCTGGCCGCCGTAGGCTACGGCCCAAGCCGGGAAAGCGCGGAGAAAAACGCCCTCGCCGCCCTTACGGCGATCTTCAATCAATCGATATCAAGCAAGACGGAAGTCAACGTCAGTTATTCGGAAGCCCTGGAAAAGAGCGGAAGTACCTGGTCGGAAAATTCCGACATCGCCCAAACGGTAAAAACATCGGTACAGATGAATACGCTTATCGGGACGGAAATCGCGGACGTATGGGACAATCGCGGCGGTACTGTCTATGCGGTAGCCCTTATGGACAAGCTAAAGGCAGGTTCCGTTTATTCCGAACTTATACGGCAAAATCAACAGGCGGTGTCCAGGTTGACAACCCTGTCCGCCGGAGAAAAACAGTCTTTTGACGGTTATGTCAAATATCAGCAGGCCTCTTCGTTTGCCGACGCCAACGCGGTGTTTACCAATGTGATGAGGGTCATCGATATCCCGTCTTTCGGAGAAGGGGAAGTACGGAGCGGAGAGTATTACCGGATTGAGGCGTCGGAAATAGCAAAGAATATTTCCGTGGAGGTTGCCGTTGACAACGACAGACAGGGCCGGATCGGCGACGCGTTTGCCCAGGCGCTGAGCGCTTCCGGCTTCCGTACCGGCGGATCGAATCCCCGCTATGCCCTCAGGGGATCGCTTGATCTTGAGCCGGTAACCTTTGACGGAAACCCCTACCGCTGGGTACGTTATTCCGTTGACAGCAGCCTTGTTGACCTTGCTTCGGGAATGACGATTTTTCCCTACAGCATAACCGGAAGGGAAGGACACAACAGCGCTTCGGAAGCCGAAATCAGGGCGCTGCGTTCCGCGGAAACGTCCATACGGGACGGCTACGGCAGGGCATTGGGGGAATTTCTTTCCCAAAGTATCGGCAGATAGCGGATTGGCGGTTACCGGAACCATTACATGGCCGAACATTACATTGACGAAAATCAGGAATATATAGAGACTCTACCCGGCTGGGCAAAAGAATTCGCCTACAAGTACGGATCGAGTACGGCAAATCTTTATATACTCCACGGCAATATCCGCGACTTTCTTCCCCATAAAAGCAACGCCGGGGAATTTACCTTTACCCGTATTCAGGAATATATCGCCGAAAGAATTTTCGGTAACCGGGACATCATTGTCTTTTATGATCGTTCAAGCGGCGTGGTGTTTCTCAACACGGATATGACGCGGAACTACCAGAAGGCAATGCACGAAAAGTATCCCGATGTGGAAGATATCGCGGATTTCATGTCCCCGGACCCGGAGGAAAGTTTTTTTTACCTGGAAAAATACCTTTTGACCAAAATTCCGAAAGACAGACGCGAAAGCTGCCGCATGGTGCTTATCATCGACTACGCGGAAACGGTTGTGCCTCCCGGCGATCTGGGCCGTTATTCCGAAGAAGACCGCTTTTGTCTTGTGACCCTTAACCGCTGGGCGGTGAATCCTCTTTTTACCGAAGGGGATATTTCGATCATTCTGCTTACCGAAAACCTCGCGGACATTTCTCCGCGCCTGGCCGGATCGCCCGCCGCGGTAAAGGTAAACGTTCCGTTTCCCGGCGAAGCGGTGCGCGCGAAATTTCTGGAATCAAAGCTGAACGAAGGCAAGCTTATCCTTGACCGTGGTCTTAACCCCGGCAAAGTGGCGGCGGTTACCAATGGTTTAAATTTAATGAATTTAAACCGCCTTATTTCGGAAAATTTTGAAATTTCCAAAGTGCTTACCCTGGAATACCTTCGGCAAAAGAAAAAGGAAATTATCGAAACCGAAGCGGTCGGGCTTTTGGAATTCCTTGAAACGGGCTACAACCTTTCCCACGTATCGGGCCACAACTTTGTAAAGAAGCGTTTTAAAAACGCCGCCAGGGCGATCAAGATGGGCCGGCTCGACGTGCTTCCCATGGGCTACCTGATTGCCGGCCCCGTGGGTACGGGCAAGAGTTTTATCGTAAGCGCCTTTGCCGGGGAAATCGGCATACCGATGGTCAAGTTCCGCAATTTCCGTTCCAAATGGCAGGGCGACACCGAATCGAACCTGGAACACATCCTCAATATCCTCAAGTCCATGGCCCCCGTGGCGGTGATGATCGACGAGGCGGACGCGTTTCTTGGCGACCGGGATCAGGACGGGGATTCCGGTACAAGCAACAGGGTCTTTGCCCAGATTGCCAGTTTTATGGGCAACACCGAATTCCGGGGAAAGATCATCTGGTTCCTTATCACCTGCCGGCCCGATCTTGTTCCCATAGACCTGAAACGCCAGGGCCGCGCCGAAGAACATCTTGCCCTGTTTTATCCCGAAACGGATCAGGAACGGGAAGATCTGTTCAAAACTCTGGTCAGAAAGCTCGATCTTGAAATAAGGAATTTTCCCGTGTCGGAACTTTTCAAAAAGTACAAATACGAATATTCCGGCGCGGACCTGGAAGCCCTGCTTGTCAGGGCGAAGCTGCTTGCGGCTATGGAAGACCGGGTTTTTATCAAAAAGGAAGACATGGAAGAAGCCATGGCCGATTTTGTGCCGGCCGCCTATCCCCACGAAATTGAACTGCAAAACCTCGTCGCCACTGTGGAGTGTACCTCAAAAGAAATGCTCCCCGAACGGCTTCGAAGAAAACAGCGTTCCGAGTTAATAAAGGAAATTCAGGAACTCAAACTGCTGATAGGGGAGCGCGGCTGACTACGGCGAAAATCCGAAAACACAGAGAGGTAAACATGAAGACGATTCTTTTTTACGGTGATTCAAATACCTGGGGTTATGTCCCCGGCGCGGGGACACGTTTCCCCTATGAACGGCGCTGGACCAGCATCGTTCGGAAAAAACTCGGCCCGGACTACGACGTTATTGTCGAGGCGCTTAACGGCAGAACCACGGTTTTTGACGATCCGCTTCGTTCCGCCAGAAACGGACAGTTTGCGTTTTCCGTGATTCTTGAAAGCCACGCTCCGATTAATCTTCTTGTTATTATGCTTGGTTCCAACGACTGCAAAGAACACCTGCACAACCGGGCGGTAACAATAGCCCGGGGAATGCGCAGCCTTGTCGAACTTGCGCGGGGAAAAGGTTTTGGACCAGACGGCGGGGATCCAAAAATTCTGATTCTTTCGCCGCCTTTGATAAC
The DNA here is from genome assembly GCA_031255645.1 of Treponema sp. Lineage (GTDB taxonomy): Bacteria > Spirochaetota > Spirochaetia > Treponematales > Breznakiellaceae > JAIROH01. The sequence goes on along the minus strand of JAIRSC010000165.1, from coordinate 583 downwards.
CAAAGGCGATCAAAGGCGGGCAAATTTTGACCTTCGGGAATTTACCGGCGCCCAGGCTATAGCCGCGGAACTTTCCCGGGAGTACCAAAAAATAGCCGCGGAAAACGCCTGTTATTTCCTCGATACCGCGCCCATAGCCAAACCAAGCCCGATTGACGGCCTCCATCTTACCGTGGAATCCAACGCCGCGCTTGGAGAGTGGATTGGCGGGGAAATCGTGAAACTGGAATTTTAGCCGGCCCGCGGTTTTTGGGGCGCTCTTGAGGTGTGTTTGGCAGTGAAACAGGTTCGAAACAAAAGTTCGTGTGGCTACAGGTTAAATTTCTTCAATTTTATACAACGAGATTTTACACTTGCCCGCAAAAACCTCTTTATTTATTTGCGATCTTTGGAATATACTGTTTACACCATACCGATAGCAATAAAATCGGCTAGAATCGGTTCTTTGGTTGTTTGTCCACGAGAGGCCCGGAAAGATATATCAAGGGGTAAGGCGTGGCCGTAAAGAAAACCGAACTATACAGTTCCCTTTGGGCGAGTTGCGATAAGCTGCGCGGAGGCATGGACGCTTCCCAGTATAAGG
>JAIRSC010000136.1 GCA_031255645.1 Treponema sp. | reverse complement strand
CCCTTTTCCCGGAAGACCTTGTTTTCGGGGATGCCGCCGACAACAAAGGAGGGTTTAATATCGCCGTAAACAAGGGCAAACACAAAACGATCCCGAAAGGCCCGCCCGTTCAGGATGGTCTGGGACTCATGGTAGTCCATATTGTGATCCACCGCAATGCTGCCGAAAACAGGCACGTTTCCGGTAATGTCGCCCCAGGTTTCCACGAAAAAGTCCCCGCTTACGTTCATCAGAAGAGGGGCGAAAGCGATCATCAAGGCGGGCTTTTCCCGTCTGTTTCCCACGGCTTTCTCGTAGGCCAGGCGGAACGGTTCCGGATCTTCCCCGGCAAGGGGCCCGGTAAGGCCGGTAACAAATTCAAGCTCGTCGCTGGTTAGGACGCTGAGGATCAGCAGGGTTTCCCCCCGGACATCCTGGTTTTGACTGGCCAGCGTGGTGGTTCCCAGGATTTCAAAAGGCAGCTTTTCCGCCAACTCCTCTATCAGGCCGGAACCGACAAAATCGGCGAAACAGCTTATCAGGCCGACGGAATGTTTCCGCAGCCTTTTTTCCGCCTCTATCTGGGCGACAAGCTCCGACGCCGCCTTCTCAATGTCGTCAATTTCCCCCGTATGGGCCCTTATCATTTCAATCATATCTATAATATACCATGTGAAAGCCGGTAAATGAAAGGCTAATTGGAATCTATCCGGAAAGCAAGCGCCGGCGCCATCTGTCTACTATTTCATACATATCCCGCCCTACTTCGCCGCCTTAAGGCCCTGTTTTTTCTAAATCGAGAACTGCCGGGCTTTTTCCCCTGGTCCGGGGCGGGCTTGCCGTTTATTAAGGGCATACCGAACTTTTTGTTGACAAAGCGAAAAAAGTAGGCTATTACTGTAAACGATAACATATTTCGGATGAGGTTGAGCATGATTGATTTTTCAAAAAGCGTCCGCCGTAAAGACGGTCCAACCGCGTGGCGGCAGATACGCAAGAATTATGATCTTTATTTACTCATCATTCCCGGATTTTTCGTCATTATCGCGTTCCGCTATATGCCTATGTATGGCCTGGTAACCGCTTTTCAGGATTATAATATTTTTCGCGGGATACTGGAAAGCCCTTTCGCGGGCCTAAAACATTTTCGGGAACTCTTTGGTTCCCCGAAATTCTACGAGGTTCTCATAAACACGATCACCATTAGTATGGGAAAAATCCTGGTGAGTTTCCCCCTCTCGGTGCTTATAGCCATCATGATAAACGAGGTCCGCCTTCAGCTTATAAAGCGGTTTTTTCAAACCGTCCTTTATCTGCCTCATTTTCTTTCCTGGGTCATCGTATCAGGATTGGTAATTACCGCTTGTTCCCCGTCAACAGGGATACTGAATGAATTTCTGTCTTTCGTCGGGTTCAGGCCGATTGCGTTTTTGATGGACAATACATGGTTCCGCTGGGTGGTTATATTATCCGAAACATGGAAAGAGGCGGGGTATGGCGCGATAGTCTTTATCGCCGCCCTTTCCGGAATCAATCAGGAACTCTATGAAGCCGCCAATGTGGACGGGGCGGGAAAAATAAGGCAGATCGTTCACGTTACCCTGCCGGGGATCATGTCGGTTATTGTTCTTATGTTCGTCCTTAAACTGGGCGGAATCCTCAACGCCAATACGGAACAACTCCTGCTTCTCTACAACCCGACTGTTTATAAAACCGGGGATGTTCTTGGTACTTTTATTTATCGGACCGGCGTAGCCTTGAGTAATTATAGTTATGCTACCGCTCTGGGTTTCTTTGAATCCCTGGTGGGGCTTTCGCTGGTATTTATCGGCAATTACGTAAGCCGGAAGGCTTATGGAAGGAGTGTCTGGTGACAGCGGTAAAAAGGCCGGGTATCAGGCGGGATGCGGAGGAACGATTCGTTTCGGGCTTTTCTTTTGTTTTTACGGCTTTTCTTTCAATAATCATGCTGCTTCCGATTCTTCACGTAGTGGCAAAGGCGTTCAGCGCCGAGTGGGCCATAAACACCGGACAGGTCGGACTCCTGCCGGTGGGGTTTCAGTTTAATGCCATGAAGTCGATACTCGGCTCCAGGTCTTTTTTGATCGCCCTTGGAAATTCTCTTTTTATCGCGGTGGTCGGAACTATCTGCATCCTGATCGTTACGGCGGTTACGGCCTTTCCCCTCTCCACCCGCGGCCTGCCCGGGATACGGAGCCTTACGCTGATTTTCGTTTTTACCATGTACTTTTCCGGTGGTATTATTCCAACGTACCTTTTATACCACGCTTACGGCCTCCTCAATACCCGGGGGGTATTGATCCTGCCAAGACTGATAAATGTCTGGCATCTCCTTATCATTAAAAGTTACTATGAAAGCCTGCCTGAAAGTATTATTGAGTCCGCGCGTCTTGACGGAGCCAATTACTTTACCGTTTTTTTCAAACTCATCGCCCCCATGAGTATCCCCGTGTACGCCGCAATCGTGGTCTTTACTTCGGTGATACTTTGGAATAACTATTTTGATCCTATGATGTATATCAACAGCTCCAGCCTTCAGACTTTGCCCCTCTATCTGCGGGACATGATTATGAAGGCTATGAATGTAGAGTTAAAAGCCATGCTTATGGAGGACGTTTCCGAAGAAGCGATGATCGCGGCGTCAATAGTCGCCGCGACGGCGCCTATTCTGATGGTCTACCCTTTTATGCAGCGGCATTTCGTGAAAGGCATCACCATGGGATCGGTAAAGAGCTGAAAGGCGGAAGGGCGGAATTTTCCAAAAACCGGTTAATAGACTTGTTCGGAAACCCTTTCATCGCAGGTCCGCAACAGATTCCCTTTCCAGCAGAAAAGGTTTCAGCGTAACGGTCCTGTCAGTGCCGCGGTGCTGCTCCCGCCTTTCCCAAAGCATTGACAGCGCCGTCCGTCCAATTTCCTCATAGGGAATGGCTATCGTCGTTACCGGGGGGCTGCAAAGCACGGAGAGGGTGTTGTCATTCCCTATTATCGATATATCCTCGGGCACCCGCAGCCCCGCCTGGTACAGATACTGCATCGCCCCGCAGACCAATACGTCCGAGGTGATAAAAAAAGCGGTAGGAAGGTTTTTCCCGGCCTTTTTGATTATTTTTTCCATGGCGTCATAGGCGAATTTTGCGCCATAGCCCTGAACAAACCCGGCGTTTTTCCCGGGCAGGGATAGGCCGTTTTCTTCCAGGGTCTGTTTAAAACCGTCGAACCGTTTGGCTTCTACCGTGCCGGTCGCTGTGTCCCGGCCAATAAAACCGCAGACCCGGTGGCCAAACTCAAGGAAACGCCGCGCGGCAAGGGCCGCTCCGGAAAAATCATCGATAAGAATCTTGTCCGTTCCGGGAATATTCAGGGGGCGTTCAATCATGACAATAGGGCGATGGCCACTCAACACGGTCTTTATGACCTTACGGTTCGATTTTATAATACCGGTAAAGATGATGCCCTCCACCATCCGGCCGACAAGTTCCCGTATCAGATGCTCTTCCCGGTGCTTGTCCTCCTCGCTGTACACGGGGAGTATCTGGTAGCTGTATTCCGCCGCGGCGTTCTTTAGCGCCAGGCTTATTTTCGCGCAAAAAGGATTATCCGCTTCCAGGGACATCATATTGCCGATGACTCCGGTCCGGTTGTTTTTCAGGGCCCTGGCCATGTGGTTTGGTACATAGCCCAGGGTTTCTATTGAGTTTTCCACCCGTTTCCTGGTTTCCGCGGATACATAGCCTTGCTTATTAACGACCCGGGTAATAGTTGCCAGAGAAACTCCCGCGTGTAACGCCACATCTTTTATAAGTACAGCAGCCATATCACTCCCTTTTCAAGCGCATACGGTCTTTCCCAAACACGAAACTCCGGTTCGAGCTTGGCCGTGGGAAAGCCTCTATGTTCAAGTATTGCCGGAAACACCCAAAATGGCAATATTCAGCCGCGTAACCTGCGGTGCTTCTAAGAAGTATTCCTCCCTCATTTCAACTTTTTTTCCATCTTTCGGATAGAGACCGGATACCGGAAAAAACGGCGCGGCCGCTTTTATCGTAGAGTTCGTCTACTTTTTCATACATATCCGCCGTGTGCCGTCAATTTTGAGGGTCGCCGGCCGTCTTTAT
>JAIRSC010000095.1 GCA_031255645.1 Treponema sp. | reverse complement strand
TGCCGACAAAATCGTCCGGTTCGCCCAGCCTTCCAATCGGCAGGCGGGTCAAAAATTTTGTTTTTGCCGTATCGTCATGGAACATCCACTCGGTAAGCTCGGAACGGAATACCGTGGGGTTAAAGGTGTTTACGTTAATCCCGTACTCCCCCCATTCACAGGCCAGGGACTGGGCCAAGAGATCAATGCCGCCCTTGGAAGTACAATACCCGGTATAATTTTTCATGCCGATTTTGCTTCTCGCGGAGGAAACCAGAATAACTTTGCCGCCTTTTTTCTGCTTCACCAGTTGTTCCCCCGCGTATTTGCAGAAAAGCCAAGTTCCCTTTACATTGGCGTCCATAATCTGCTGCCAGTCATCAAGGGTATGATTAAGGATAGATTTCGGCGCGTTAAACCCGGCGGCGGTTACGAGGATATTGATTTCCCCGTAGGTGTTGATGGTGTCTTTTATCACCTTGATAACATCCGTTTCTTTTACCGGATCGCCGACCGAATAAGCTATATCCACACCTTGGTCTTTTAATTTGCCAGCTAGGGTTTTTAGACTTTCCTCTTTTCGTCCTGTGGCCATAACCTTAACACCCGCCAGCCCGTATCCCAGGCAGATGGCGCTGCCCAAAGCGCCGGTAGCGCCAGTAACCAGGGCGACCTTACCCTTCACGTCAAACAAAGCATCGAGCTTTTCTTTTTCCATATCTATCCCTCCTCTTTACGCATAGGTGATAACAACCAGTATGGTTGCTACCTGATTGGTTTTGTTTTTCATTGACCGGCCCTCATTGGGCCCGATGAAAATCGAATCCCCTTTCCGCAGGACAATTTCCCCATCCTTGGATTGTACGGTAATCTCACCTTCCAAAACAAAATAAACCTTTTCCTGGGGTGAATTTTCCTCGTAAGCCCAATCCGCGCCGCCGCCGGGCAGAAAATGGGACATGCCCATCCAGAATTTGGAAATACCGGTTTCATCCTTACCCTGAAGCCGCATGGCAACCATGCCGAAATGTCCGGGCGCGTTATACGTTGAAACATCTTTCAATTCGACCTTTTTCATTGACATTCTCCTCGTTTTATTTTCTGGTTAACATAGTGACCAGGTATTCATTCAGAACGGCGGCTGATTGACGCTGCCGCTCATCCGTCCATTTCTGAAAACCTTCACCGGTTTTAAAGCCGTTCTTGCCATTGTCAAGCAGTTTCTTGAGCAGCGGAGAAGGTTCAGTTGAAGAACAGAGATGTTTAAAGATGTAATGGTGAATGTTATAGGTGAGATCTAGCCCCACCATGTCGATGTTTTCCATTGGGCCCAACTGAGGCAGTCGAAGGCCAAAAGAGTATTTGACCGCCTCGTCAACCGTTTTCGCGTCCGCGATTCCCTGTTCCACAATATAGACCGCCTCGCGCCAGAGGGCGTGCTGCATACGGTTTGCGATAAAACCGGGTATGTCTTTTTTACAGAGGACCGGTTTTTTGCCAACCCCGGCCAGGACTTCCATCAGGGTATCAGCCGTTTTATCAGAAGTGGCATCGGATTTGATAACTTCCACCAGGGGAATCAGATGGGCGGGATTCCAGAAATGGACCCCCGCGAAACGGTCCCGGTGTTTTAATTTTGACGAAATCTCCGATGGGCTCATAACGGAGGAATTGGTGCAAAAAACAGCGTCCCTGGAACAGTGTTTCTCCAGATCCTCAAAGGTTTTTTGTTTCAGGGCCATATCCTCAAACACCGCCTCGATAACCAGGTCCGCGTTTTTGATTCCTTCACCTTCTATATCCGTGGTAAAACTAATCCGCGACAGCCTGCGCTCCAATTTATCGACATCAAGAATTCCTTTGCTGATTAACGGCGCGGCATTGACGCGGATTCCGGCGTGGACATCAATGTGCTGAATATCGTATACCACAATCCGGTAATCCGCCTTTGAGGAAAATACAAAGGCGATATTTTTCCCCATCATCCCGGCGCCAAAAATCAGTATGTTTTCAATGGACATAAAAACTCCTTTATCATGCGGGAGTCCCCCGGGTGATTGCGTAATCATTCCAGAATTTCTGCCGTGCGAGATGAAGCCGGAGATCGCATTGCAGACAGCGTTCCGCTTCACATCGGGCCGCATATTCGCCATAACAAAAGTTCTGCCGCTCAAGGGCGGCGATATTTTCTTTTTTCCCGATACGGTCATCGGCTTCCTGGGCGGGGGACAGAATTTCTTCCACATTGCCATCGCCGCCCAAAAACCTGTCAACGCAGGCGGCGGCTCTTCGCGCTTCCGCGATTGCCTCGACTACCGAACTGGTTCCGGTGACTGCATCGCCGGCGGCAAATACACCTTCTTTACTGGTAAGAAACTGATTGTCTACGGTTATTAAATTCCCCCATCCGGTATTCACCCCAAATCCGAGAGGAATATCGGGCCGCTGCCCTACGGCAAAAATTACCGTGTCCGCTTCAATGGAATGTTCGGAACCTTCTTCTTTTTCGATAATCGCCCGGCGATTCTCGTCAAAAGTAAAGGACTTCACCTTTGAAAAGGCAACGCCCGCAACTCTGCCGTTACTCACTATAATCCGGTCAAAGGTAAGCGCGGGGTGAATAATAACCCCCTCTTTCTCAACATCTTCCAGTTCCCCGGCGGAAGCGGTCATGGTTTCCCGGCTTTCAAGACAGGCCATGCGGACTTCCTCCGCTCCAAGTTTTACTGCCACACCGGCGCAGTCACATGCCACATTGCCGCCGCCAAGAACAATCACCCTTTTTCCGATTGCTACTTTCTCATGCTTCGCGGCGGCCATAAGAAATTCGGTGTTGACAAGCACCCCTTCCGCATCATTGCCGTCAATGGGAAGTTTTACCCCTTTTCCGGTTCCTACGGCGATAAAAACCGCGTTGAATCCCTCCCGCGCCAGCGCTTCCGTGCCGGATATTGCCATGCCGGTTTTTATTTCCACTCCCAGTTCCCTGATAATATCCGCCTCTTTTTCGATAATATGCCGGGGCAACCGGTATTCGGGGATGCCGTAGCGGGTTGTACCGCCAACCGTTTTTTCTTTCTCGAATACGATTACGTCATGTCCGCATTTCCGCAGGTAATAGGCGGCGGTCATTCCCGCCGGACCCGATCCGATGACGGCAACCCTTTTTCCTGTCTTTGGTTTTTTTGTTATATGCTTTTTCCACTCA
>JAIRSC010000152.1 GCA_031255645.1 Treponema sp. | reverse complement strand
CCCCCCCCCCCCCCGCCCCCCCCCCCCCCCCCCCCCCCCCCCCCCCCCCACATTTAGACATAGATATCACTCTGCCGAAATTCGATGAGTTGCGTATTGTCCGCTTCACTTTTTCGCCTCCCCTGACCATACTAAGCCGTTTCCCTGAAATACCGGGAAACCGGAAACTTTTCCAAAAACAGCCGTTTTTGGAAAAGCCTTATCGCTATGATTACCATCCTATCAGGGGAATTTACGGTTGTCAAGAAAAAAATTCAAAAAAAATGAAAAAACCGCCCTTATGTCCGGGAGGCCGCCGCCGCTTCGACAACGTTCCGCAGAAGCATGGCGATGGTCATGGGACCAACGCCGCCGGGCACGGGCGTTATCCACCCCGCGATCTTTTCAACGGCTTCGTAGTCAACATCGCCCCGCAGGATAAAGCCGGACTTTTTTGAAGCGTCGGGTATACGGTTTACGCCGACATCTATGACCGCCGCGCCGGGTTTTACCATACCGGCGCTTACGAGACCCGGCTTCCCCGCGGCGGCGATGAGGATGTCCGCCTGTTTCGTATAGACCGAAAAATCCGGCGTCCCGGTGTGGCAGATTGTAACCGTGGCGTTCACGTCCCGGCGTATCAGCAGGTTGGCCAGGGGTTTCCCCACGATGTTTGAACGGCCCAGGATCACCGCGTGGGCCCCGGCGGTTTTCATCCCCATTTCCTTGAGGAGGTATACGATCCCGTGGGGCGTACAGGGCAGAAAACCCGGCCTCCCCAGGACCATGTTCCCCACCGATACGGGGTGGAAACCGTCCACGTCCTTTTCGGGACTGATGGCGTTTATCACCCGGTCTTCGTTGATGTGGGACGGGAGCGGAAGCTGCACAAGGATGCCGTGGACCCCGGGATCCCCGTTGAGCTTTGCGATAAGGTCGAGAAGTTCCGCCTCACCCGTGGCGGCGGGAAGCCGTATGTCCCGGCCCTCCATCCCCGCTTCCGCCAGGGCTTTTTCCTTGCCGGTAACGTAAGACACCGACGCGGGGTTTTCACCCACCAGAACAACGGCCAGACAGGGGCTAATGCCGCGCGCTTTCAACGCATCCGTCCGGCGCCGCGCGTCTTCCCGAACCTTTTTCGCGATTTCCTTTCCGTCAATAATCACCGCCATAGCTTACTCCTTCGCTTTTAGTCCTATCCAATAAAGTCCCCCCACCATTCCCGCGCCGCCGGTGATATTTCCCAGCGTTACGGGCAGGAGGTTTTTTACAAAAAAATTGGTCCAGTTTAACCCGTCTGTCTGCGCGGACGAAAGGCCCGAAGCGGCGGCCCAGGCTTCATTCGTTTTGGCGAAAATACCGGCGGGTACATAGTACATATTTGCAACACAGTGCTCGAAGCCTGAGGTAACGAACAGGAAGATGATGAAAAAACAGGCCAGGAGTTTTCCGGGGAGCTCCTTCGACGCGAAAGAGACCCACACCGCCAGGCATACGAGCCAGTTACAGAGAACGCCCTGCGCAAAAGCCGGCCAAAATGGGAGGGCCGCTTTTCCGGCGGCTATCCTCACCGTCATGCCGCCCGTAAGGCCGCCGCCCGTGGAAAAAAGGCCGGTCTCGTACATCAGCCACGCGATAAAAAGCCCCCCCGCAAAGTTCCCCAGGTAAACGATAAGCCAGTTCGCCAGCATTTTGGACACCGGCACTTTTTTCGCAAGAACGCCGGTGATGATGAGGCAGTTCCCGGTAAAAAGCTCCCCCCCGGCGATCAACACCAGCATGAGGCCGACTCCGAACACGGTTCCGGCCAGCGCCCGTCCCAACCCATAGGTCTCGTTCCGGGACAGGAGGCCGGCCGCCGCCATCGTGGAACCCTCCGCGCCGAAGGCGATAAACGCGCCCGCGAGGAACGCGAGCATCACCGTACTCCGAAAAGCTCTGCCGGTTTTCAATATCCCGATGTCAACGGAATATTCGAAGATCCGCGCGGGCGGCAGGATTTCCATTTAGAAGATCCCGAGTATATTCCCGCTTTCGTCCACGTCTATGTCCAGCGCGGCGGGACGTTTGGGGAGGCCCGGCATGGTCATAATCTCACCGGTAACGGCGACAATGAAGCCCGCGCCGACAGAAGGCCGGACTTCCCGCACGTGGAGGGTGAATCCTTTGGGACGTCCCAAAAGAGAAGCGTCGTCCGAAAGGGAATATTGGGTTTTCGCAACGCATACGGGAAGGTCCGCAAGGCCCAGCCCGTTTATTTCCCTGATGCCCTTGTCCGCGTCCGCGCCGTAGACCACATCGGCCGCGCCGTAGATCTCCTTCGCGAGGACGGCGATCTTCTCTTTCACCGGGAGGCCGAGGTCGTAGAGCGGACGACACGCGGCTTTTCCCGAGTCCGCCGCCTGAACGACGGTCCGCGCCAGTTCCTCGGCGCCCTTGCCGCCTTCGGCAAAGGCCTTGGACACCACCGCGTCAACTCCGGCGTCCCCGGCCGCCTTCCGGATTATCCCGATCTCCTCATCGGTATCCGCGTAGAAGTGGTTGATTGCCACTACAACGGGAACGCCGAATTTGGCCAGGTTTTCAAGGTGGGCCTGGAGATTCGGGAGGCCTTTCCGTACCGCTTCGGGATTCGGCTCTTTAAGATGGTTCTTGTTTACGCCGCCGTTGTATTTGAGTGCCCGCACGGTTGCCACGAGAACTACCGCGGAGGGCGCGAGGCCCGCGAAACGGCACTTAATATCGATGAACTTTTCCGCGCCCAGGTCCGCGCCGAAGCCCGCTTCGGTTACCGCGTAATCCCCGAGTTTAAGGGCCGCCCGGGTGGCCAGCACAGAATTACATCCGTGGGCGATGTTGGCGAAGGGACCGCCGTGTATAAGACAAGGCGTCCCCTCTATGGTCTGGACCAGGTTTGGCTGCAAAGCGTCCCTGAGCAGCGCCGTCATGGCGCCTTCCGCGCCCAGATCCCGGCAGTAGACGGGCTTCCCCTCGTAAGTGTAGCCGACAAGGATACTCGCGAGCCGTTTTTTGAGGTCCGCGAGGTCCGAGGCAAGGCAGAGGATCGCCATAACTTCGGAAGCCACGGTGATGGTAAAACGCTCGGGCCGGGTAACGCCGTCGGCCTTCGCGCCCAGACCCACAATTACGTTTCGCAGGGCGCGGTCGTTCATGTCCAGCACCCGGGCAAAGAGGATGCGCTTGGGGTCAATCCCCAGGGGGTTTCCCTGCTGAAGGGAATTGTCGATCATGGCCGAAAGGAGGTTGTTCGCGCTGGTGATGGCGTGGAAATCCCCGGTGAAGTGGAGGTTGATCTCCTCCATGGGGAGCACCTGGGAATAGCCGCCGCCCGCCGCTCCGCCTTTCACGCCGAACACCGGTCCCAGGGACGGCTCCCGCAGGGCGAGCGCCGACTTCCTGCCGATGCGGTTTAAGGCCATGGAAAGCCCCACGCTGGTGGTTGTTTTCCCCTCGCCGGCCGGGGTCGGGTTAATCGCCGTAACAAGTATGAGTTTACCCGCTTTCTTGCCTGGGGCATCGGCAAAAAGCCGCGCCAGAAATTCTTTCGAGAGCTTGGCCTTGTACTTCCCGTAAAAATCCAGGTCTTCCCCGGATATGCCGATTTTCTCCGCGATTTCCCCGATAGGCCGCAATGCCGCGCTCCGGGCGATTTCAGCGTCTGTCAACATATTTTCTCCTTATTTTCCCACGAGTTCCGTTAAAGCCGGAACGATTTCAAACAGATCGCCGGTAACGGCGATGTCCGCCATCTGCATCATCGGGGTATCCGCGTTCTTGTCGATGGCGATGATGGTCTCGCAGGACTGCATACCCACGAGGTGCTGGATTTGGCCGGAGATGCCGCAGGCGATGTAGAGCTTGGTCTGAACGGTCTGGCCGGTCTGGCCCACCTGATGGGCGTAGGAAATCCAGCCCGCGTCCACCGCCGCCCGGCTTGCGCCCACCGCCGCGCCGATTTTCGCGGCCAGCTTTTCGATCACCTTGAAGCCGTCGCTGCCCTTCATGGCCCGGCCGCCCGATACGATGATTGAAGCGTCGGCCAGGTTCACGGTGGCTTCGGTATTGCGTATATACTCAAGGATACGCTTGATCTTCGCGGCATCATCTGAGGCCACGTCCTCAAAGATGATCTGCCCGGTGCGGGAGGCGTCCGGCGCCGGGGCCTTCATTACGCGCGGCCGCACGGTGGCCATCTGGGGCCTGTGTTTTGAACAGCGGATAGTGGCCATGATGTTACCGCCGAAAGCCGGCCTGGTCTGGAGGAGGTCGCCGTTTTCCGGGTCTATGTCCAGGCCCGTACAGTCCGCCGTAAGGCCGCAAACCGCCATAACCGCCACCCGTGGAGCCAGGGCGCGGCCCCGGGTTGTCGCGCCGCAGAGGATGATCTCGGGCTTGTACCTGGTGATGAGCCGGTTCAAGAGACGCCCCTCAAGTTCGTCGTTGAAAAGCGCGAGCCGCGGGTCTTCAACGGCAATGACGATGTCCGCGCCGTAGGGGATGAGGGAAGCGGCGAGTTTTTTGACATTCGCTCCGAAGATCACCGCGCCGACTTTGCTTTTCCTGAGGGCCGCCAGTTTCCGGGCAGCCCCGAGGAGTTCGTGGGTTACGGGATGCACATCCCCTCCCTCCGCAACTTCCGCCATGACCCAGACATTCGAAAAACCCTGTTTATCGCTATCGTTGGTTATCAACATACTGTTTACCCGCCTTCCTTATAATAATCCACGGCTTTTTAATTCTTTGAAAAGCTCCGCCGCCGCCTGGGTTGCGTTTCCGCTTATCTTTTTGGACGCCCCGCTCCGGGGAGGAGGCGGCTCTGTTTTGACAAC
>JAIRSC010000110.1 GCA_031255645.1 Treponema sp. | reverse complement strand
CTGGGGATACATACCGGCGAAAGCATCGTCGTCGCCCCGTCCCAAACCCTTACCGATTCCGAGTACCACAAACTCCGCCGCATAGCCATCGACGTGATCCGCCATCTGGGCATTGTCGGGGAATGTAATATCCAGTACGCGCTGGATCCCGAAAGCGAGGACTACCGCATTATTGAGGTAAACGCCAGGCTTTCCCGCTCGTCGGCGCTGGCGTCCAAGGCAACGGGTTATCCCCTCGCTTTTGTCGCCGCCAAACTTGCCCTGGGCTATACGCTTCCCGAAATCGAAAACCGGATTACCAGGGTAACCAAATCCTGCTTTGAACCGGCGCTCGATTACATCGTGGTAAAGGTTCCCCGCTGGGACCTGGCCAAATTCAAAAACGTCGATCTTCGTATCGGGAGCGAAATGAAAAGCGTCGGCGAAGTAATGTCGATAGGGCGGAGTTTTGAGGAGGCCCTGCAAAAAGCCCTGCGGATGACCGGCGCCGGAGCGCCGGGCCTTGCCGCCGAAGACGTGTTTTGCGGCGCAGGAGCGGAAAACATGCGGGACGCCCTGGCAAAGCCTACCGACAGAAGAATCTTTGTGATCTACCGGGCGCTTATGGAAGGCTGGAGCGTCGACAGGATACACAAGCTTACAAAAATAGACCGCTGGTTTCTCCACAAGATCGCCAACTGCGCGGAGATCGAACACGAGCTTCGCGGGCTGAAAAAAAACGCCGCGGCGGATTCTTCGTCCCGGCCTTCCGTTCTGTCTTCGCTTGCTCCACGGCTCCTTGCCCAGGCAAAGCGTTTCGGTTTTTCCGACGCGCGGATCGGCGAATGTGTCGGGGCGGCGGAAATGGAGATACGTTCCCTGAGGGAAGAATACCGTATCCGGCCGAGCGTCAGGCAGATAGATACGCTGGCGGCGGAGTACCCGGCGAAAACCAACTATCTGTATATGAGCTACTGTTCCGGTTCCCAGGCCGCGGACGACGTCGCCCCGTCGGGCCGGGGGGTCATGGTACTTGGTTCCGGCGCGTACCGTATCGGGAGCAGCGTCGAGTTCGACTGGTGCTGCGTCAACGCCGTGCTTACCGCCCGCGGGCTCGGCCGTTATTCGATTATGGTAAACTGCAACCCCGAAACGGTCTCCACCGATTACGATATGTGCGACAGGCTTTACTTTGAGGAATTAAGCCTTGAACGCGTTCTCGACATTTACGAACGGGAACGGCCCGACGGCCTTATCCTTTCCATGGGCGGGCAGATTCCCAACAACCTCGCGACAAAACTCTACGACTGCGGCGCGCTGATATACGGAACCACTCCCCAGTCAATCGACATGGCCGAAGACAGAAACAAATTTTCCGCGCTTCTTGACAGGCTCGGCATAGAGCAGCCCCAATGGAGGGAACTTACCGACCTTGAATCCGCGAAAGCCTTTGCCGAAGAGGCCGGCTATCCGGTACTAATCCGGCCAAGTTATGTGCTTTCCGGGGCGGCGATGAACGTCGCGTGGAACGACAGTACCCTCGAAAAATTCCTGGGACTCGCCGCGGACGTTTCGCCGGAACATCCCGTCGTTATTTCAAAGTTTGTTGAAAATTCAAAAGAAATCGAAATAGACGCCGTCGCCCGCCGGGGCGAGATCATCTTTCACGCGATTACCGAGCATATCGAAAACGCCGGCGTTCATTCGGGAGACGCCACAGTGGTTCTTCCCGCCCAGCGGCTCTACATTGAAACGATACGGAAGATACGCCGCATCGCCGAACAAATCGCCGGCGCGCTGGATATTACCGGGCCCTTCAACATTCAGTTCCTGGCCCAGCGCAACAGGGTTATGGTTATCGAATGTAATCTTCGTTCCAGCCGGAGTTTTCCGTTTTGTTCAAAGGTAAGCAGGGTGAATATGATAGACCTTGCGGTCAGGGCGATGCTCGACGAGCCGGCCGAAAAAAACGTTTCGTCGGCGCTTGACCTTGACTGGGTTGGCGTCAAGGCGGCCCAGTTCAGTTTTGCCCGGCTCCACGGCGCCGACCCGGTAAGCGGCGTCGAAATGGCCAGCACCGGAGAAGTCGCCTGCATAGGGCGGGATCTTAACGACGCGTTCCTCAAGGCCCTTTTTTCGGTAGGCTACAGGACGCCGTCGGAATACAGTCCGCACAAGAGGGTTCTCCTTTCCACCGGCCCGATGGAAGACAAACTTGACTTCCTGGGTTCGGCGAAAAAGCTCGCGGACATGAGCTGGGAACTGTTCGCTTCCAGGGGTACGGCCAAATTTCTTTCGTCCAACGGCATTCCCGTTACGGCTCTTAATTGGCCCCTTGAATCCAAAGAACCCAACATGGCCGGTTTTATCAAACGCCGGGAAGTCGACATGATCATCAACATCCCGAAAAACAACAGGGACACGGAACTCAAAAACGACTACCTTATCAGACGCCTGGCCGTCGATTTCGACATTCCCCTGTTTACCAACGTCAAAGTTGCCCGAGAGTTCATCGACGCCCTTGAGTACCGCCAGGAACAGGGCCTCGAGATAAAGGCCTGGGAAGAGTACCGTTAGAGCCCGCCCCTTTGGGCGTACTCCTTTGGACGCTGCTCAGGTCTCGTGCTTGCCTGTGGGGCTGTGTTTGCAGCCCATCGAGTTGCCGATTGCGACAGCGCCGCAATAGACACATTTACCGCCCCCGTGGGCGTGAATGTGTTTCCGGGTAGGGGTCTGGAGGCAGCCGTTGCCGTACGAGGAAGATCCGCAGTAAATACAATGCCTTTCATCAGTGTTGTGCTGATGAAGCCCGTTAAGACTTTTGGGACAGCCGGCCCCGAATTTCGTGGATCCGCAATGGACACATTTGGACATAAAAAACTCCTTATTACGATTATCGGCACTACCCTTGGTATATTGGATATATTGTGATAGCCTAAAGTATCCGATACGCCTGTCCGGCGACGGCCGGGCGGTTCTTTGTCTGGCAAACCCGGTATCGTATATTTTTGGACAGTTGAAAGGACATGTTATGAAAGTAGTGGTAATCGGCGCTCAATGGGGAGACGAAGGCAAGGGGAAAATAGTCGACTATCTCGCGAACGAAGCCCAGATCATCGTTCGTTTTTCGGGCGGGGCGAACGCGGGCCATACGATTGTAATCGGCAACGAGGAATACGCGCTGCATCTGATTCCTTCCGGCATACTCTACCCGGACAAACTTGTGGTTCTCGGCGCGGGAATGGTGATAGACCCGAAAGCCCTGTTCAGCGAACTGGAGATGCTCGACGAGCGCGGCATTGACACGACCGGCAGGGTGTTTATTTCGGACAGGGCGCATATCGTGCTTCCCCGGTATATCGAAATCGACAGGGAACGCGACGCCAGGCGGAAAAAGCCCATCGGTACCACCGGCCGCGGCATAGGCATTACCTATTCGATGAAAAGCGACCGGGACGGGATACGGCTTGCCGATCTGACCTGGAAAGAAAAAATGGACGATCTTGAAAAATCCGACAGGGATTTTCTTTCTCCCTACAGGGAAAAACTCCTTTCGATGACGGTCGATCTGGCGTCGTTCATCAAGCACCGGAAAAACGCCCAGATTCTCTTTGAGGGCGCCCAGGGCGCTCTTCTCGACCTCGACAACGGCACTTACCCCTATGTGTCAAGCGGCATGTCCAACGCGGCCGGGGCGGCTGCCGGCGGCTGCGTCGGCCCGCGGGCGCTGGACAAAGTGCTCGGGGTTTTCAAGGCCTATTCCACGCGGGTCGGCAACGGCCCCTTTCCCAGTGAGTTCGACAACGATTCGGAAGACGAGCTGTGCCGCTTTGTCCGGGACACCGGCCGGGAATACGGGGTTACCACCGGCCGGCCAAGAAGGTGCGGTTACCTCGACCTTGTAGCCCTGCGCTATACGTGTTTTACCAACTCCATCGACAGCCTTGTGATGACCCACCTTGACGTTTACGACACCCTGGACGAAGTCCAGGCCTGCGTCGCCTACCGTATCGGAGACCAGGTCGTGGAAGATTTTCCCGCGTCCATAGAAGCCCTTAACGCGGCAAAGCCCGTGCTCCGTTCTTTCAGGGGCTGGAAAAAACCCCTCGCCGACTGCCTCAGTTACGAAGAATTTCCCGTAGCCGCGATGGAGTATATAGAATTTATCGAGCGGTTCTGCGAAACTCCCATCGGCATTGTTTCCGTGGGCTACGACAGAAAGGATACGATTATCAGGAACAGCCCCTGGAAAATTTCCGTATAAACGGAAATGGTGATAAGCTGACAGCATGGATACGATACTGATTCTTGATTTCGGCAGCCAGACGACCCAGCTTATAGGCAGGCGGATACGGGATCTTGGCGTGTATACCGAGATCGTGCCCGGCGACGCGGACCTTGCCGGGATTCTGCCGCCGGATACCGCGAAAACGGACGCGCCCGGCGGTCTTCGGGGCATTATCCTTTCGGGATCGCCGGAGTCGGTTTACAGCCCCGAAGGCGCCGTTCCCGACAGGCGTATCTACGAATGCGGCCTTCCGCTGCTGGGCATTTGCTACGGCCTCCAGCGGATGAATTACGACAACGGCGGCCGTGTCGAGCCGCTTCCAAAACGCGAATACGGCGCTGTCGGCGTTACGGCGGCTCCCGGCGCCCTGTTCCCGGAAGGCGGCCGCTTTACCGCCTGGATGAGCCACGGCGATACCCTTACCGTTCTCGCGCCGGGCTTTGAGCAGGCCGGGACAAGCGATACGGGCTATCCCGCCGTGGTGGTTCACCGGGGGAAACCCTGGTTCGGCCTTCAGTTCCATCCGGAAGTAACCCACTGTGAGCGCGGCGCGGAAATTCTGTCCGCGTTTGTGTTCGGGATCTGCGGCTGCAAAAAGGAATGGAGCATGGAGGCGTATGTCGAAACCGTCCGTTCCTCGCTTGAGGCAAAGGCCGGCGCGTCGCCGGTGCTGCTTCTTGTCTCGGGCGGCGTTGATTCTACCGTCGCGGCGGCGCTTCTCCTCAAGACCCTGGGGCCGGAACAGGTTCATCTTATGTACATGGATACGGGCCTTATGCGCAAAGACGAAACGGTCCAGGTAAAAGCGGCCCTGGAAAAGCTCGGCGCCCGGTATCTGCATATTGTCATGTGCGAGGATGAATTTTTATCCGCCCTGAAGGGGAAAAGCGATCCGGAAGAAAAACGCAAAACCATCGGCGATCTTTTTATCAGTATCCAGGAACGGGAGGTCTCCCGCCTTGGCCTTCCCCCGGACTATTTTCTCGCCCAGGGCACCCTTTACACCGATCTTATCGAAAGCGGCAAGGGGGTCGGCAAAAAAGCCCATCTGATAAAAAGCCATCATAATGTGGGAAGCCCCCTTGTGGACGCGAAACGCGAAGAAGGCCGGATCATCGAGCCGCTTGACCAGCTCTACAAGGACGAAGTCCGCGCCCTGGGCCGCGTTCTCGACGTTTCTCCCGATGTGGCCGGCCGCCATCCGTTTCCGGGGCCGGGTCTCGCGGTTCGTATTATCGGCGAGGTAACAAAGGAAAAATGCGACGTGCTTAGAGAGGCGGACGCGATTTTTATTGAAGAGCTGAAAAAGCGCCCTGCGGGCGGCAAAAGTCTTTACGACGATATTTGGCAGGCCTTCGCCGTACTCCTTCCCATTCGTTCCGTGGGCGTCGCCGGCGACGAACGCAGGTACGGCTGGGTTCTCGCCCTTCGCGCGATTACCAGCGTCGACGGCATGACCGCCGACGTGTATCCGTTCCCGCCGAAGGACCTTATCGAAATAGCGACCCGCATTACCAACACCGTAAAGGATATTGGCCGGGTTACCTACGACATTTCGAGCAAGCCGCCCGCCACGATTGAATGGGAATAGGGATTCTCCCCGCTTCGTCCGCGGGCCCGCCGCTCAAACGACCGGTTCCCCGGCTTCTTCTATCGTTACGCCGCTTCCGTTTTCCATGTACGCGACGATGGTAGGTTCCCGCACCAGACCGTCCAGGTGAATAAGGGCGGGGGCGTCGCTGTCGTAGTTGTGGCCTATGGCGAAGTGGCAGGTTCGAAAAGCTTTTTCGTCTTCCAGCATGCTCCCGGTAATGCGGGCTTTGGGGTTAAGGCCGATGCCAAGTTCCCCGATGTTGCGGGCGTTTTTCGCGTATACGGCGCCCTGGCCTTTGGGGAGTTTTCCCGCTTTCTCGAATTCCAGGGCGTCCCGTTCCGCCATGTTCAGCGTTTCCAGCAGGGCTTCGGCGTCTTTTCCGGCCGATACAGCGGCGACAAAACCGTCCGATACCTCGCAGTGTATCGGTTCTTTGATGATGATGTCCCGGTCATGAAGGCTTATCGATCCGTCGAACACGATACGGCCCCGGGAGCTTCCGTTTTCGGGGCTGATAAAGCTTTCCCCCGCCGGAAGGTTTCCTCCCGCGCCGGGCCGCGAAAAATCGCCGTCGTCGGCTTTGGCCTCGCGGCCCTTAAGACCGACGCTGATGTCCGTACCGCCGGGCGCCGTAACGCGAACCGACACGGCTTTGGAAAGTATTCCGTTTATCGCGGCGCAGCGGCGGCCAAGTTCGGCGTAGTCGATAGGCACGGTACGGATAAAAGATTCCAGCGTAACGCCCGGCGACCAAAACGAGCGGCAGCTTTTTTCGCCGTATAATTGCAGATGAAAGATATGATCCCACTGTTCCCCGTTATGTTCGTAGGGACAGGCGATACCCGTCCTGTCCTTGCCGAGCTTTTCCGCGCTTACGGAAATTACCACTTCGGGCCTTGAGCGAAAGGCGGCGATTACCGAGGGCTCGGCAAAATCGAACTGGGTCTTTTTTTCCTGCATGACGAGTACCGGAACGCCGCCGCGGTCCAGCGCCGCTTTGTAAAGCGCCCTGGAAATGATTTCCACTTCCTGATCCGGGTTTGTGATGACAAGAACCTGCTCGCCGTTCCGTATGTTGAGCACGCCGGAACAGGCTATGCGCGCCGCTTCCGCAAGGGAAGCCTGATCACAGGACGGAGAAATTGTGGAAGTATCGCTGGTTCCGGCTTTCCCTGACAAACTCAAACCTACGGCGTATATTTTCGATGAGATCGAATACTGAATCAATATATGACCTGATAAAGCGGTTTTGTCAAGGCGGCGGTCCGTTTTCCCGTATGCCAAAACGCGAAAATGGTACAAAATGGCCTTATGAATCTGATCCTTTTTGAAGCCGGTGAATTAAGCTGGCCGGAACACAGCGGCGGCCCCGCCCATGTTTCCCTTTCCCGCCGGGACACGCGGGCCGCGCATTTGCTCAAGGTGCTGCGCAAAAAAGAAGGAGACGGCTTTGACGCGGGCGTCGTCGACGGGAAGCTGGGCGTTGGAACCATCGTCGAAACAAGCGCCGCCGCCGTTCGTTGTTCCCTCGAGCTTGACACCGCGCCGCCGCCCCGTACTCCCGTCAGGCTTGCGGCGGGTTTTTCCCGGCCCATTCAGCTTCGCAGAATGTTCCGGGACATGGCCAGCCTGGGTCTTTCGGCGATTGATCTTGCCGGAACGGAGCTTGGGGAAAAAAGCTACCGGGACACAAAGCTTCTTGACGACGGCGGCGCGCGGGCGGCCCTGCTTGAAGGGGCGGCCCAGGCGCGGGATACCCGGCTCCCGAAGCTGGCCCTGTACCCAAGCCTTGCCGTGTGGCTTGCCGCCCGCCCCTGGGACGGGGACGCGGCGGGCCGCCCGATGCTTGTCGCGGCCGACAATGTAACGCCGGCGGGAAGCTTTGCCGGCCTGGAACACGGCGACCGGGCGGTTTTGGCCGTGGGTTCGGAGCGGGGCTGGAGCGGCGCCGAACGGGAACTGCTCGACCGGGCGGGATTCAGGAGGCTTTCCATGGGAAGCCGGGCGCTCCGTACCGAGACGGCCTGTACGGCGGCGGTTATCCTCCTGATGGAAAAGCTCGGCTGTCTCCAGGAAAATTGCCGCGAATGAGCCTCTTCGCCGCCAACCGCCCTGTTGTCCCTGTCCGGCCAAAGGGACTAAACCAGGGTCTTCGCTATCTTCATAAAGCGGGACGTTGGTGCTATACTTAAAAAAGATGATGCGGATACATTTCCGGTTTTTTTTCCTCGCCTCGCTGTGCGTTTTGCTTGCCGGCTGCCGTTCCTCTGTTCCCGCCCCCGCTCCGGCCGTAACGCTTTCGGACGAACCGGAATTTATGAAGACCTTCAACTCCGCCGGCCGGGAATTTCCCCGTGGCTTCCGCTTCCAGCCGGCGTCTGTCCCGCTTCTTGCCGTTCCTCCCGACGTGGGAACGTTTTCGGAATATCCCGCCGCGAATTCGGATCCCGTAGTTAAAGCCTTTCACGAAGCCTATGTGGAAGCCCTGCTGCGCGGCATCCCGCTCAAAGGCGTACTGGGCGGAGACAGGGTTCATTTCTGGCCCGGCCGCGATCCCCAGGGCCGTATTCAAAACTGGACAAACGGCGCCGAAGAAGCCAATTCCTGGGGGCTTCCGGGTCTGGTGCTGGCAATCGGCGGCGCCGGAAACCCCGGCGAAACATACAGGGTCTATACGGTTTCCGGCCGGATCCTCGACCGCTACGGCCGGAATCCCGGCCCGAAT
>JAIRSC010000214.1 GCA_031255645.1 Treponema sp. | reverse complement strand
TCGGGGGCTTCGCTTGTCCGCGCCGCTTCGAAACGGGAAGGTTCAGGCCGCTCTTCCTCGGACTTTCCGGCGTTTGTGTTTACTTCGATGTCGAAAAATCCGAATTGATCCAAATCCTGAAGCGCGAGGGAACTTGCCAGCGGCTTGAGTTCAGGGAATTGCAGGCGTTCGTTTAAAGTAACGGGGCCGGGTTTCGCCGCGGCCGGAATGGGCGAAAACTCCGCTTCCGGCGAAAACTCCGCTTCCGGCGCAAATGCCGCTTCCGGCGCAAATGCCGCTTCCGGCGCAAATGCCGCTTCCGGCGCAAATGCCGCTTCCGGCTGTTCCGCTTCGCTCAACTCCGGTTCTGTCCGGGCCGGAACGGTTTGTTCCCGAAGCGGCCGTTGCTCCCGCCGGCCTTCCGCTTCCGGCCGGACCGGAACGGGCTTTGGACGGGAGATTTTTTCCTGGAACAGCAGACTGTGGAGAATCAGGATAGCCAGACATTCCAGGACGGTCAGGGCGATTACGGCAAAACCGAAACCCGTAAGGTCCAGGCCCTTTAGCGGGAGGAATCCGCTCCTGTCGAAATCCCTGATAAAAAAGAGCCCTGTCGCGAGGGTCAAAAAAGGAACCGACGCGGCGGACAGAACGAAAATACGTCCGGGCCTAAAAACCGGGTCTCCAAGTATCCAGGCCGCCCAGAACAGGTAGGCCGGAACCATAAACGCGAGTATCCCGTAGGCGTTCACGAGGAATTCACCGGGGCCGGCGTTGATAAAGGTCCAGTTGAAAAGACTGGCCGCGATGGAAAGTGTCATAAGCAGGCCGCCAAACGCGAACGTGAAAGAGGACATCAGCGATACAAGCCGTATCCTGAAATCGGGGCGGTTCATTTCCGGTAGTATATTCATCATCTTACTTAAAAATATCGGCAACAACTTCTTCCATCGACATACCATAATAAAGATATCCGTACGCCGCCGCCGCCGCCATGACCCGTTTGCCGTATTGCCTGGTTTCGGTGGTGCTGACGGTTTCAAGGAAAAGGTCCACCGGCAGGGAAGGAGCGGCCCGCCTGAGCCGGCGTATCCGCGCCGGGCCCCCGTTGTAGGCCAAAAGCGCGAGCATCGGGCTTCCCAGCGAATCCGTCAGGGAACTCAGGTAAACGGCCCCAAGATAGACGTTGGTTTCCGGGTTTCTCAGGTCGATGTAGCCGTTTTCGGAAAAATCGCGGCCGTTCCGCCGTTTTACCATGGCGTTTACTTCCCTGGCCGTGGCGGGCATTATCTGGGCCAGGCCCACGGCGCCGGCGTGGGACACGATTGCCGGCATAAAGGCGCTTTCCGTCCGTATCAGCCCGAAAAAGACCGGAAGCGTAATGCCCGCTTCCCGCGCGTTCTCGTCGATAAGGGCGTTAAAGGCCCTGGGATAGTACAACTCAAGATCGGCGCGTTCCATCCGGTAATTTTCCCGGTTCATGTAAGACCGCGTCAGGTTGATCGACTCAAGATAGCGGCCTTCTTCCGCCAAAAGCCCCGCGACGCTCCGTAAAACGGGGACGCTCAGGTCGTCCATATCGCCGCGGACATAGTCAAGGAGAAATTCCCCGGCGTCGTAGGCGAAAAAGCCCCGGTAAAAATCCAGCATCGTCGTATCCGCGTCCGGGAGCGCCGCGCTCCCGCCGGAGCGGAGGGGAACGACGGATTTTCCCAGATAAGAGGCGGCAAGGGCGCGGTAATAGAACGAGCCGTTTCCTTCCTCGTAGGCCGTCGTAAAAAAGCTTTCGGCGGTTTTTCCCGGTATCGACACATAGCCTTCCCCGGCGGCCCTTCCCAGAATATACGCATACTGGGCGGCAGGGGCGTCCTGAATCAGCGGCAAAATTTCAGCGAGCTCGTTCCATTTCCGCAGACCCACAAGGTAACAGCAGATTCTGTCCAGTATGTCGGAAAAAGAGGCGCTTCTGTGCCAGCGCGGGGCGTAGCGCTTTACCATCGCGGCGGCGTTTTCCGGTTTGGAATCCATCGTCGAACCGAGGATATACCAGATACAGGCGTCTTTCTGCCGTTCGTCCGGGGCAAGCTCCAGCGCCCGGACAAAAAAATCCACGGCTTCCTGTTCTTTCCCCTGCCGGCTCGTTATCCGTCCCGAATAAAAAAGCAGGATATAGCGCAGATTTTCCCGTTCGCCGCGGCTCAGGGGCGGGACAAGGGCCGTTTGTTCGAGAGACGCTTCCCATTCGCCGAAAAGCGCCAGCCCTTCGGCCCGCTTTGAGGGAACGCCCAGGTAAGCGCGGCCCAGGTCGCCCATAAGGCCCGGATAGCGGAAAAAGAGGGTTTTGTCGAGTTCCAGCGCCTCCCGGAAATGCAGCAGGGCCGCGTCGTAATTGTTCGCGGTCAGGGCAAACGCCCCGCCGCCGCGCCGGAATCCGCTTCGGGCAGCGAAAAATCCCGCCCTTCAAGCTCCCGCAGCAGCCCCCGCGCGATTTCGTCGTGTTCGCGGGCCGCGCCGGCCGAAGACTCCCTGGGGCTGTAGACAAGGGCCCGCAGTTCGTCAAGGAAGCGCGGGGTTTCCGGCCGGGAAAGGATAACGAGGGATTGTTCCCGCGGCGAAAGGGTTTTCCCGGCGTAGAGCTTTACGATTTCCTCACGGCCGCCCGTCACATAGAGCGCGGAAGCCCTCAGGAAGACAAAAGACGGCTCGGACACTTCCCGCGCCTGTTCGGGTTTCTTTTTTTCGTTTTTCTTCGCCCGTTCAAGCCATTTGAGGATTCTTTTCGCCTGGTCTTCCGCTTCGGAAAGCGCCGGGAGCAGGCCGCCGAGTTTTCGGGCGGCTTCCCGCCGAATCTTGAACGAGGGGCTGTCGAGGGCCTTTTCGTACAATTCCGCCGCGCGCGCCGCGCCGGCCCGGTCTCCCGCGCCTCCCGCGCTTTCGGCCTTCAGGGCCTGGTAAAAGACGGAGGGATCCGGGGGGGCTTCTTTTGCCGGGGCGGCGGCGCAGGAAACAATGCCGGAGAAAAGAAACACCGTGTAGAACAGTAATCCCGCCAGGCGCGCGGTCAAAAACGGGAACCTGATTTGAAATTTCCGGGGATTAGCGCGCGGGTATGGTGATTTCGGTTCCTGAAACGATAAGGTTCGGGTTGCGGATTCGGTTATACCGTACGATAGAAGGATAGAGCCAGGGGTTGCGATAGAAAGCCTCCGAAATGTCCCAAAGGGTGTCGCCCCAACGTATTTTGTAGACGATCCCTTCGGAAGGGATAGTTTGCGGCGTCCGGTACGAATAAACCGGAGCCTCGCGCCGCCGCGCCGGCGCGGCCGTTCGCGCTTTGGGCGGGGCGTCGATTACCGTTACCGGCGGCGGGTTCGCGGGCGGCGGATTTGCCGACGGTGAGCTTGCCGCCGGCGGGCTCACCGCCGGTTCAGGCGCCGCGGCGGGCTGTTCCGGGACGCCGCTTTGGGCGGGTTCCGGCCGCGGCGCGGTGAGTTCAGGGCTTTTTGCCGGGGCCTGTCCGGTCCGCCCGCCGCCCCGGAGCAGAAACAGCCATAATCCAAGGCCCAAAAGCACAATGCCAAGCGCTATGGCGGCAAGAAGCAGCCAGGGAATTTTCCGTTCGGCATCGTCCCGTTCCCGGCGCGCCGGGGACTTTTCGTGGAGCCCGCTTTCGCCTTCCTCAATGTCGAAGCCCGAATAATCCCCGGAGTCTTCCTCAAACGATTTAAGGTGAAGACTTAAATGCTGATGTTCCCCGGAAGGATTTCCCAGATCGAACGATTCGGCGCCAATGACCCCTTCCACAGTGGCGGAAATGGTCAATTCTATGGAAGGCTCCCCCTTTGCCCGGGGGCTCAGATTTTCCACGACAAGACTCCCGATATACAGCGCGTCGGCCATGGACTTGGCGTAACTCTTGTACAGATC
>JAIRSC010000210.1 GCA_031255645.1 Treponema sp. | reverse complement strand
AATTATGCTGAATCAGGAAATGCAACAAAAATTGATGCGGATTGCGATGGAAGAAGCTGAACTTGCCCTCGCAAGAGGCGACGATCCTTTTGGCGGAGTAATAGCGGACAAAGAAGGCATTGTAGAGCGGGGATGTTACTGCGCAATAAAGACAAAAAATAATGGCTTCTCGATCCGGAGCGGTAGATTGTAACATCTAAACAATTACAAAAGACAACAGATGTGGCAGTATTACGGCGGGGGGAATACTGCCAATGAACAGAACCAAACGGGAGTATAGAATTAAGCCCTGAAAGAACTTGAGGCGCTTACGGAAACCCTGAACATTTCGCGGATTTCTTCCTGGCTCGGACAAATATAGGTATTTGCCGCGTTTTTCATGTTCATCGCGCCCCATGTTTCGATTTCCGCCGCGGCTGCCGTTTCGCGCTTTCCAAGCAGCGTTTCCAGCCTGCCGCAAAAACTTTCCAGATCCATGCCCAGGGCGGAACAAAGCGCGGGAATCCGCTTCGGAATGGAAGGGTCGGCTTCTTCGTGCGAACGGCACCACACAAGAAAGCTTTTCATAAGAAGGCCGTTTGCCCTGCCGTGATCCGTGCCCCAGTTAAGGGTGAACATATAGCCCATGGAATGAACCACGGAAGTGCCGGACTGGGAAATCACCATGCCGGCTATGGAAGAAGCCAGAAGCAGTTTTTCCCGGACCGCCGGGGAAAGCGAGCGCGGATCGGCGGGGAAGGCGGCGAGCGAATCAAGACAATCCATAATCATCGCGATACTTTCTTTGGCGAGGACGTCGCTTAAATAGTTTGCCCGGACGCACAAAAACCCCTCTACGGCATGGGAAAGGGCGTCGATTACGGTGTTGACCGTGTTGTCCCTGCCAAGGCCGAAGGTGTATTTCGCGTCGAGAAAGGCGGCGCGGGGAAAGAGCAGCGGCGAACCGACGGAACGCTTGGCGGGCCCCGGCGCGGCGCCCCTGCCGTCCGGGAAACGGCTTTCGTCGGGGCTGCCGGTATCGACCAGGACCGAATAGGGAGTCGTCTCCGATCCGGTACCGGCGGTAGTCGGCACCGCCGCGATGGGCAGAGCCTTCGTAAAGGCCCGCCCGAACAGTTTTTCCCTGGGGATGTCGTTCAGGGCAAGGACCGCGGCGGCCTTGGCGGCGTCCATCGGGGAACCGCCGCCGATGGCAAGCACAAAATCGCATCCCGCTTTTCTACATTCGCCGGCCGCTTCGTATACGCAAAGCTCGGTGGGATTGCTCATCACCCTGTCGAACAGGACGTGGCCCTGACCGTTGGCTTCCAGCGCCCGGACCGCGTCGTCATAGGCGCCGTTTATCCTGGCGGAATTCCGGCCGGTAACAATAAAGGCCTTGTTCCCCATATCCGCCAGCAGCGCGCGGTTTTCGAACAAACAGTCTTCGTCCAGAACAATACGGGTAGGCATAAGATACGAAAGCTTCATGAAAGAAGTTTATCACTCCACTTTGAATTTGGAAACCTCCGCAACCAGCAGGTTGATATTGTTCTTGTTCTGTCCGCTGATCTCGTTTACCCGGTTGACGGCTATATTGATCTGATTCGCCCCGGTCGCTATTTCGTTCATCCCGTTGGTGATCTCCTGGGTCGCTTTTTCCAGGTTCTGCTCTTCCCGGATCACTTCTTTGCTGCCTTCCAGCATCTCGTCCGAGCCGCCCTGTACCTGCCGGGTTATTTCGTTAAGCTGGCTTATCACTTCCAGTATCCGCTGGCTCCCCGCGCTCTGTTCCTCCATCGCGCTGCGGATATTTTCCGCCTGTTCGGACACCGTCTTTACCCCGCCGTCTATCACCTCAAACCTGTTGAGAACTTCGTCGGTCGATCTGCTGATTTTGTCGATGGAGTCTTTTATCTTTTTCAACACCGCCGAAATCGTCTTGGACTGTTCCCCGGAATCTTCCGCCAGTTTTCGTATCTCGTCCGCCACGACGGCAAAACCTTTTCCCGCTTCCCCGGCGTGGGCGGCTTCTATCGCCGCGTTCATCGAAAGCAGGTTCGTCTGGCTCGCGATGTTTTCCATTACCGCGTTGATTTCCAGCAGCCCTTCGGATTCCTTGGCGATTTCCTGTATGTCCGCGGACACTTCCTGCAGCCCGCTCCGTCCCATGCTGCTGGCTTCCCTCAGCCCCTTGACGTTGCCGGCGTTCCTGGTAAGGGTATTGCTAACCGACTGGATATTGGCGATCATCTCTTCTATCGCGTTTGAGGATTTGGAAACGCTGGAACTCTGCTGTTCCACGTTTTCGTTAAGCTTGTCGATATTGACGGTGATCTGTTCCATCGTGGCGTTGGCCTCGCTGACGCTGGCGCCCTGGTTGACAACCCGGCCCTTGATATTCTGAATGCTCGCGGTAATTTCGTTAATCGCGGCGGTGGTTTCGGTCATGTTGGAAGCAAGCTCGTTGCCGATGTTAAAGAGGATCATGGCCTGCTGCTTGATCGTTATTATCAGGATTTTGATTTTTTCCAGGGTTTTGTTAAAGTAATGGGCAAGGTCACCGATCTCGTCCTTCGATGTTACGCTGATGCTTCTGGTCAGATCCCTCTCTCCTTCGGAAATATCCCTGAGGGTTTGGGATACTTTTACAAGGGGATCCGTGACGCGGCCCGTTATCATAAAAATGATACTCGCGGCGAAAAATATCGAGAAAAACGCGACGCCCCCGGCAAAGCCCGACATCCGCTTGATTTCCGCGAAAACCCGGTTTTCCGCGCAGCCTACCATTAGCGACCAGGCGTTCGGATTTTTCCCGATAAAGAACGGGGTAAAGGCCAGATACAGCCTGCTTTTATAAAGGGGCGAATAGGGGCGCAGCGCGAAAAACTTCCCGTCCCGTATGGAGGCAAGCGCCATTTCACCGTCTTCCCCAAAAAGCGCTTTATCGGCGTCTACGGCATTCCGCCCGACTTTTTCCCTGGTGCTGTGGGCGACGACGGTTCCGTTGTTGGAAATCACCTGCATCGTCACAATGTCGGAAGTCTTTTTATCGCTCGAAACCTGCGACTGGATATAATCCGTCGTGGGTTCCAGGGAAACCTGTACTCCGACAAGGCCTATCAGTACGCCAAGGTCGTTTTTTACCGGTACCCGTATATCGTAAACCAGAATGTCTCTGCCGTCGGCGTTCCGTTTTACCGGATCCTTTATCACCTGGAGATCGCTCAGTTCGGCGAGGGCTTCCCTGTAACCGTCCCTGAATCCGGCAAGTTCCAGTTCGCCGTTTCTTCTGGTCACCCAGGGAATAAACTGGCCCGTTTCGGTTGAGGTAGTATCCCGTCTGTACGCGGCGTCATTTCCGTCCAGCGCGTCGGGGTACCAGCAGGTATAGATGCCGAAAATGTTTTGTTCAAGTTTTACCATGGATTTCATGCTGCCGACAACATTGTCGCGCCGCCGTTCGGGGAGCGTATCCTCAAAATTGCCGAAAACCGTAGCCAGGTCGATGGCTATTTGCAGGTAGGTTTCGTAACGCCGCCTGAGATCGTTGCTTGTGGCGGAACCGAGCCGCTTAATGCTTTCCGTTACGCTCTGTGTCTGCATGCGCCAGGCCCTGGTAACAAGAATGATCGAAACCAAGAGAACCATGGTAAACAAAATTCCCATGACGATAATGCCCAGTTTTAATTTTAACTTCATTTTTGGACTCCTGTTTTTAACTACTTTAAATTATCAGGGGTCCCGGCAGGTAAATCAAGGTTTTGACGCCGCGGCGTAAGATAGTTACGGGGAGGATAGTTACAGGGAGGAGGGTTACGGTGAAGAGCGTTACGCTGGAGAGGGCTGCGGCGGAGGGGATTGCGGCAGGGCGCGGCCGTGGTGAGGACGGCCGCGGCGGGCTATAAACGACGCGGCGCCCGATACGGACGCCGCGCGTCTTTGTTACTCAACCTTGAAGCGGGATACCTCCTGGACAAGAATGTCGATATTGTCCTTGTTCTGTCCGCTGATCTCGTTTACCCGGTTGACGGCGACGTTGATCTGATCCGCCCCGGACGCCATTTCGTTCATCCCGTTGGCGATCTCCTGGGTTACCATTTCCAGGTTCTTCTCTTCATGGATCACTTCTTTGCTGCCTTCCAGCATCTCGTCGGAGCTGCCCTTTACCTGCCGGGTTATTTCGTTAAGCTGGCTTATCACTTCCAGTATCTGCTGGCTCCCGACGCTCTGTTCCTCCATCGCGTTGCGGATGTTCTCGGACTGTTCGGATACCGTCCTCACCTCGCTGTCTATCGCCTCGAACCTGTTGAGAACTTCGTCGGTCGATCGGGTGATTTTGTCGATGGAGTCCTTGATCTTTTTCAACACCGTCGAAATCGTCTTGGACTGTTCCCCGGAATTTTCCGCCAGCTTTCGTATCTCGTCCGCCACGACGGCAAAACCCTTTCCCGCTTCCCCGGCGTGGGCGGCCTCTATCGCCGCGTTCATCGAAAGCAAGTTCGTCTGGCTCGCGATATTTTCCATTACCGCGTTGATTTCCAGCAGCCCTTCGGATTCCCTGGCGATTTCCTGTATGTCCGTAGACACTTCCTGCAGCCCGGTCCGCCCCACGTCGCTTGCCTCTATCAGCTTTCTAACGTTATCGGCGTTCTTGGCGAGGGTGTTGGTAACCGACTGGATATTGGCGATCATCTCTTCTATCGCGCTTGAAGATTTGGAGACGCTGGAGCTTTGCTGGTCCACGTTTTCGTTGAGCCTGTCGATATTGACGGTGATCTGTTCCATCGTGGCGCTGGCCTCGGTAACGCTGGCGCTCTGGTTGATAACCCGGCCCTTGATACTCTGGATGTTCGCGGTAATTTCGTTAATCGCCGCGGCGGTCTCGGTCATGTTGGAAGCGAGCTCGTTGCCGATGTCAAAGAGATTTATGGCCCGCTGCTTGATCGTTACCACCAGGGTTTTGATTTTTTCCAGGGTTTTGTTGAAATAAACGGACAGATCGGCGATTTCATCGTTTCCGCGAACGACAATCGCTTTGGTCAGGTCCCCTTCCCCTTCGGAAATATCCCTGAGGGTATGGGCGACGTTGACAACGGGCTTGGCTATGGTACCCGCCACGAAAAAGACGATCGTCCCCGCGATGATGAGCGCGGCGACCACGATAACAACGGCGATCCGGGTAAGCCGGTTCACCGCGGCAAACACGTCCCCCTCCGGAACCGAGGTAAGAATGGTCCAGGCGGTTTTTACGCCCCCCACGTAAAAGGGATAACTTTCAAAGATGCGCCCGTGGTTATGTCCCGAATTCGGCACGCCGGTTCTGATGGTCTCCATGGTATCGTCCACGGCCCGCTGTCCAAGTATCGAAACCGAATTGGGATCGCTTATCTTCTTCCCTATCATCTCCTGACTGTAATGACCCACAATGGTTCCATCGGTCGCGTACATAACCGCGCGCCCCGTTCCGTAGGGCTGTATCTGGGAAATGGTCTCGGAAGACGAAGAAAGATCCACCATGATCCCCACCCTTCCCACAATACCCCTCGCGGTAATGATGGGATAGCAAAGCCGCATGGCGATGATCCGGGTCCCGATACGAGTCGCGAAATAGGGCAGGCTTATGACCGGATCGGTGACATCTATATTGGCGGCTACGTCGTCGTAAAGTTCATACTCGGACAGGGAACGCTTTTCAAGGGTTCCCGTCCTCCGCGAATACCAGGGCATGTATCTGCCCGTTGAATCGCTTCCCGGATCGCTGGTAAATTCCGCGTCCCTGCCGTCAATCGCGTTGGGCAGCCAGATGGAAAACATCCCCATAAAGTTGGGGTTGGATTCCATGATGGACAGTATTGTATTGTCATAGCGTTCCCGCCGCTCCGCCGCCGGAACCGTTTCGTAGGCAGTCATAATATCCGCCAGTGTCTTTGCGGCGGACAAATAGTTTTCATAACGATTCTGCATTAGTATGGAATACCTTCCGGTCAATTCTTCCAAATTGCTGAAAGCCGCTTCGGTCTGCATGGAACGCGCCTGTTCAATCAAAACAACCGATACTCCGACCACAACAGTTATCAAAAGCACTGAAGTGATCAGCGTAAGCCGTACTCTAAGTTTCATTTTTTTCTCCTGTTTCCAAAAAAAATCTGGATACGTACTGCACAGTATATTCTCAATTCGAGGCGAATACAACTAAATTCAGAACGAATATGACGAAAAATTTTTAGGTCTTTAAGATTTTGGAGAAACCGCCCAAAAACCGGCGTTTTGGAACCGGCCTTATATGTTTTTTATTATTTTTTCGGCGTCCGCGTAACCCAATTCATACAGGCGTTCCAGCTTTTCCCTGTTTTTTTCTATTCTGCTTACATTGAGGTCTTTGCTTGGACGGACGACAATCGCCCTTCCCGCCTGTTCTTCGGCTTCCACCAGATGGAGGCTTCGGTTGTAACGCTCGACCCGTGTTTTGAGGGCTTCCGCGAGTTTTTTGCGCCCGAAGTAAAAAAGTCTGTCGGGCGGATGGAACTCCTGTTTTTTCCGGTATCCGGCCGGATTGGTAAGAACGACGACATTGCGGAGAAAACCTTCGGACACGGCTTTTTCCAGCGGAATGGCGTCGGCTATGGCGCCGTCGAGATACTTCTTCCCGTTGTACGATACCATCGGCGCGACATAGGGCATTGACGAAGAGGCTTCCAGAACCGTGTAAAAATCTTCCGCGCCGTTTTCGGGATTTTTCTCAAAATACTCCGCCCTGCCTGTTTCGCAGTCCGTACAGACCGTGATAAAACGCGCCGGCGATTCAACAAAATAGTTCCAGTCAAAGGGAATCAGCGAATTGGGAATCTGATGAAACACAAAATCCATGCCGAAAAGCGATCCCGTAACAACTAGGTTACGCAGTGAAAGATAACGCGGATCGCCGTGAAAGCGCCGCAGTATTTCGAGATTCCGGCCGCGCTGGCCGGACACGTAGGAACATCCCATGCCCGCCCCCGCGGAAACTCCAATGACATAGGGGAACAGTATCCGCTCGTCGAGGAAGGCGTCCAGAACCCCGGCCGTGTAGTTTCCCCTGAGGCCGCCGCCTTCAAGGACAAGCCCCATGTCAAGCGTTCTTGTCAAAACAGCCGCCTATTTTACAAAGGCTTTTTTGAGAAAATCGAGATCCAGTTCCGGGTACACCGGATACCGGTCAAGAAGTTTTTTTACCCGTTCCCTGGCCTCCGTTTTGGCTTTTTCTTCGATAACATATTTTGCCTTGCCGGGTTTGGAGGGATCCTTCGCGTCCGGGCCGGGTTTCGTGTTTTTTAGCACCAGGCTGATAATCGAACCAAGCTCGTCCATTTCCGGCCTGCCCATACCCAGGCTTGTTACCGCCGCCGTGCCAATCCGCAGGCCCGAGGTATACCAGGGGCCGTTGGGATCCGCGGGAAGGCTGTTCCGGTTGCAGGTTATGTTACATTCGTGGAGGGCGCTTTCCGCCTGCCTCCCGGTAATCGCCGCGGACGAAGCGCCGCCCGCCGCGGAAACGTTCACGAGGATCAGGTGATTGTCCGTGCCGCCGGTAAGAACCTTAAGGCCGTTTTTGACGCAGGATTCCGCCAGGGCGCGGCAGTTTTCCACGACATTGGCCGCGTAAGCCTGAAATTCCGGGCGGCGGGCTTCCCTGAACGCCACGGTCTTCGCCGCGATAATATGGGGCAGCGGCCCGCCCATCGTAAGCGGACAGCCCTTGTCCAGCGCCTCGGCAAATTCCGCCCTGGCAAGCACAAGGCCCGCCCGCGGCCCACGAAGGGTTTTGTGGGTGGTACTGGTAACCACATGGGCGTGGGCGACGGGGTCGTAATCGCCGGTAAACACTTTTCCCGCGACAAGGCCGGCAAAGTGGGCCATGTCTACCATAAACACGGCGCCGACAGAATCGGCTATTTCCCTCATGCGCCTGAAGTCGATTTTCCGGGGATACGCCGAATAGCCGGCAAGGAGTATCAACGGTTTTATCGCCGCGGCCTGGGCGGCAATGGCGTCGTAATCCAGTGTTCCCGTTTCGGGGGACACCGAATAGCCGTATACGTCGAACATGCGGCTGGAAAGGTTATAACGGTAGCCGTGGGTAAGGTGGCCCCCCGAATAATAGTCGAGCCCCAAAAGTTTCTGGCCGCCAAGCTCCGCCTTTAGCTCTTTCCACTGGGCGTCGCTCAGTTTGTAAAGGTTCGTCTCGCCGTATTTCGCGAGGGCGGGGTTTTCTATTTTCGTGGTAAGAATCGCCCAGTACGCCAGCACGTTGGCGTCGGCCCCGCAGTGGGGCTGGACATTGGCGTATTCGGCGCCGAAAAGCTTTCGGGCTTCCTCGGCGGCCAGGGCTTCCACGGCGTCGACGTTTTCGTTCCCCGCGTAAAACCGGTGGCCGGGCATGCCTTCGGCGTATTTGTCGGTAAACAGGTTCCCCATGGCAAGCTGTACCGCCATCGAACAATAATTTTCACTGGCGATAAGCTTAACCCGGCCGCGCTGGTTTTCCAGCTCGTTCACGATGGAAGCGGCGATTTCCGGGGCGACAGCCGCGGTTTCGCTGAGGTTACAGAGATAGGCGAGAAAGGCGGTATTTACCTTGTCGGGCTTAACGGACGAAAGATATTCGGTGACGGCGTTCATGATTGCTCCGCATTGTAGGATGATTCAGCATAGCGGTATTTGCAGGGTGGATCAAGATATGCTATAATAAGACCCGGGAGTATCCGGTGGCTGTTGGAGCAGATGTAAACGCCCTGATCGTTTTTGTTGACATTCGCGGTTTTACCGCCTGGGCTGAAAAAATCGGCAATTCGTCGTTTCTGGACAAGTTTGCGGAACAGTGGTACGCGGTTCTGGAGAAAAATTTCAAAAAAAAGACGCTGATTAAACATCTTGGCGACGGCGCTCTTATCGTCAGGGAAATTACCGAAAGAACCACATCCGCGCTGCTAAAGTCGCTATTGCGGGATACGCTGGCGGCGATTTCCGGAACGGCGGCCGATTTCAGGGCGCTCTGTAAACGCTTTGCGGAAGAAGAAGGAACCAAAATAAACCTTGAACTTGGTTGGGGAATCGCCAAAGGGCCGGTAAAGCGGGTAAACGGAGACTATATAGGCGCGG
>JAIRSC010000204.1 GCA_031255645.1 Treponema sp. | reverse complement strand
CTGGAAAACGGGAGGCAACGGAGGGCTGGGAAATTACGGTACCCTGCCGGTTTGTAACTCAAGCAATTCCCCCCCGCTTCCCTCTTTGATGGATTATTTCCTGGCCCGGGACAACAGTTTCAATATCGGCGATCTGCGCCCCGCCATGAACGAAGGGCCGAACAAATCGCGGCCGGGCGCCGCGCCGGATATCGGCGCTTATGAACAATAGGAGGATCTTTTGAAACGTTTCGCCGTATACGCGGTTTTTTTCGTCCTTGCGGTTTTCCCGGCCCGCGCCCAGGAAGCGGGGGAAGCCAAAACCGGTTTTTTCAGCCGCTTTTGGCAGGGTTTTACCGAAACCCTTTTTACGCCGCAGATTCACAAGCCCTTTTCGGTCTCGGGCGGGTTTGAATTAACCCAGAACGACCGCAAAAATCTGCTTCCTGAATTTTTTGCCGTTGCGGACTATGAGCTTTCCCGTTATTTCGGTTTTGGCGTCAGGGCGGGTCTTACCTTTGCCTCAAACCAGCCTGTCGACAGGATGGTAACGGTTATGGAAGGGCTTGGATTCGCCCGTTTTTACCCTTACGACTTCGGCTGGATACGGCCCTATCTACAGACCGGTCTGGGCCTAAGCATAGACCGCGAACAGGATTATGAGTATACCGATGTGTTGGGAGAAGCCGCTCTGGGCGCGCGCGCGCACTGGAAAGGCTGGTTTCTGGAGGCGAACTTCCGTTACGGGTATCCGTTCCGTTTTGCCTTTGGCCTTTCTTTTGGACACAGCTTCCTGCCCTGATACAAGGAGAAGAGTTTGAAACGAATTGCGGAGGCGGGTTTTTTCAAAACCTGCCCGGTTTTGAAAAAAGTTTTGGCGCTGTTTGTCCTGTTCTGCGGCGCGGGGCTGCTTGCCGCCCAGGAAACGCCGCCGGAAACGCGGCAAAACGCGGCGGAAGCTCCGGCGCGGACGGAAGTTTTGCCGGCGGCGGGACCCGCGAAAAAATGGTACGAAAACCTCCGGGGAATCTCCGTCGGGCTTGAGGCCGGCGCCCATGAATATCCCCTGGACGAATGGTATCCCGGGCAGAGTACGGAAGGTTACAGCATACGCTCTTTCTATATTAAACCGGACATCGCGTATCAACGAAATATACAGGATTTTTCAATTAACGCCGGTCTTGACGTGACGATAGATTTCGGCGCTCCCGACCCCGGACCGGGCGCGCAGGCCCTGAACGCGAAAAGCGCCGACAGACAGAACTGGTATACGATCCACATGGAAGAAAAACTGGAATATCCGTTTTCCGTTCTGTTCGCCGACAAAGTTAACTTTCCCGGCGTCCTTTCGGCCTTTTTAACCAACAACAATCATTTTTATGCTGCCCCCCAATTTCCCGCCCTTCCCCGCCGGCCCGCCGGCAATGTCGCGGACGGTCTTGCGGAATTGGGAGCCGGTTATAGCCATGACTTTGCCGCCGGCAGATTTTACGGCAGACTAGGGACATCGTTCCGTTACGCGAACCGCTTTAGCGGCGAAATAGGGCTTGGCAGCAGTTTTACCGTGGGATTCGATGTTTCCCGTATCAAGCTTGGCGTCGAAACCGTGTCCCGCGTCGATTATCTGCCTTCCGCACAGTACCGGGAAACGGAACTTACCCTTACCTACGACTGGATGGATTTTTCCGCGGAACTTGAGATTGTCGCTGCCGGCGCTTTTGAATCCGTGTCGCTCAACCCTGAACTACGCTGCCGTTTTGCCGCGTTTACATTCAGGATCGGCGCGGAAATCACGAATCTGGGAAAGGCCGCCGCCTATGCTCCCTATCTGGGACTTGTATGGAGTTACTAGTACCTTGAAACGCCGGATCCGGTTCCAAAAGCCGAAAAATTGGAACCGTCATATTAAATCCCTTTTCGCCGCGCTCATGTTAACCATGTCGTTTTTCGCTTCCTGCAAAAATCCCATGGTTAACTACCTGCTTGGGGAACAGAAAAAAACGGAGGAATGGATCGATACTTCGCCGGTGGCCTGGTGGAACGGAACCTGGTACTATTCCCTTACGGAAGCCATTAACGCGGCCAACGACGGAACGGCGGCTGTTCCATCGTCAATAGAAATCAGAAGAGATATTACCCGCTTTGCCTCCATGGGCGGCGACGGCATAATTGTTCCGACGGGCAAGTTTATACAGCTCAAACCCCGGACGCCGGACGCCGCTATCATCACAATGCGCCGTTGGGAAGCGGGCGGAGCCTTTTTTACCGTAGAATCGGGGGCTTCCCTTACCCTGGACGCGGGAATGATCATTGACGGGGCGCGGATTGTTTCGTCCGGCCCATTGGTTATGGTAAAGGCGGGAGCTGCTTTTACCATGGACGACGGATCGCTTGTGACGCGGGGCAGAAGTTCCGGTCCGGGGGGCGGGGTCTATGTTGACAACGATATGTCTACGACATTTACAATGAAAGGGAGCGCCCGCGTTACCGATACCGACGTATATCTTGAAACCGGCGCGAAAATAACCATTGACGGAATCTTAAGCGCGAATCCTGTCGCGCGGATTACCCCCCAGGTCTATCCGGATACCGCAACTCCCCTAATACAGGTTCTTGATGGGGGGGACATCGCCAATATCGACGGCGATGGGATAAAAAACAACGAAAAATTTGACGTTAGCCCCGAAAACGTGGCCGGATGGAGCGGTCCCCGGCATTGGCGGGTAGACGATAACGGTGAACTCTATGTCGCGGTGGCCCGCCGTTTCGCCGCCGGCCTGAACATTTACTATCCTACCCTTCAGGACGCCTTTGACGCCGCAATCGGCGTCAGCGCCGCCAATTTTGAAACGGTTACACTTATCGCGAATATAGAACTTGACGCCGCCGACGCCTTTGACGTTGATTCGGCGCGGTATATACGTCTTACC
>JAIRSC010000164.1 GCA_031255645.1 Treponema sp. | reverse complement strand
TCTTCCGATCTGACAATTTTGTGTACCGTTACCTGATTGACCGGAACATTCCCTCGGCCTGGATACTGGCGGGCGGCTACGGGGAACGGGCCTGGGAGCCCTGCGGCCACTTTCTGCGGGGAGTGAGGTAGGCGGCATGGGCGCCGCTGTAAACACTATGGGTGGCGGGCTAACACACAGCGTCCGTGTCTTGAACGGGCGGACATCTTTGCAAGTTATACGGGCGGCGTCAACCCCTGCTCGGGCTGGATGTCGCCGTTCATAACCGCAGGCGTAATCCACCCTCCATGCTACTATCGTCAGTAATTACCATGGAGCGAACCTGTAGCTTTATGACCGCATACACCCTACGCGGGAAAGCCTCGGCTGTTCTGTTGCCGGCGTCGCCTTCATACCGTGAAAGGTTCACCCAACAGCACAGCGGCAATTACGGAAAAGACGTGCGCCCGCCCGGAACCACATCAAGCGTTTCGCCTGAAAAGATAACGGAAAAATTCGCCCCCGGAAAAAGCGCCCCGACCGGCAGTTCCGCCCTGAAATAACGCGGCGAAAAACCCGGCAGGGAAGACTCCCCGGCAAAAACCGATTTTACCGAAAAAAACGTTTCGTCCCCGCGGCCCGCGCCCAGGAAAAAGCCCCGCCGTTCCCCGCCGAAAACCGGATACAGCGGATGCGCTTCGACGGCCACAGCTTCAAAATAAAAGCTTGCGGCCGAATCCGTTTCCGCGATGTTCCAGGTTTCGTCGCCCCCCTGGCCCGGATTTCGCGGCTTCCGGACAAGTATTCCGCCCCCGGCGGATTGCAGCGTCATGACGAGGGAATTTTCGGCTGTCGTTCCGGCTATGCCGCCGGTAAGACGGGGATGGCGGAGAAAGACGACGCCGGCAAAAACGCTAAGAAGGCCGGCGACAATCACAAGCGTAAGCCCGGCCCACAGAAAACGGAGCGCCAGGACGCCCACGGCAAAAAAAACGACGGAACAAATGAGCAGCGGAACCAGCGTAAACACCGCCCCCGTCGAAAGGACAAGCGAGCCGGAAAGGACCACCGCGGCGCAGGACAAAAAACACAGGCCGGCGGAAATCCAGCCGCTGCGGCCCCGTCTAACGGAAGACAGCGCGTCGAGAAAACAGCCGAGGGCGGCGCCCGTAAAAAACGAAGCCAGGTAAAAGAGGTCTCGTGAAATGGAAAAATATTCAAAATTCATACAGTTCCGCGTATTTTGTTTCCAGATACTCCAGAAACGGAAGCGCCGAAAGCGTTTCGCCCGTTACCCGTTCCAGAAGCTCCGCCGGAAGGAGCCGGCGTCCGAAGGCGTGTATTTTTTCCCCCAGCCATCCGTGAATCTCGGCGTATTCGCGGCGGGCAAGAAGCGTTTCAATCCGGGGAATATCCGCCGTACATTTTTTCCAGAACTGGAGCGCGTAGAGGTTGCCCAGAGCGTAACTGGGAAAATATCCAAACGCGCCCATGGACCAATGAACGTCCTGCAGTATGCCGGCCGCGTCGTTGGGGACTTCAAGGCCGAACAGCTCCCCGAAAGCGGCGTTCCAGGCCGCCGGAGCGTCTTCCACGGAAAGGCCGCCGGAAACAAGGCGGCGCTCCAGTTCAAAGCGCAGTATGATATGGAGCGAATAGCTGACCTCGTCGGCTTCGGTGCGGATAAGGCTTGGCCCGGCCGCGTTAACGGCCCGGTAAAATCCGGGAAGCTCCACTCCGGCAAGCTGGCCGGAAAAGCGGGACTTGAACGCCGGAAACCATCCCTCCCAAAACGCGCGGCTTCGTCCTATCACGTTTTCCCAGAGCCTGGACTGGGATTCATGTATGCCCATTGAGACGCCTTCGGCAAGACAACTGGCCTTGAGCGCCGGGTCCAGGGCAAGCTCGTAAAACGCATGGCCCGATTCATGGATAAGCGAAAAAATTCCCGACATGGGATCGTTTTGGGCATAGCGCGTCGTAACGCGGACATCGTTATAACCAAGGGTCGTCGTAAAGGGATGGGCGGATTCATCGAGCCTGCCCCGCCGCCGGTCGAACCCAAGCCCGTCCAGCAGTTCCCGGCTGAACTCCCTTTGGCTGTTCAGGTCGTAATCCAGATGAAGAAAGCCGTCGTCGGGTTTCGGCGAGGCGGCGATTTTTCGCAGCAGTTTTTGAAGCCGCTCCTTAAGGGGGCCAAAAACGGCGTCGATTTCCGCCTCGCCCATGCCGGGCTCAAAACTGTCCAACAAGCCGTCGTAGGCCGTCGAAGCCGCGCCGGCGTTCCGGGAACCTGAACCAAACCCCCAGTATTCCGCCCGTTTCCGGGCATAGGTAAGCATCTTTTCAAGATGCGGGGCAAACGCGGAAAAATCGCTGTTCTTCCTGGCCTTGATCCAGGCGGCCTGCGAAAGTCCTTCCGCCCTGGCCGAATCCCTTACGAAATCCGGCGGCAGTTTAACCGCCCTGCGGTAATCCCGTTCCAGCACCCTGAGAAAGTCCGCCGCAAACCGGTCGTTACCGGACGGGCTTTCACCACAGCGGACGCGGAGGTCTTCCCGGCAGCGATCCAAAAGTTCGCCGGTTTCGGGGCCGGTAAGTTTTTCGTGGGCCAATCCTTCAAGAACGGCAAGCTGTTCCGCCCGTTCCTCCACAGCCAAAGGAGGCAGGCAGGTTTCCTCGTCCCAATGAAGCACGGCCGCCGCTTTGGACAGGTACATGCGTTCCCTGTCCAGGGCAAAAAGCCTTTCGATGTTCGGGTTCGGAGGATGGTTCACCCGTTACCGCCCCGAAGCGCTGACTTTCGGCAAAGGAAGCGTAGAGCCGGGAAACGGCCGGCCGGCCAAAATTTCGACGGTTTGCTCAGCAGCATAGGATAAGTATAACAGGCGGGCCGGAAAGCGGCAAGGGAACGGGGAAATCGCAAAACTCCGCTTCTCCTGGTCTGCCGGTTCCCGTACCGCCTCAACCATCCAGTCCGGCAAATTCAATGTCGTCGATACCCGTTCCATTATTACCCCTGTACGGCACTCTGCACCTGGATCCTCTGAATAGATGTTAAAAGCCCTGGAAAGCTTTGGGGAGAAAAACGGGAAAAAATTCCCGCAAGCAGTAAAATATCTGGTTGAAGTAGAGCTAAATTCCCGCGGGTATTTCAGAAAGAACTATGAACCAGGAATTGTGGACAAACAGATAGGGGAGCCAAATGAGGTAAACCCCCGGAAAACCGGGTAACCGGATACTGGGATGGGCCGGTATTTTACCCGGAAAGGGGTGGAGATAAGCCGTAACAAGGCTTGTGAAAATCACTAAAAGGGGATTTATACAAGGCTTACAACGGGATGGTATGTCAAGTCGAAGCAAAAAAAACCGGCGTATAATTAAACAGGAAGATACTCCCCCACCTTCTCCCGTCCTGACCGGGGCTGTTAGTCTATGTCCAACAATACGACGGTTCCCTCATGAACCAGATAATAAATGTTAACCGAATATTTGGGAAACATCAGGGTGTCGTACATTTCAATAACGCTGCTTTTTCGGTAACTGGCATAGCCGTGTATTTCTTTCCAGGCCCTTGAAGCGGTGGGCCGCTGCTGTATGGAACGTTCCAGGGCAAGAATGCTTTCCTCTATACCGTTAAACCGCTGAATGAGCTGTTGTTTTTTCTGAATGTATAAGCTGTGATATTTCATCGGCGGTATCTTCCATCAGTTTTTCCAGCCTGTCCGCTTCATCTTCGGATAATTCTCCGTCTTCAGAGATGCGGAACGCGCAGATATCGTCCAGGTTTATTTCCCGGAACATGGCGGTATTACGGTAATAACGGTCATGGGAAATGGCGGAAAGCTGCTGGGCGCTCATCCCCATCACGGTAGAAACAGCCCAGGAAATCAATTCCTGTTCTTCCTCCGTAAAAAGATCCCGGGAAGCCCTGGATTCGGTATAATGGTTTTTCTCATAAATGCCGGGGGATATCATCTCTTCAAAGACTTCTATTTCCCTGGTTTCTATCAGATGTTTAAGCAGGGCATAAGCTTCCCTTCCGGGAACCGGGCCGTACTTATGTTTGATATACGTTGCCCCGGTAAGGCTTTCCCCATAAATTTTTTTGTGTAGGGCATCCACCATTACCAGGGCTTTATTCAGTTTAACTTCGCCGATTCCGTTTTCCCCGGCCAGTTCAATAATATACAAAATGGTGTTTCTAAGAATTTGTTTATCCAACATAGCCTGTCCTCATTATACTACCCTTCCCGCGCCCTGTCCAGTTTTCGCATTGCCTCATAAAAAATCTAACCCAAAAGAAGTCGTGCCTCAAAATAAAAATCTAACCCAAATAAACTTCTCCGGTGGAGGGATCGGAGGACACTATGGGGTTACCACTGAACA
>JAIRSC010000114.1 GCA_031255645.1 Treponema sp. | reverse complement strand
ATCGCGCCAGTCCGCCCGGCGCTCTTTATCCTCCAGTTCAAAAATCTTTCTTATGGAAAAAGCCCTGCCGCTTTCTTCCCGGGGCGCGCCGTTTCGCCGTGACGAATCCGGCCGGGTTTCCCTAAAACGGACAATACCGAAGCGGCCGCCGCCGATATAGCTGATTACTTCGCCTTTTTCAAGGCTTTCGGTTTTGGACAGCCGTGAAATTACGCAGTCAAAATGCGCCGGCCCGCCGGAAATCCTGTCCTCGATGGCGGCGTTAATATCCTCTATGGGTTTTTCGCAGTACGTGCAGAGAAGTTCGGGGATCGGATCGGTGTCGGGTTTGGGCGGAATCCAGCGGGGGCGCTCATACGCGGTTCCGTTTTTGTCGTAGCGGATTTTGTTTTGATCCTTTTGCCCCTGGCCCGCGGCCTGCGAAAAATTACCCCGCCGCCGCCTGCGCCGCCGTCCGCCGCGATTATCGTCCCGTCCGCTCATCGGTTTCCTTTCCTCCTGAAACGCCGCTTATCTCGTTGCTCAATACCAGGGCAATGCGCTGAATTGCCTCACAAAGGTAGTCTTTGTCGTTTATTTTTTTCTTTAAAACGCGGATCCGCGGATTAACCGCTCCTTCGTTCTGTTTTACAACAGAAAGAACCTCTTCCATTACTGAATCTCCATAAAAGCCGCTTCAAAGCGGATACAAGCCCCCTCCCTGGGACTCAAATAGACGACATCAAAGCGTATCGGTCTATCAATATATTCTCGATGGATAGAGAGAAAATACTTAGCCGTTTCGATAATCCGGCCTTTCTTTTTCCCGTTGATCCCGTAATCCAGGTTTTCAAGGCCGAACGCGGGCCAGTTTTTTACTTCCACAAAAACAAGAATTTCCCCGTCCTGGGCGACAATGTCGATTTCACCGGCGTTGGAACGGAAATTCCTCGCCAGAACGCGCATTCCCTCTTTTTCCAGGGCCCTGGCCGCCGCTTCTTCCCCTTCCCGGCCTTTGTCTTTCGCGCCGCGGGGAGCCTTCTCAAGAATCCGGTTAGTCACGTTTCCTGGAAATTTCCTTGGGATCCAAAGCCTGCGCGATAAAAAGGCTTTTTTCGGTTAACAGGTCGATAAGCTCACCTTCATCATTTTTGTACACTTTTCCGAATTCGTCAATAAGAAGCCTGATTTTCGGCCTGAGCGGGGCGTCTCCCTGCACTTCGGTTACCCTGGCAATGGCCCCGTTGTTCAGCATTATCACCGAGCCGATGGGGTAGATTCCCATTGTTTTGATAAACGCTTTAAGCACGTCGGGATCAAAACGGCGCGAATTGTCGGAAAGAAGATTTTTCATGGCCTGATAGCCCATCATCGAATTGCGATAGGGCT
Organism: Treponema sp.; assembly: GCA_031255645.1. GTDB lineage: Bacteria > Spirochaetota > Spirochaetia > Treponematales > Breznakiellaceae > JAIROH01. The sequence goes on along the minus strand of JAIRSC010000114.1, from coordinate 26,920 downwards.
TTTCGCTGACCATCGCCTCAAACGCGTCCGCCACGGACACAATCCTCGCGCCCACGTCGATAGCGGCCCCGGAAATCCGCCTGGGGTAGCCTTCTCCGTCCCATCGTTCATGATGTTGAAGGGCGACCAGGCCCACGTCTTCGGGGTAAAGAAGCTCTTTGGTGATGATCTTGTAGGTATAGAGCGGATGGGCCTGAACGCGCTGCAGTTCCGCGTCGGAAAGGCCCCCCGATTTGTTGGTTATTTCCCCGGGAAGCCTGAGCATGCCCACGTCGTGAAGCAGCGCGCCGGTTACAATCTGCATAACCTTGTGATGGGAAAATTTAAGCTCCATCGCGATAAACGCGGAAAGTATCGCGGTATTGATCGAGCTTTTGGCAAGCACATGACCGGCTACCTCTCCGCCCAAAATGAAGCCGATTATACGATCCCGCTCTTCTCTGACCGCCTGGAGAAGCTCTCCGGCAAGGTTGTCCACCGTTCTGGGCTCCACCGAAACGCCTGAGCCGATGCCGGAAAAAACGGCGTCCAGCCTTTCGATAAGGTTCACATAACTGCGGTACGCGCCCTTGTTTTCCTGAACCTCACTCAGGGAAAGGACATTTCCCGGCGCTTTGTCTTTTACCGTTCCGCCGGAAAGGCCCGGCGCGGGATTTTCCACGGGATTTTCCACGGGTTTTTCCGCCAAATTCTCACTGTCGGATTTATCCTGTTCCGGTCTGGCGGTAACCGGGTTCCCGTCGGTGGAAACGGTACTGTAACCCCATGAGACAAGGCGCTCAATGTCTTTTTTCCGAATGGCGATACCGGCGGGAACCAGCAGGTTGTTTCCCTCTATATAAACCGGCGCCGAAAAGACCATACCGGGACTGAGGGTTTTTACGTCTATTTGTTTCATGATCGTTCCTTTTCAGTTACGAACGCAAGAATTTTGGCCGCCGCTTCCCAACACCAGAACGGGATATAGTCTCCCGGTTTTACCGCGTCCAACAGCAGGGCAAGACCGGAATCTTCCACTACGGCGACACCCGCTTCTTTGGCGGCGTCTATTATCTGTTCGGCTTCCCGGCCCCGCCCGGACGCCAAAAGAACCGGCGCCGGAAGAGGGGAACTATAGGCCAACGCGGCGGCTTTCTTGCTTCTTACTTCCATGTTACACCTCTTCATCTACCATCTGCAAGAGATCGGCCTTTAAATCTGTAAAAATCCCCTTTTTACACGGCGATATCGCGTCTTGGGGCAGGGTGAATGTTTCCGCCAGCTCGCGTATAAGCTTCGCGGCGCCGGAAAACGGCGGGGAAACGGAAAATTCCGCTTTTTTTATCCTGTAATCCCCGCCGTGGTTCCCTTCGAGCAGGAAAAACCAGCGCCGGGACAGTTTTTTCTTCCTGAAAACCGCTATATCCGCCGCGAAGCGTTCGGGGCCGGAACTTCCGGTATCCGGAAGCGATATGCGGAAAGACGCCCTTAGATCAAAGCCGTTGCCGGAAAGGGAAAAAGGAAGAACAATCCAGCGGCGGCCGTTTTTTCCGGGAATCCGGTTGATAAAATCCGGTATCGGCCCTTTTTCCAAAAGCGCGGTAACCCGCCGCCTGACATCTTCCGCCGCCGGTTTTTCGTCCGCGCTCCCCCGATCTCCGTTCCCGTTGGGGCTCTGCTGTTCCCCCTGTTCGGGTTGTCCCGGTCTTTGCCGTTCCTGTTGTTCCCGGCCCGGCTGTTCCCGGCCTTGTTCTTCCCGCCATTCCGCCGGATCAATGGCGGCGGCGTATTCTTCGAGGGCCTGGCTTTCCAGGCCAAGGCCTTTGTCGGCCGCGGCGGCGGCGCCAAGAGCGGCGGCCTCCCGCCGTTTTTGAACGAGGGCTTCCCTGCGCAGAGCGCCGAGAGAGGAGCTTTCCAGCGGAAGGGAAAAATAACGGCTGAATGAAACAAGGCTTTCCGAAAGGCTGTCGTTTGGCAGTTTCAGGGTCGACAACAAGCCGCGCAGCCTGTCCGCTCCGGTGGGTTCCGGGGCCGCCCGAAGCGGCGCGGCGCGGCCGGCGGCAGGATCCGTCCCGGCCGGAGGCGTTTTGCCGGCGTTAAACCGGACAAGCGGCTCTTTGCCGCCGGCCCGCGGATCCACGGATATTTTTTCGGCGGGTATTTTCATCGTACCCTCAAAAAGTTCATTACAGAACGAAGCTCGTAAACGATGTAACGCTTACGAGATAATTCTACCAGGCCGCGCGGGCCCCGGTATGATCGCGGACGGTTCTGTGCGCGAAGCGTGGTGAACTTCTAGGCCTGCGCTTCCGCCGGTTCCGGCCTGGGAGCGGTTTGGGCCGCAGCCTTTGCCGCCGCGGCTTTGGGCATATCGCCTTTTTTGCCGACAAGCTCTTTGATCTTGGCGGCCTTGCCGATCTTGTCCCTGATATAGTAAAGTTTCGCCCGCCGTACTTTGCCGGGCCGGACCAGTTCTACCCTGGCAATACGGGGCGAATGAATCGGAAATACCCTTTCCACGCCGACGCCGTAGGAATTCTTCCGTACGGTGAAGGTCCTGCCTATACGGGAATTCTTCATCGCGATTACCAGGCCTTCGTATATCTGGATACGCTCGTTTTTGCCTTCGACAATCTTGAAATGGACTTTAACCGTATCGCCCACCTTAAATTCGCCCACTTGTTCCTTCATTTGGGAAGCTTCAATCGCCCTTATCTCGTTCATGTTTTCCTTCCTCTATTAGTATAACGGTTTCGGCGTCAAAAAGGCCCCGCTCAAGCCCCCGGTCAATCAAATCAGGCCGGACGGCGAGAGTTTTTCGTACCCGCTCCTTTAAACGCCAGCGCCGTATGTTTTCGTGATGTCCCGAAAGGAGCGTCTCGGGAACTTTTATTGTAGCAAAAATTTCCGGCCGTGTATACTGGGGATATTCCAAAAGCCCCCCGGAAAAACTTTCTTCGTCAAGGGATTCCGGCGTGATAACCCTGTCTACAAGCCTGTACGTGGCGTCTATGACCGCCAGGGCGGCGACTTCTCCCGAAGAAAGTACGTAGTCCCCCACGGAAAGCTCTTCGTCTACATACCTGTCGATGATCCGCTGATCAATGCCTTCGTAACGGCCGCACAAAAGAACAAGTTCCCCCATGCCGGACAATTCTTCCGCCCGTTTTTGGGTAAAAGGCCGGCCCGACGGGGAAAGGTAGACCACGTGCGGCTTGTCCGGGCCGCCTTCCGCCGGAATCCGCCCTTCCGCCGCTGTCCCGGATTCTCCGCCGAGGGTGTTCCGCGCGCCGGCGGCTTCCAGCGCCCGGCTTAGCGGCTCGGCCAGCATCAACATTCCCGGCCCGCCGCCGTAAGGGGCGTCGTCGCAGGTTTTATGCCTGTCGGCGGCAAAATCCCGTATGTTGACGGAACGGTACTCCACTATTCCCCGTTTCAGGGTTTTCGCCATGATGGAACTGGCAAAATAGGCGTCGATTATCTCCGGGAAGAGGGTAAGAACGGTATATTTCACTCGAGAATCCACCGTACAAGCAGTTCCGCCCGGCCCCGCGCGGGGTCGATATCGCCGAAAAATTCGCTGCGAAACGGGACAAGCCGTTTTTCACCGGAAACAAGGGTGATTTCCGCCAAAAAAGAGCCGCCGCCTTCGAGAATATCGGAAATCCGCCCTATCGTTTCGCTTTCCGCCGCGTAGACCACGAGCCCCTTGAGGTCTTCTATGTAGAATTCACCTTCGCGCAGCGGAGCGGCTTCGTTTCGTTCGGCGATTATCTCCCCGCCGCCAAGGGCCTTTGCCGCTTCGGGGCTGTCGACGCCGGCAAATTTCAGCGACAGGGGCCGGGAAAAGGCGCTTTCGACGGCGTATTCCCTTTCCGCGCCGTGTTTGCGGAGAACGATCTTTTTTAGCTTGAGCAGGTGTTCTTCCTCGCCCGACAGGGATCGTACCTTGACCCGGCCGTCAAGCCCAAACGGAAGGCCCACAAGCCCTATAACAAAACGTTCAGTCAAAAAAGCAACCACAAAGCCCGTGAACAGACACGAACAAAAACGATCCAGGTAAAACCTTCGAAGCGCATATCCCGCCGGCGTGGTTCGCGGCCGTTCTTAACTATTCTTTGGCCCAGACGTTCCGCCTAGTCCAAAATTTCCAGAACCGTATGCCGCCCGGTTTTTGCCGTCGCGGCCTGTAGTACCGTCCGCATTGCTTTGGCAATACGGCCGTGTTTGCCGATTACTTTGCCGATATCGTCGGCCGCTACCCTCAGCTCCAAAATGGTGGATTTTTCCCCCTCAATGATGCTGACGGTTACCGAAGCCGGATCGTCCACGAGGGACTTGGCAATATATTCTATCAGGTCTTTTTCCATTTTTTTCTCCTGTTGGCAGGACGGCGGACTCGTCTCCGCCGTTCCCCGGTATGCGCAAAATCCCGGTTTCCGGCGCCAATCCGCGCCGGAACCTCCAAAACAGCGGGATTACTTTAAGGAGATGTTTTTCTTGTTAAGAATGCTCCGTACCGTATCGCTTACCGTCGCGCCGTTTTGAATCCAGGTTTTTACCTTTTCGGCGTCAAACACTATCTGCTTTTCTTCCGCTTCGATAGGATGATAATAGCCAAGTTCTTCTATGGCTTTGCCGTCCCGGGGCGCCCTGTTGTCCATTACCACAATACGGTAATAGGGCCGTTTCTTGGTCCCGAATTTTTTGAGCCTGATTCTTGCTCCCATCTGGTCCTCCTCGTCTTTTTTCGGCGGCATGCCGAAAGCCCGTTTAGCCTGAATATACTCCCGGCGGCCCGGACAAACCGGCCGGTGTAGGTTACCTGTTCGCGTGAAACCCGGAAAAGCGCCGAAAGCTCTCGGGATTTCAGTATGTCCCTAACCATAGCCTGAAAAAGGGGGCTTCGTCAACGGGAAAGCGTTGCCTTTAGAGGATAACGCGCACTATACTGAAAAAAGTTACATGATAGAACTATCGGCGTTTCTGGCTTTTGGCGCGGGGCTTCTTTCGTTCCTCTCTCCCTGTGTTTTCCCCCTTATCCCTTCGTATCTTTTTTTTGTGGGGGGCATGGGGCTGGAAAAGACGGGCTCTTCGGCCGCGGCGGCCGGGAACCCCGAAAGCCGGGACGGGAAAGGCGGAAAAGGCCTTGTCCTGGGGAAAACGGCTTTCTTCGTACTGGGCTTTTCCGCGGTTTTTGTGATAACCAGTATCGCGCTTTCGGGTCTTGTTGCCGCGTCCGGGGCGAAGTACATCGACATCGCCGCCGGAATCGTTGTTATTGTCCTTGGGCTTAACGTTCTGTTTGATTTCCTTAAATTCCTCAATTATGAAAAACGTCTTCGGATAAACCGGCGCCCGGGATCCGGCCCGGGCGGTTTTGCCGGCGCGTTTCTTGCCGGGGCCGCTTTCGGCGCCGGCTGGACTCCCTGCGTGGGGCCTGTTCTGGGGAGCATACTGCTTTTGGCCGGGCAGAGCGGCCGGCCCGGCCTCGCGGCCTTCTACCTGGCCCTGTACTCGGCCGGGCTTGGGCTGCCGTTTCTTGCCGCGGCGCTTTTTTTCGACCGCTTCCTTGCCGGGGCGCAAAAGATAAAGAAACATCTTCCGTTAATTCAAAAAATAAGCGGAATACTTTTGATATGTACGGGGCTGCTCATTCTCTCCGGCCGCTTCCAGGCGATCAACATACTAATCCAGAAATGGCAGTATTCGTTTATCGTCTGGGCGGAAAACCGGGGCCCTGTCGCCCGGCTTATCGCTTCATGGCTGAGCTTCCTGCAGGGGATATAGAGCCTGTCCCAAAACCAATTGACGTGCGCTGTGCGCGGTTTCGGGACAGGCTTTTGCGGTTTTTCAGGCCTTCAGCCTTGCAAAACCGCGAATTTCAAGGCTGCTTTCCCAAAAACTGAAGTTTTGGGAAAGCCTCTATAGACAATATGAATATTCGGGACTATTGTTACCTGGAGGCGTTATGAAGTTCCTGAAAAAAGCGCGTTTTCTCGCGTTACTGGCGTTATGTTCCTCTGTCCTTTGGGCGGAAGGCCCCCCGCGGACCGTTGCCGCCGCCTTTACCAGGGCGGGGCTCAGGACGGAACGGGAACTTATGGTGTTACCCGGTTTTTCCGCGCCGCTCGCGAATGTTCCCGGTTCTTCGGGTTCCGCGCGTCTTGAAGACTACCGGGGAAAGGTTCTGTTTCTTAACCTTTGGGCAACCTGGTGCGGGCCCTGCCGCGCGGAAATGCCTTCCATGGAAAAACTCTACCGGCGTTTCAGGGAACAGGGCCTTGAGATGCTCGCGTTAAACATACAGGAACAAAAGGCGGATGTAGAAGCTTTTATGCGCCGGAACGGACTGACTTTTCCCGCGGCCCTCGACGCGGACGGCAGAATCGCGCGGCAATACGGGGTTATGGGAATTCCCACCAGTTATATTCTGGATCGGCAGGGCAGGGTGATACTGCGCCTTGTGGGCAGCATTAACTGGGACGATCCCAAAATTTTCGCCGCCTTCGAAGCGCTGTTGGCCGAGTGAGTCTTTGCCCCGGGAACCCGCCCCAAAGCGCGGCTATCTAAAGCCGCCCATTTGAGCCATTTGCCGGGCCATGGCGGGGTTTTTGCCCATCTTTGCCATTTTCTTCATCATGCCGCGCATCTTTTCAAATTTTTTGATAAGCCGGGCCACTTCGCCTGACGAGGTGCCCGAACCGCGGGCGATGCGGCTTCTGCGGGACGGCCCGATAATAAGGTGATTGGCCCGTTCTTTGCGGGTCATCGAAGAAAGAATAGCCTCCTGGCTTTTCAGGTCTTCCCTGTCGATGTCTTCTTCGCTTACCTGGCCGGCCATGCCGGGTATCATGTCGAGCATTTTTTTAAGGGAGCCCATTTTCTTTACCGAGCGTATCTGGTTAAGCCAGTCGTCCAGCGTAAAGCTTTCTTTCTCCATTTTTTTCTGGAGTTCCGCCGCCTCTTTCTGATCGATAACCTCCTGGGCTTTTTCGACAAGGCTTACCACGTCGCCCATGCCGAGGATCCGGCCGGCGATCCGGTCGGGATAGAAGGGCTCGAAGTCTTCGGGTTTTTCGCCCGTGCCCACGAATTTGAGGGATGTTCCGGTGATGGTCTTCAGGGACAGGGCCGCCCCGCCCCGCGTGTCCGAATCGAATTTGGTAAGGACAACCCCGGTAAGGCCTATTTTTTCGTCAAAGGTTTTCGCGATGTCAACGGCGGACTGGCCGGTCATGGAGTCCGCCACAAGGAGAAGCTCGTCGGGCCTGGCGGCGTCTTTAAGCCGGCCCAGTTCTTCCATCATCGGCTGGTCAATTTGAAGCCGGCCCGTGGTATCAATGATCATCGTGTCGGCAAGGTTTTTCCTGGCCCAGTTCTGGGCGCCCCTAAAAACCTTTACCGGATCTTTGGCGCCCTCTTCCCTGTAAACCGGCACGTCGATCTGGGCGCCCAGAACGGAAAGCTGCTCGACCGCGGCGGGCCGTATAAGGTCGCAGGCGACCAGCAGCGGTTTGCGGCCTTCCTTTTTCAGCCGCAGGGCCAGCTTGGCCGAGCTTGTGGTTTTACCCGAGCCCTGGAGGCCCAGCATCAGCACCGTGGAAATAGTGTCCGGCCCCTTTAGACGGAGCGCCTGGGCGGGACGGCCGCCCGATTCCACGTCGCCCAAAAAGGAAACAAGCTTGTCGTACACAATCTTGACGAACTGCTGGCCGGGATCGACCGAACGGAGCACCTTCTCTCCCTTTGCCTCTTCTATCGTCGAATTGACAAAACGGCGGACCACCCGCAGGTTTACGTCCGCCTCAAGAAGGGCCATTTTAATGGCCTCTACCGCGTCGTCTATGTTCTTTTCGGTTATGGACGCCTTGCCGGAAATAAAGCGCAGGGCGTCGGAAAATTTCCGCGTAAGCTTCTCAAACATAAAAGCATTTTAGCGGAATACGGCGGGTTCTACAATACGGCGTTTTTCTTTGCCATTTTGTTTTGGTACATCAGCTTGTCCACATGATCCAGAAAATTTTCTATAGAGGCGGAACCGGAAGACAGGCCGGTGGTAAAAATATCCCAGCCGTAACTCATCTCAAGCCTGTAGGGACGCTTCCCTTTTTCGTTCTGGTTGTCAATCGCCTGCCGGATCCGTTCCATAAGTTTTTCGACGTTGTATTCCGATTTTACGGCAAGGATAAACTCGTCGCCCCCGTAGCGGGCGGCAAAGTCGGTTCCCCGGACGCAGCTTTTGATGATAAGCGCCATATCCCGCAGGGCGTTGTCCCCTTCAAGATGTCCAAGGGTGTCGTTAATGGCCTTGAAATGATCCATGTCTATCATAACTATCGAATACGATTCTTTGGAACCCGCGCGGGAAAGCCGGTCGATAAATTCGTTAAAACTGAACCTGTTTCCAAGCCCCGTAAGACTGTCGAGTTTTGAATCGCTCTGAACAATGAAAAAATAAATATAAAGCAGACTGGCGGCAAAGCAGGGCCAAATAAGGCAGCTGTTCTTCAACATGACGTCAAGCCCCGCGCCGGTTCCGGTTAAAATGCCGAAAAACACTATCGAAACTATTTGTGATTGTTTGAATTGGGCGGACGAACCAATCACCTCAAAAAACGAAAGCACAAGGGGGAAATAGCTGATAAACAGCCGCAGCAGATAAAGTTTTGCCGGAGTGTAGTAATTGTCGCCGGATATATAGAAAAAATAACGCAGCGGAAGATTCGCCAGTACCGCGGCAATGTACAGCGCCATTATAACGGCGAGAACCTTCAATATCTTTTTCGTCCGTTCCCAGTCCCTGTAGGCAAAGTAATCGATAAAAACAAACATCAGATAAAAAGCGAAGTTTTGGACAACAAGAAAAAACGAAAGAATGCCGTAAAGCCCGTAATGAACCGCCGGCCCCGGCATCCCGGCAAACACGTGGCTTGCGCAGTCGGAAACAACCGCCGCGAAGGCAGCGGCAAGTACGGCCAGAAAAAGCCTGCGCTGGGACCTGTCCGTGTTGTATTTACGAATATAATCGATGAAGATAAAAATAATGGTAAGGCCGGCGCCAAGGAAAGCGTTAATGTAATATGACTGCATCATCTTTTCTTTCCTGATTGTTTTCGTTTCCCCGGTTGTTTTCCCTGTCGCTGGCACGGCGGCGTTCGTTTTTGTGCTTGTACATAAGACTGTCGACGTGCTTTAAGAAATCGGTTATTGGGATTTCCGAATTCGCGCTGTACGAATCATAGCCGTAACTTATTTGCAGCTCGTAGGGGCGCCCGCCTTTTTCGTTAAATTCGTTTATCGCCGCCTGTATCCTGCCAAGAAGGGAAACAATATCGTATTCCGTACTGACGGCAAGGATAAATTCGTCGCCGCCGTAGCGGGCGGCAAAGTCGCTGCTTCTTATGCAGGCTTTAATAATGCCGGCCATGTCCCGCAGGGCGTTGTCCCCCTCAAGGTGGCCCAGGGTATCGTTTATCATTTTAAAATGATCCATGTCTATCATCGCGAACGAATAGGACGCGGACGCGCTTTTTCGTTTAAGAAAGCGCCGTTTGGAACGTTCCTGGTTCCGGCGCGGATGGTTTCCGGCGCTGGAAATTTTGCTGATAAATTCGTTAAAACTGCTGCGGTTGCCGAGCCCCGTTAAAGCGTCGATTTTGGAATCTGTCTGTATGATAAAAAAATACGCGTATAAAAGAGAACACGCAAAACAGGGCCAGATAAGGGAATTGGTTTCAAAAAGAAAATCGATGGCCGAACTAAGGCCCGTCATGGCGACAAAGCACAGGGTTAACAGCAGGGGGGGCATTTTAACCTTTCGCAAAAACCACAGCACGTCAAGGCTGATAAACGCCGCCGGCAAATAACTTGCGATTATCCGTATAAAATAGTAGCTGCCGTAATGAAGCCTGTTGCCGCCGGCAATGGAAAAATAAAACCGCCACCTGTGGTTAAGCAGCAGGATGATACAATGCAAGGCGGCGACGATCCATACGGCGGCCCTGAAACCGGCCGTGCGCTTTTGATCCTTGGCGAACAAAAAATCAAAAAGCAGAAAACTGTAATAGAACGCGAGGTTTTGGAAAAAATAATAGTTCAGCAGGGCGGCGTACAGTACGGCGCGGAATGTTTTTCCCGGAATGCCCGCGACAAGATAATACACAAAATCGGACGCCATCGCCAGAAACGAAAAAACCAGAAGGGCCAGAAAAAGGCGGCGCTGACAGGCGTCGGTATTGTATTTCCGCGCGTAGTCAGCGAACATAAGGACAATCAGTACCGCCGAGCCGAGGATGATGTTTAACGCGGGCGTGAAATGCACTGTTTATATCCTTAGGCCATTTCCATTAAAAATCCGTGCAGGAATTCGACCGGCCCTGTTTCCCTGTTCAGTATCCGGTGGAGCCCCGTGGAAATGGGCATTTTAAGTTTGTATTTTTCCGAGAGTATCTTTACATATTTGGTCGCCGCTACGCCTTCGGGAAGATAGCCGATCTCTCCGATGCGCTCGATTAGATCGTCCAGATTTTTAAACGGCGCCAGTATGTTTTTTTCGATAATTTCCCTGCCAAAGCGGCGGTTTCTTCCAAACACCGAACGGCAGGTTACGTCCAGATCGCCGACCCCGGAAATGGAAGAAAAGGTTTCCGGGTGCGTGGCGCCCATGACCATGCCGAGGGCCTGTATCTCGTTAAGCCCCGCCGCCAGAAGCAGCGATTCCGTACCGTCGCCGAACATGTCTTCCACATCGGGCTTCGATTCCGCCCCGCTCCCGGTTTTAAGGGCGTCCAGAATGCCAAAGGCAATGGCGATAACGTTCTTTACCGCGGCCGCGACCTGCACCCCCCGCACGTCCAGGGAAGCGAAGACCAGGAGCCGGGGGTTTTTCAGCAAATAGCGGAACCGTATCGAATTTTTCGCGCTTTCGCTGGCCGCGATAAGGCCGGTAATCTTTCCGCGGGACACTTCTTCGGCGTGGCTTGGCCCGGCGATATACACCAGGGATTTCCGGTAAAAGCCGGGAAGATAATCTTCCAGCGTTTCAAGGATCAGCCGGGGGCCTTTTGGGGTCTCAAGAAAACCCTTGGTGATGACCCCGATGAGGCTTTTTCCTTCCCGCACGGACGGAACGGCAAGAAGCCGCTTTGCCGTATCGAGAAGAAACAGCGAGGGGACGGCCAGAATGATATAGTCCCGGCCGAAAGCGGCCTTTTCAACGTCGGTTTGGGCTTTTATATTCCCGGGAAGGATAACCCCCGGCAAAAACCGGGAATTGGTGTGATTATTGTTGATTTCATCCGCCGTTTCCGTTTCGTAGCACCAGATAACGACCTCATTGTTTTTTTCGGCAATAATCTTGGCCACCGTGGTACCCCAGGCGCCGGCGCCGAGAACCGTAACTGTCGAACGCATAGGGTTCTAAGTATAGCATGTAAAACGCGGTTTGTGAACCGATCTTTGCGGTGGTAAAGCCCACGGGCAATGCACAGCGCCCGTACTCTGAACGGGCACACGAAGACGAAACCGGCGGGGCCTGTCCATGATACAAAGGCGTCCACCGGTCGATGGTTACGGGATGATTGTGCTTTGGATCTCCGTAAAGCCGCCTTTTACGCCGCTTTCGTTCCGCGCTGAAGCCGTTTTTCAGAAATAGCGATCCGATTCTTCCATCCGTTTGAGTACCTCGTCAAAAACGCCGGTCTCGAAGGCAAGGTCAAGAACAGTGAACCGGACCCGTATCATCTGGGAACAGCGGGCCGCGGCGAGAATCCGCGTTTTCGAAAGCCCGATTTCGGCGGGCTCTACCGGGCAGCCGGCGTGTTTGAGCATAGCGCGAAGCTCCGCGTAGGGGGGAATCTGCCCGGATACGGCTTCTTTCATATCGTCCCATGTGTCAAGCAGGCCCGCTTCCAAAGGCCCGGCCTTCGCGTTTCCCCGTTCGATGAATTTTTTCCGCGCGGTTTCAAGAACGGAGGGGACGACGGCTTCGAGAGCGGCGAACGCGGCGCGCACCGAGGCTTCCCGTTCGGGCCAGGACTGCCGCGCGGGGGAGCGGGAGGGTTTTTCCCGGAAAAGACATTCGGTGAACGCGGCCGCGGCAAGAAGCCCCATCGCCACCTTGTGCCCGTGGGTTACGGGCCGTCCGTCTACGCAGAGGTTTTCCATTTCCCAGACATGGCTCCACATGTGTTCGCAGCCCGAAACGGATCGGGAATCCCGCATATACTGCAGGGCAAAGCCGGTTACGCCCAGGGCTTCGAACAGGATTTTAACCGCCTCCCTGTCGCCTCTCGCGGCGTTTAGCGCGCCCCGCAGATTGTCCCTGAGCGGCAGTTGAACCATCGCCCAGGCCTTTTCGTCTATTTTCTGGGAACCCGGGGCAAGAGCGCCCGTTCCGTCCAGGGAGAAAGCCCGGTCGGCGATAATCCAGTCGCTTCCGGCGATAATCTTCCCCGCGAGATCGCCGAATCCCGACGAGGACAGATACGGCGGCGCGGCGGCAAGCACCGAGCTGTCCGCCGCCACCACAAGCGGAGCCGGGCATGAAAAGCTGCGCTTGAATCCCCCTTCCATAAGGGCCGCTCCGTAGGCCGTATAGCCGTCGACCGAGGCCGCCGTGGGAACACAGAGATACGGCCGGTCGATTTCGGACGCGGCCTTTTTTACCAGATCGTTCAGGGTTCCCGATCCGGCGGCAAGGGGAACGATTGCGCCGCCGGCGCTTTCTTCCGCTTTGCGGAATTCTTCCCGCAGGGTTTCCACATGACGGTATTCGGCGTGAATCTCTTCTTCCTGGAACACGAAATTCCCCGCGACGGGGATTCCGGCCGCCCCTGTCGCCTCAAGCGCCGCCCGGCCCGCCGCCCGGTAGGTGTTGTTGTCGGCCACGGCAAAGACCGGGCGTCCGGGAAAGTATTGTTCGAGAAGCCGGGGAATTTCCGCGATAATTCCGTCCCCCGTTACCAGACATTTCGTGTCGGTCGCGGCCGCGAGACATTCGTCAACAGAAAGAGCTTGTTTGTTCACTGCGCATCCTTTGGTTTACCCGCCGTCCAAAATCAACTATACTAATCACCTGCAGCAGGGGAGCTGTTCAGAAGATCGAAGTTTTGAAACGGTCTCAAGAGATTGTTGGTTTACATAATAGAGATTATATCCGGGGAGGCATTATGGCAATAGCGTTGGCGGTAAAAGAGGCGCTTTCCTCTTCTTCGATGATCCGGAAAATGTTTGAAGAGGGCGCGGAGCTTAAAAAGAAGTACGGCACGGTTTTTGATTTTTCAATCGGGAACCCCGATCTGGAACCTCCTCCGGCTTTTCACCGGGTTTTTGCCGAATTTGCGGAAGACGACAGGCGCGGTTTGTCCAAAGGTTCCCACGGCTATATGTCCAACGCGGGGTTTGCCGATGTCAGGGAAGCCCTGGCGAAAAAAGCTTCGGCGGAACAGGGCTGCGAAATTCCCGCTTCCCGTATTGTCATGGCGGCCGGCGCGGCGGGGGGGCTTAACGTGGTGTGCAAAAGCATACTCAACCCCGGCGACGAGCTTGTGGTTCCAAAACCCTATTTCATGGAGTACCGCGCCTATGTTTCCAACCACGGCGGAAAACTCGTGGAAGCGCCGACCCGTCCCGATTTTAACCTGGACCTTGGGGCCGTCGAAGAATCCCTCTCCGAAAAAACCGCCGCCGTGCTTGTCAACTCTCCCCATAATCCCACCGGCGTCGTGTACCCGGAAAAGGATATTGCCGCCCTCGCGGCCCTGCTTCGCGGACACGGCGAAAAAACGGGCCGCTATCCGTATCTTGTGGCCGACGAGCCGTACCGGGAAATCGCCTACGGGCTTACGGTTCCGCCGCTGCTTTGCGCCTATGAAAACTCGATAGTGGTCACCTCGTATTCAAAAAGCCTGTCCCTTCCGGGAGAGCGGATCGGTTACATAGCCGTGGGGCCGGAAGCGCGGGAGGGGGAAGAACTTGTCGCGGCGCTGATCTACGCTACCAGGGTTCTGGGTTTTGTCAACGCTCCCGCGTTAATGCAGCGTATTGTGGCGAGGCTGACCGGCGAGCGGGTAGCCGTCGGGACATACGAGAAACGGCGCGAGGCGTTTATGAACGTTCTCGACGGCGCGGGTATTGAATACCGTAAGCCTGAGGGGGCCTTCTACCTGTTCTGCAAGGTTCCCCGCCGGGCCGGCGGCAATGCGGCCGGCGGCGCCGCGGGTGGTGACGACAGCGGCAACGACAGGGCTTTTTCCGACTGCCTGAAAAAACACCTTGTCCTGGGAGTGCCGGGGAGCAGTTTCGGCGCGCCGGGCTGGATACGTTTCGCGTACTGTGTGGATGAGAGTGTTATCGCGTCTTCGGCGCGGGCTTTTAGGGACGCTGTGGAGGAGTGGCGGGCCGCCCCGCTCTGACCGGATGTAAATCGGCCTCCCGTACCCCGGCCGGATCGGTTACGCCGAGCGGCAGTTCCCGGCCTTCTTCCGGCTCTACGTCTTCTTCGACAAATTCCTCTTCGGGCAGGGCGTCGCGGTTCGTGACGGCTTCTTCTTCGTGTTCGAGCCGCACCGAAATCAGCTTGGTAATGCCGGATTCTTCCATAGTAACGCCGAGCAGCGCGCCCGCGCCGGTTACGGTTTTTTTGTTGTGGGTGATAACGACAAACTGGCTTCCCCTGCCGAATTCTTTCAGCAGGTGAACAAAACGAATCACGTTGTTTTCGTCCAGGGCGGCGTCGATCTCGTCGAGAAGGCAGAAGGGCGAGGGCTTTACCATATAGGTGGCAAACAACAGGGCCACGGCGGTCATTGATCGTTCGCCCCCGGAAAGCAGGGTGATGTTTTCAAGCTTCTTCCCCGGAGGCTGGGCGAAGATTTCGATTCCCGACTCGAGCACGTGGTTCGGATCGGCAAGGCGCAGTTCCGCCCGGCCGCCGCCGAAAAGACGGCGGAACATATTGTGGAAATTCTTTTTTATTTTGTTGTAGGTAGACAGAAACATTTCCGACGACTCGGCCCGTATTTCGGCGGTCATCGCCTCAAGGTCCGCCCTGGCTTTTTCCAGGTCGGCAAACTGGCCGGAAAGAAAATCGAAGCGCTCCCTGGTTTCGGCGAATTCTTCCGGGGCCATAAGGTTGACCTGCCCCAGATCCTTGAGTTTTCCCTTCGCGCCGAAAAGGGTTTCCCGAAGCTGCGAAGGCTGGGCGGTAATCGTAAAGATACGCTCCTCAAATTCCATCAGGTCCCTTGAATGGGATTCGCGAAAGTTATTCTGGATGTTCCGAATTTCCGTTTCGATCTGCACAAGATCAAGGTGAATTTTTTCAAGCGCTTCCTGCGTCTTCGCGAGATCGGCGCCGCGTTTTTCAAGGTTTTTCCGTTTGCCCGCGACATCGCCGCTTTTAAGGCTTATGTCCTTTTCGAGTTTTTCGAGGTTTGCCGAAAGTTCCGCGCCGCGTTTTTCTATATCGGCGATTTCCGCCTCGGCGCCGGCAATCCGGGCGGCCAGCTCTTCCTGGCGGCGGCGGTCTCCGGCAAGTTCTTCGCGGATCTGGCCGCGCAGAACCTCCTGGCCGGCCAGCTCCCGTCTGAGCAGCCGGGCCTGCTTTTCCGCCGCCTGGGCCTGGGCGTCCATGCGGGCGCGGTTTACCCGGAGTTCTTCCAGCGTCGCCCGGTACTGGTCAATCTTGCCGGAAAGTTCCTGGTTGTCGGCGCGCAGGGCGGCTATGGCGGCCCGCCGCTCCTGAATCCCTTCCGCGGCGGAACGTATCTTCGCGTCAAGTTCCCGTTTCCGGGTGATAATTCCCTGGGGGGCGACAAATTCATCGATAAAGGCGGGCGTACTTTTACGGTACCGTTCAAACACC
The DNA here is from genome assembly GCA_031255645.1 of Treponema sp. Classification (GTDB taxonomy): domain Bacteria; phylum Spirochaetota; class Spirochaetia; order Treponematales; family Breznakiellaceae; genus JAIROH01. Next base: position 11,073 of record JAIRSC010000114.1, on the reverse strand, counting down.
GCCGCGGCCTTTTCGGCAAGTTCCGCCGCGCCGGAAAGGGCCTGGGCCAGGCTTCCGGCGAAACGGCTTAGCTCTTCCGGCCGGGGCAGAACGCCGCCGGAACGGGCCTTGTCCGCGGCCCCGGCCAGATCCTTGAGGAGGGTTTCACGGCCCGCGAGCATGGTTTTAAGCTGGCCCAGGGTTTCGGTAAGGGCCGCCTCGGCGGCGCGGCGTTCCTGAACGGAATAGCCGGCCTCTTTAAGGCCCGCGTCCAGGGCGGCGACAATATCGTCGGTAATGGCTTCAAGGTCTTTTTCAAGGCCGGCCCTTTCGGCGTCAAGGCGGCGTATCTCTTCTTCCTTTTCCCGGACCGTTCTGTTGTTGTCCGTTATCCGGGACGAGGCAAGCTGTATGCTCTCCTCAAACGAAGCGATATTCGCCTCGATGTCGCCCACCTGTTTGCGCAGATCCCGCACGACCCCGTCCTGCTCTTCCGTTTCCCCGGCAAGTTCCCGTATTTTCTGGTCTACCGAGCGTTCCCGGTCTTCTGTTTGTTCTATTTTAAGGCGGTTTTGGGCGCTTTGTTCGGAAAGCAGCCGGGTTTCCTTTTCGCGGGCGTTTTTTTCCACCGAAAGGCCGTAGATGTTTTTCTGATATTCGACAAGCCGTTCCTCAAGGGAATTGACCACGTCAAGGTTTTCTTCAAGCGAGCGGCTCAACGAGTCGATTTCCGCCCGCACGGCGTCCCGCTGACCGGTTTTTTTGCGGAGCTCTTCGTCGCGGCCGTCTTTTTCGTAACGGAACTGCTTGAGTTTAAGGAGCTGGATATCCAGTTCCAGTTGAAAAATTTCCTCCCTGAGGTTCCGGTACTTGATGGTTTTTTCCGACTGGTTTTTCAGGCTGTCGTAGCTTCGCCGCACCTCGCCGAGTATCCCCTCGACCTGGCGCATGTTTTCCTCGGTCTTTTCAAGCTTCCGTTCGGCTTCGGCGGAACGCAGCTTATAGCGGGTAATGCCTGCCGCTTCCTCGAACAGATAACGCCGCTCTTCCGGCCTGCTGGAAAGGATCTGGTCGATTTTGCCCTGTTCCATCACCGAATAGGCCGCCTTGCCGACCCCGGTATCCCAGAACAATTCCTTTACTTCCTTAAGGCGTACCGCGCTGCCGTTGATGTAGTATTCGCTTTCCCCGGAACGGTAAAGCCGCCGCCTGATTTCCACCTCGCTCATTTCAAGGGGAAGCAGGCCCTCCTCGTTGGCCAAGGTCAGGGTAACTTCCGCCACGTTGAGGGGCTTGCGGTTTTCGGCGCCGTTGAAGATGACGTCTTCCATCTTTTCGGCCCTGAGGGTTTTTGCCGCCTGTTCGCCCAAAACCCATTTGACCGCGTCCACGACGTTGGACTTTCCGCAGCCGTTCGGCCCCAAAAGGGCGGTAATGCCGTCCGAAAATTCGACCTGGGTACGGTCGGCAAACGATTTAAAACCAAAAATATCAAGACGCTTCAGGAACAAGGAAAACTCCGTACTCTGCCGGGAATCGCCGGAACTTAAGATTATGCTTTTGACACAGTATAGCACACGGCGCCCTGTGGGAAAAGGGCGCATTGCGCCGAAACACAAACGGAGTCTCCCCATAACGGGATCGGGAATTCGTATCCTGACAGAACAGCTTTCTTTCCTTGACAAATGACTTTTTCGCCCTTAAACTGGAACAAACGGTCTTTCCGGGCCACAGGCTTACGGCGCGATCCTGATATCGGGCTCTCGATTTATGAAGTGTTCTCCGGCATTTTGAAAATGCCGAAGGATTCCGGGCGTATTTGTTTGCGAGGTAAGGAACCGGTTGGTTTTGTTCCCCGTAAACCTGAATTTATGGTGCAAAAAGTGGCAAAAGTAGAGTTAAAGGACATTTGTAAAGTATATGACGGTGATGTCAAAGCCGTGGATAACGCCAACATCACGGTAGAAGACAAGGAATTTGTCGTTTTTGTGGGGCCGTCGGGCTGCGGGAAATCCACTACGCTGCGGATGATTGCCGGTCTTGAGGACATTACCGAAGGCGAACTGTACATTGACGGGGAAAAGATGAACGACGTGCCCCCGAAAGACAGAAATATCGCGATGGTTTTCCAGAATTACGCCCTTTATCCCCACATGTCCGTTTACGAAAACATGGCTTTCGGCCTTAAGATAAAGAAGGTTCCCAAGGCGGAAATCGACAAACGGGTGCACGAAGCGGCCAAAATCCTCGATATTGAAAAATTCCTTGACCGCAAACCCAGGGCGCTTTCCGGCGGCCAGCGGCAGCGGGTCGCGGTCGGCAGGGCCATCGTCAGGAACCCCAAGGTTTTTTTGTTCGACGAGCCGCTTTCCAACCTGGACGCGAAACTCCGGGTGCAGATGCGGGCGGAGCTTTCCGATCTGCATTTGCGGCTTAACGCCACGATGATCTACGTTACCCATGATCAGGTAGAGGCCATGACGATGGCGAACAAAATTGTGGTGATGAAAGACGGCAGAGTCCAGCAGACTGGAAGCCCCCTTCATCTTTACAATCACCCCGTCAACAAATTTGTCGCCGGTTTTATCGGTTCCCCGCCGATGAATTTTCTGAGCCTGAACGTGGCCGACAAAGACGGCATTGTTATAAGCGACGGCGATTTTGAGCTTAGACCCGTTCCGTCACACGCGGAGGTTTTGCGAAACTACAAAGACAAAACCGTCTATTTTGGAATACGGCCCGAGGATCTCAGGTACTGCGAGAATCCGGCGCCGAACAGTATCCCCGCGAAAATTACCGTTGTGGAACCCCTGGGGGCGGACATTCACCTGTGGCTGAACGCCGGAACCCAGCCGATGGTCGCCCGTACCGATCCACAGCATGTTTTCAAGGTGGGGGACACGGTTACACTTGTTCCCGACATGGAAAAGGCCCGCTTCTTTGACAGGGAAACGGAACTTTCTTTGCTGGGAGATAATTCTTAAGTGGCGTGAAGTTGCCGTGATTCTCCTGTTTTCTGCCAATGGCGTGAACTTGTGCCCGAACTCTGCCCGGTCGTCTGATGGTATAAACGTTTTCAGGACATTCCGCCATGGAGAAAGGTGATGGCTATTACTAAAATATACCTCGAAACGACCATGTTCAGTTTTTATTATGAGGAACGTAGTGTACCGCCATATCCGGAATTAAAAGCCCAGGTTCGCCGGATTTTTGACCTAATGAAAGCCGGAGAATATGAGTCCTATACATCTTCTCTTACAACTGATGAAATAGCGAACGACCCTAATCTGGAAAAACAGAAGAAAATGGCAGCGCTCTTTGTTGAATATGGTATTAAGTTTCTTGATATCACCGATGAAGTTAAAAAACTTGCAACTCTTTACATACAGGAGAAGGCCATTTCTCCAAATTATGAGACGGATGCCGCCCATATTGCGGTAGCGGCGGTTAATGGCTTAGACTTCATTATAAGTTTAAATTTTACTCATATAGTCCGGCCCTGGACTATTGAGCATGTCCGGCGGGTAAATGGTCGGGAATTGTATAAGAGCATCGGGATTTATAAACCCAAGGAGGTGCTGGAGATTTATGAAGACGATTCAGGATTATATGAATGATCCCCGTATACTCAATGATCCGCTTATGAAAAAGGCCCTGGAACCGGTAAAGCAAATTCATGCCATACGGCTCAAGCTTCAGGATGAAACTGCCGGGATGACTGTAGCCGAGGAAGCGGAATATCACCGAAAAAAGACAGAAAAACTTTTTGCTGATTTTGATCTCCCTTCTCCCCAATATGTTGATCTTTCCGGGCAGGGGAAGGTAAAGCCCCGGCCAACTATGGTTTCCATCGGTCATTCGTAGTAATTTTCTCATTATGGATTTTCCCTCGCTTGTGCCGGGACTGAAAGCCCAGGCCGCCCAAAAAGTAGACGAAACCAATACCGCCTCGTCCTGGGTATCCGGCGCCCTTGATGTTTACGCGACTCCGGCGATGGTCGCCCTTATGGAATATGCCGCGGCGGCGGCCGTTCAGGACCTGCTCCCGGACGGCTTTTCCACGGTGGGGACGGAGCTTTGCGTAAAACACCTTGCCGCCAGCGTTCCCGGCGGAACCGTCCGGGCCGAAGCCGAACTAACGGCCGCCGCCGGCCGCCGTCTTGAATTCGAGGTTGCCGCGTTTGACGAAGGCGGAAAAATCGGCGAAGGAACCCACAGCCGTTTTATTGTAGAAAACGGGCCGTTTCTTGCCAAAGCCGCGGCCCGCCAGCAAGAAAAAAGAACAAAAAAAGATTGACAAACCGAAAAAATTGGTTTTAAATAGTGCTTGGTATATGAAGTATTTTGTGAACATGAAAATGAAACCGGTTTCATAAGCCGTAAGGAACAACAATGGCTGATTTGGTAAATGCGGAACATGTGAATAAGTCTTTTTCCGGGGTCATGGCCCTACAGGATGTTCAATTCAACCTAAGACCGGGAGAAGTTCACGCCCTGCTTGGAGAAAATGGAGCGGGAAAATCCACTCTTATGAAGATCATATCCGGAGTATATACCAAAGATTCCGGAGACATTTACATAAATGGGAAAAAATTGCTTCATGATCTTACGCCCCAGAGCGCTCAGGCTATGGGTATCGGTATTATTCATCAGGAACTGAACCTGTGTCCCCATTTAACGGTGGCGGAAAATGTTTTTCTGAACAGGGAATTTTCTTCCGCGGTTGTTCTCAACGAAAAAAAACAAAACGAAGAAACCAAAAACTATCTTAAAGCCCTGGATTTGGATATAGATTCTTCCACTCCGGTAAGAAAATTGCCCGTATCCAAACAGCAAATGGTGGAAATTTGTAAAACCCTTTCGATGAATGCCAATATTATTATCATGGATGAGCCTACATCGGCGCTTTCAGAAAAGGAAATCGAAGAGCTTTTCAAGCTTATTGCCATGCTAAAAAGCGAGGGAAAAGGCATAATTTATATTTCCCATAGACTGGAAGAACTTTCCCGTATTGTGGACAGAGTTACAATACTCAGGGACGGGAAATATATTAAAACACTGAATTTCGCCGAAACGAACCTGCCGGAAATTATCAGTTATATGGTTGGCCGCGCCCTGACGGAAAAATTTCCCCATGTGGAGGTTGAACGCGGAAAAAAAGTATTGGAAGTAAGGAATCTGTCTTCGCCTCATGGGGTCGGGGTCAAAAATGTCTCGTTTGATCTGTACCAGGGAGAGCTTCTTGCCTTCGCCGGTCTTATGGGGGCGGGACGTACGGAAACCGTCCGGGCCGTTTCCGGCGCGGATAAAACAAGCGGCGGTGAAATTTTGATTGACGGCAAACCAGTTAAAATACACGCCCCCAGCAATGCCATAAGCCTGGGTCTGTTCTGCGCTCCGGAAGACCGCAAAAGAGACGGTCTTTGTGTAAAAATGACGTTAACCGAAAACATTACACTGCCCAGCCTGGACATATTCTCCAGGCTAGGTATTATTTCGAGAAAATTGGAAGGGAAAAAAGCCGAGGCTATGGTTACCAGCCTAAAAATTAGAACCCCCAGCATAGATCAATATGTACGTAATCTTTCCGGCGGGAACCAGCAAAAAGTGGTTGTGGGCAAGTGGCTCATGAGGGACGCTAAAATCGTTATTTTTGACGAGCCCACAAGGGGCATAGATGTAGCTTCAAAAATAGAAATTTACAATATTATGAACGAGTTAAAACGAAATGGTATTGGGGTCATGTTCGTATCTTCCGAGCTGCCTGAAATTCTGGGTATGGCGGACCGGATTTTGGTTATGTGCAACGGCAAAATTACCGCGGAATTAAAAGCCGGCGATACCAACCAGGAGGAGATTCTTAAATATGCAACACAATACTAACAGGGGGCTTGTATGATGGCCGAAACGGTGGCAAAAAGAAAATGGAATGTGATAAACTTCCGTTCCCAAAAGCAGTTATTTTCTACCTTCAGCGGTCTTTTTTTGCTGGGTTTGGTTTTTACGTTTTTAAGTCCGTACTTTTTTTCGGTTCACAATCTGCTTACCGTCGCTACCCAAACGGCGGTTATCGCGATTATCGCCATTGGGCAAACCTATGTACTCATTACCGGCGGGATTGATCTTTCCATCGGATCCAACATAGCTCTGGCAGGAATGATCTCCGGGCTTTGTATGCAGGCCAGCGTTCCCGTTCCTATTGCTATTATTGCCGGCCTTTTTACCGGTATGGTTTCGGGCGCCGTGGGCGGGAGCCTGGTCGCGTTCGCTCGTATTCCCCCTTTTATCGCTACGCTGGGAACCATGACGATAGCCCGGGGGGTGGCCCTTACGCTGACCCAGGCAATCCCGATCAGCGGCCTTCCCAAGAGTTTTACCCAGTTCGGTACCGAATCTACGCTGGGTATTCCGAATCCGGTAATCATTATGGTGCTGTTGGTGATAATTTTCGGATTTATTTTAGGCAAAACCAAACTGGGCCGGCATATCTACGCCACGGGAAGTAACTTTGAGGCTTCCAGACTTTCCGGGGTGAATACCAAGAAAGTGATTTTAGCGGTCTACATATTTTCCGGCCTTTTGGCCGCTTTCGCGGGACTAATCATGGCGGGCCGTATTATTTCGGCCCAGCCAACCGCCGGCGACGGTTACGAACTTGACGCGGTAGCTTCTTCGGTTATCGGGGGAACCAGTACCATGGGCGGCGAGGGGACCGCCGCGGGTACGTTTATTGGGGCCTTTGTTATCGGCGTACTGCGAAATGGATTGAATTTGGTCGGGGTATCCCCCTTCATCCAGAAGATTGTCATTGGTTTGGTTATTGTTGGATCTGTATTTCTGGATCGGATTCAACGGAAAGAATAACGGGAAAATTGATCTTCTTTTGAGGATCAAAAAATATACAGGAGGAAGACATGAAAAAAATCGTTTTATTTGCGGTGCTGATCATCGCGATTGTGGGAGCAGCGTCGGTATTTGCCGGACCAAACCAGCAGAGCAGTGGTAAGATCAAGGCTATTTTTATTGCCATGGACTCGCAGGACGAACATTGGCAAAAGGTAAAAGCCGGAACCGAAGCCAAGGCCAAAGAACTGGGCAACATTGATTTAACGTTCAATGCGCCCCCCACTAAATTGGACTCTGTGACTCAGCTCCAGATGGTTGAAGACGCCATCACCAAGAAAGTTGATATTCTTATGGTGGCTCCGCTTAGCGCCGACGCTATTGTTCCGGCGGTTGAAAAAGCGAAAAAAGCCGGAATTATCGTCGTCATTATTGACTCCGCCGCCAATACCGATGTGTATGATTCTTTCTTGTCCACCGACAGCGTTGCCGCCGGGGCCATGGCTGCGGACAAACTTGCGGAAGCTATCGGCGGGAGGGGCAAAATTGCCATCATTAACCATCAGGCGGGTGCGGGAACGACCCTGGCCCGGCAGTCCGGTTTTGAAAACCAGGTCAAGTCCAAATATCCCAACATTACCATCGTTGGTACCCAGTATTCCGACGGTGACAAAACCAAGGCGCTTAACCTTGCCACCGATTTTATGACCGCCAATCCCGATCTTGCCGGAATTTATGCGACCAATGAAGGTTCTACCATCGGCGCCGGAAACGGCATTATTCAGGCCGGAAAAGTGGGCAGAGTTCAATTTGTTGGTTTTGACTGGTCCGCTGACACCAAATCTCTTATTGAGCAGAATGTTCTCTATGCCACGATGGTCCAGAATCCCTTTGTCATGGGCTATGAAGGTCTCCAGACCGGGGTGGATGTATACAACAAAAAATCTGTTCCGAAACAGGTTGATACCGGCGTAACTGTAGCTACCAAAGAAAACGCCGCCCAAATTGACGCTCTCGCTTGGGGCGGGACTCGCTAAGGAAGCGCTGAAAAACGCAATTGAGCGTTTTTCGGCGTGTCCCAAGTCCTGTAACTGATTCGTCAAACCTGGTCTGTGCCGGGCAGCATTCGCTGCGGTAAACAGGTTATGAAAAACGCCGGAGACTTATTCCGGCGTTTTTCATTTGTAGTGGGGTTTGCTGCACGGGAATCCGCCTTTCGACAGGGAAAGCTTTTAGGGCAAAGTTCTTACATCTTTGTCGATTCCCGTATCACAAGATGGGGATCTATCAGTTTTCTGAACGGAAACCGGCTGCTTTTCTTAATCAGGTTCAGCAGATATTCGGCGGCGGTGCGGCCCATTTCGCATACCGACTGGGAGACCGACGTTAACGGGACGCGGCAAATCGAGGAAAGGCGAATGTCGTCGAACCCGGCGACCGCCGCCTGGCGGGGAATGGAAATGCCCATTTCCAGAAAACGCGTTATAAAACCGATTGCCACATAATCGTTGGTTACAAACAGGCTGGTTTTCTTTTCCGTAATCGAGCCGTATTCCGCGACTGTCGGGGCAAGTTCGTAGCCGTCGTTATAGGTCTTCGCGTTTGCGTACCTGATGACGGGAAGCGCCCCGGCGCGAAGGGTATCTTCAAAGCCCCGTATCCTGTCGCGCACGGTTTCGTGATCGAACACGGAAACGATGATCACCTGTTCGTGACCGAGGGAATTGACGTGTTCGGCGAGCAAAGCCCCGCCTTTGTAATTGTCGCAGCACACATACGAAACGTCCGGGTCTTCGGATTTGCTGTTTATCAGGACAAAGGGAATTCCCGATTTTTTTAATTCCAGCACGGCGGGCGAATCGCATGATACGGGCGTAATAAGCAGGCCGTCTACCCGGCTTTTCAGCATGGAATGTACGCCTTCCAGTTCCCGTTCGGGTTCCCATTGGGAGCTCATCACCTGGAAGGTGTAGTTGTTTGCCGAAACAACCTTGTCGATACCGTCGGCAAGATCGATGTAAAAATTGTTGGGAAACTCGTCTACGATGACGCCTATGTTACGGGTGGGCTTGCCGGCAAGCCCCTGGGCAAGTACGTTGGGAATATACGAGTATTTTTCAATTACCGACGATATCCGGTTCGCGGTTTTTTCGCTGACCAGGTTTGATTTCGACAACACCCTTGAAACGGTCGCCTTTGAGACACCGGCTTCCCTGGCTATATCGGCTATGGTTATATGCTTCATGCGCGTCCGTCTGCAGTATACACTTGGCAGTATACACTTGCTTGAAGATTTTATCATCCCTAACTACACTTTATAACATGCGCTTTGTGTCAACCAGATCCGGCGGCGCTTCCGTGTCGTTCAGGACGGCCGTTCTGCGCTGCCTGCCGGAAGAAGGCGGCCTTTTTGTGCCCGAATCGCCGCCTGATCTGCGCGAGTTTATGCTTTATATGGACGAGGAAACCGGTTTCTTCGAAATGCTTTCTTCCCTTATACCCGTGCTTTTTGAGGGAGAGTTTGATTCCGCCGCCGCGGCGCGGATAGCGGCAAGCGCTGCCGCTTTCGAGCCCGAGTTGATCCGCCTTGGTCCCGAAACCCGCGGCGGGAACGAAGACTCCGCGCCCGGCGGAAAAGCGGGCTCCGCCGAGGACGGCCTCCGGCTCTCCATCCTCAATCTTTACAACGGCCCCACCGGAACCTTTCTCGATTTCGCGATTACGTTTTTGGCCGCGCTTCTGGAAGAGATGCTTTCCGCCCGGTCCGCCCGGACGATGGTTGTTTCCGCGGTGCGGGGAACGGGAATCAGCGTCGCCAGGGCTTTTCTCGGCCGCCGGGGCATTACCGCGGCGCTGCTGTATCCCGAAAATTTTCCGATACTCGGCATCGAAGCGAAAGACTGCGTAAACCGGGGCGGGAACATCATTCCCATACAGGTCGAGGGCACGGCCGACGACTGCCAGGCGCTTGTTACCGCGCTTGTCAACGACAGGCCTTTCGCGGAACGCCATAACCTTACCAGCGCGAACGCCGTTAATCCGGGGCGTCTTTTGCCCCAGGTTTTTTATTTTTTGTACGGCTTTATTCAGCTTAAAAAAAGCCTTGCCGGGGAACTGGCCTTCAGCCTGCCGACCGGAAATCTGGGCAGCCTTATCACGGGGCTCTACGCCTGGAAATTCGGGATGCCGGTAAACAGTTTTATCGCCGCGATGAACAGCAACAACGCGGCGGGCGCTTTTATCAGGGGGCGGGAGTTCAGCCGGCGGCCGCTTGTCGCCACCAATTCACCGAGGCTCGACATAACGCGGCCGTCGAATCTTGAACGGCTTGCGACTTTTTACCGGGAAGCCCCGGTGGTAATGAAAAACATGGTGTTTCCCGAAAGCATTGATGATGAGACGACGCTGCAAACGATGAAAAAAGTCCGGGAACGGTACGGGATTTTTCTCGATCCCCAAAGCGCCGTGGCGTTTGCCGCCGCCGAAAAAACCGGCGCGGACTTTTACGGCGACATTGTGGTTTTCGCGGTGGAACACCCCGCGCGTTACGCGGACACGGTTTACCGGGCCACGGGAGAACGCATCGCCGTTCCCGCCAGGCTCAAGGCCCTGGAACAACAAACCGAAGCCGTGGCCCGGATACGCTGCGATCTTGAGAGCGTCGAAAACGCGATAGCCGGTTGTTTCTAAAGCACGGGCGCTGTGTAAAACCCGCTTTCCGTGAGAACTATATCCATTTTTCTGTCGTGGTCTTCTACCGGAACGGCGGCGGCGATCTGGAGTTCCAGGCACAGGCCGCAGACCGTAAACGAAAGGCCGGAGGGCAGCCCCGGCAGCGTTCCCGAGTCCAAGCCGGCGAGGAAGCGGTCGTAGAAACCCCGGCCCCGGCCCAGACGGCCGCCCCGCCGGTCAAAAGCCAGGCCGGGGACGATAACAAGGGCGGGAAAATCCTCAGAGGCGAGGGGAAACTCCGGCGGCGGCTCCCGGATACCGAGCGCGCCTTCGGCCCAGGGGCCGGGACTTCCGCCCCGGTCTTTGCCGGAAGCCTGGCCCCCGGCGGCGGCCCGTGGAGCGCCGATACGGAAAAATCCCAGCGACGACCGCTCGACCCTTGGGGAAAATACCCGTTTTCCGTCGATCCTGGCAAGGACGAGAATCGGCCGGGTGTTGATTTCAACCGCGGTGGACAAAAAAACAAGCGCCGACCGGTACGCGCTCCATCCGTCCCAGGCCCAGAGCCGGGCGGCGGCC